>JBBSJC010000007.1:0-38838 GCA_038257655.1 Polyangiales bacterium | reverse complement strand
CCTCATCGCTCGTCCTCGTCATCATCCTCTTCATCGCCATAGCGCTCGAGGAATTCGTCCGGCCAGTCTTCTCCTTCGAACGGCCAGTACTCTTCATCGTCGCGAAGCAAGCTCTGCATGCGCAGGGCATCCGCAAGCTCGGGTGGACAACGACCCACCGACAAGCTTTCGATCTGAATCTCGACCTGACGCTTACTACCCATCACCGCGTCGATGCGTCCGATGCGCGCGCGACGCAGCTCGGCCGCCAATCGCTCACGCAGGTCCACAAGCGCGCGCTCGCCTGCGCGATCCGCGGCGTCCGACAACTCCACCCGCACGCGATGGGCCTGACTTCGTAGGGCGGCCACGTACGCCTGATCGCTGCGCAATAGCGCCTGCAAATCCGTGGCGCTGGGCTTGGTCGCCTCCAGTTGCCCGTCGCGCACAGCATCGCGCAGCTTGCGCTCGATATCTGCCACTCGCTGGTCGAGGCTACGCTGGGTTTTACGCAAGGCCGCGAGGCTAACCTTGTCCGCATTGTCCGTACCCGCGCGTGAAAGGGCAGTTACCTCTCGGCCCAATGCATCGATGGCGGCCTTGACGCGCGTGAGCTCCGCCTCAGCGGCCGCCACGCCATCAGCAGCCGCCACGGAATCCACGCTGCCTGCGTCAGCCTTGCGCGGTGCGGGCGCATCCCCTTGTGTCAGCCGGTTGCTCAGTGCGAACAGCTCGCGCGGCACGTTGCCACTGCGTCCAAGCTCAGCATCGAGCGCACGCAGCTCCGCATGCAGACGATAGAAGTCGGGATCGGCCAACACCAACGAAAGGAGCAGACTGTCAGGCGTGGGCTCGCCGCTCTGATCGGCGGCACGCAGACGGGCCAGGCTGTGCGCGCGCAGCACTAAGTCCGCGTACAGGCCGCTCTTGCGTGAAGGGCTTTCAAGCGCTGCCTCGATCTGGCGCAGCACCGGCGTGAAGTCGCGCTCGAACTTGGTAAGTCTTCGCTCGGCCTCGGCGAACTCGCAGCGCGACAAATGCACGTAGCCGCGCAACACCGAAGCTTCGGCAGCGTGCGCCGAGCGCGGAAAGCGTGCTTCCAGCTGGTCCAAGCTGTCGAGGGCAGCTTCGTGATCGCCGCCTTCGTACGTCGCCCAGGCAGCTTCGAACATCGCTTCTGCCAAGCGGTCGGAGTCGCTCGGAACCTGGAAATAGTAATAGAACGCGTCGCTGGCCCGTCCTGTTTCATGCGCCACTCGCCCCAACCCCAGATGGGCGAGATCGCGCACCGGAAAGAAGCGCCCGTCGATGAAGAACGAGTACGAGTTGTCTTTGCCAGCTTCCGCGATCGCGCAGAAGTGAGCTTCCGCCTCTTTGAATTGTCGAGTCTTAGCCGCGATCGCACCGAGCAAGTATTGGGCGCTGACGTAAAAGCGGCTCTTCTTCGTTACCTTACTCAGCTTCTGTATCGCCTCGGGCAAGGCGCCCCGCTCGTGGGCGGCACGCCCCTCCAAATAGGCAAGCTCATTGACTGAATCCTCGGGCAGCTTGTCGCGCTGAAACGTCGCCAGATGCGCAGCGGATTCTGCAAAATCTCCGCGTGCTAACGCAATGTCCACGGCGCGCCGATAAGCTGGCTCGAAGGCCGCCATGCCAGGTCCGCGGGTGAGCATGCGATCGACGACGCGCTGCGCGCTTTTGAGCGCATAACGCTCGGTCAGGGCGCTGGCGAGCATCAGCTCCGCGGTATGAAAGGGTGTAAGGCCCTCAAAGTCACGAAAGCGCGGGCCGTCGACGATCTCGATCAACAGGGCTGTCGCCTCATCCTTCTTACCGTCGAGCACCGCGCGCTGCGCCTCTTCGAGTAGCGGCTTGAGCTCTTCGATACCGTCGGCAGGTTTGGGCGCCAGACGCTTCTTCTCAAGCGCCACCATGTACGCATCGAGCACGCTCGCGCTGTCTGCAGCTTTGGCCGGTGCAGTCGGAGAATCTCGTGCCTGAGTATTCACTGCTTGCGCGAGCGCATGGGAGGGCGAAAGCGCCCCGAGCGCCACACAGACCGACCACGTGCGTGCCCACCAAAACGCCATCAATCGTCCTTGACCGGTTTGGCTTCCACGCGCATCAAGGTGCGCACGTCGTACTCACCCTCGTCGTCTTCGCGTAGCTCCTCGGCCATGTCTGATTTGTCGCGCAACACAAACTCGATGCGCGTGCGCATGCCCTTTTTGATCTCAATCTGAAAGCGTTCGCTGCGCACATAGCGATAGTCCGCATTCGCTTTGGCAACTTCCGTGATTTCCACGGCCACTTCATGCACGCCGGGTGCAGCGAAACCCTGAAACAGCTCGGCCTCGTCGCGGGCAAGCACTGCGCCATCGGAGTCATGCACGGGCACGCCATCGAGCCGCAACGTGATGTGCTCAAGCCGTTGATCGTCGGCCCGCCGCACCACCCGAATTGAAAGCGGTGTGTTGAACAACGCCTTAGTCAGCACCGATACCCGCGTCCGTGCCGCGATAAGCTCGTCCATCACGCTTGCCAGATCACTGCGCACAACACTCAGATCGGGCCCGTTCGCAGGCGCCGTAGCTCGGCTTTCGGGTAACACTGGCCTTTCGCTTGGATCCGCTGGGCTTGCACTGCTGGCCGCACCCCCGCTCGCGCGATCACCCGCACCTGCACCCGCCGCACCCGCGCCTGTCGTAGGCAGGGCGTTAGTTGCCGCGGGAGTCAACGGCGCAGCTACGCCTGCATCCTGGGCGCGAGCCGGCAACGAAAGACCGCACAACGTCATCAAGAACCACACCGGGAGCTTGTGCCCCATAACGCCTCCGGGTCTCAGAACCCAAACGGAATGAAGACAGACATGCCAAGCGTGGCGACCAAGTTGTTCACAATCCGCGACTCGCCGAGCAGCTCTTGCTCAAGCACGTTGTCGCGCAGATCGATGCGCACGGCGAACCACTCGCTCGGATAGAACTTGAAGCCGAGCCCGCCGCTAAACGTAAGGCCGCGTGCTGCCTGGTTGTCGGTGATGCCACCGCCGAGCGCCAGGTTGAAATCGAAGCGACTGATCCGGCTGCCAAACCAACGCAACTTGCCGTAGGCCAAGCTCCACACGAGATGCCCCTGATAAACGAAGACGGGCGTTTCGTTTTTCACTAGATCGGTTGCGAGTCGATCCTCAATGATCTTGACTACCTCGCTTTGAGCACGCGTGTATCCAAAGCTTGCTTCCAGCCCCAAGTCTTCACTGAAGTGAAAGGTGTAGGCGCCGCCAACAAGGTAAGACGAAGACAAAAGGTCAGCCGCGTAGACACCGCCCAGGGCAGAGAGCTCATGCCGCTGTGCCTTTTGAAAGAGTCGCTCTTGCACGCCCCGATACTGTCGGCGCGCGTTGAGCTCATCGCGCAACGCCTCATCGATGCACTGCGCCCGGCCCACGCCTGGCGCGAGCGCCTGCAAGACCGCCAGCCCGATTGACAAGATCAGCGAGAGAGCAGTGAACGAAGAGGGAAACGGCGGTGCGACGCGAGCGGCCCCAGGCCTGTGCATGCGCACTAAGATAACGAAACGGTTCGATGAATTGCTACTTGAGAGATACCGCAAAGTCAGAACCGCGCGAGAAAGTCTCTCAGCACCAGCTACTCACCCACGGCAGGTACGCACCTAGGCCAGGTAGCGCTCGCCGGTGTCGCACAATACCGTGACCACACGCTGATCAGACTTCATTGTCTTCGCAATCTCGATGGCGGCATACACGTTCGCGCCCGAAGACGTGCCAACAAGCAGGCCCTCTTCGTGCGCGAGCCTGCGTGCCATACGGTCCGCAGCGACGTCGGTGACCGGTATGATTTGATCGATCAACGCGCGATCGAGCACCCGGGGCACGAAGCCCGCGCCCAGTCCGAGGATCCCATGTAGGCCTGGCGCTCCTCCTGAGAGCACCGCACTGCCGCGGGGCTCGACCGCCACGATCCGCAGCGCAGGCCGACGCTGCTTGAGCACCTGCGCGACCCCGGTAAGTGTGCCGCCCGTGCCCACGCCAGCCACGAAGGCATCGATCGCGCCTTCCGTATCACGCCAGATCTCAAGGGCGGTGCTGTCCGCGTGAGCCTTGGGATTGGCCGGATTATCGAACTGCCGCGGCATGAACGAGCCCGGAGATTCCCGCACCATGCTCTCCGCGCGTGCGACCGCGCCGGCCATGCCATCGACCGCCGATGTCAGCACAAGCTCCGCACCGTAAGCTCGCAAAAGATGGCGGCGCGCGACCGTCGCGTCTTCGGGCATCACGAGCACGCAGCGATAACCGCGTGAGGCGGCGAGCATCGCCAGGCTAATGCCCGTGTTGCCGCTCGTGGCTTCTACGATGGTCGAGCCAGGCGCGATCGCTCCGCTTTCTTCGGCGGCCAGCAGCATCGCAAGGGCAGGGCGGTCTTTAACGCTACCGCCGGGGTTTTTGCCCTCGAGCTTGGCGCAAACTTCAGCGCCGCCAGCTGGCGATAGCTTCTTGAGCCGCACCAGCGGCGTGCGCCCAATCAGAGCCGCTACGCCATCGTAGATCGCCAAACCTACTCCCCTTCTTTAAACACTTCGCGATCGTTGGCCGAACGCTGACGGGTCGAGCGCAGCGCGTCCTCTTCGCGCATGCGTTGATCGTCGCGTGCGTCATAGGCGCGCACGATGCGCTGCACGAGCGGATGCCTGACCACGTCGACTTCCGTGAACTTGCAGATCGAAATACCATCGACGTCCTGCAGCAAATTCAGCGCATCTGACAGGCCGCTGCGACGCCGATCGGGCAAATCCACCTGCGTCACGTCACCGGTGATCACGGCCTTTGAATCGTACCCGAGGCGCGTCAAAAACATCTTCATCTGATCGCTGGTCGTGTTCTGCGCTTCGTCGAGAATCACGAAGCTCGAGTTCAAGGTGCGACCCCGCATGAACGCAAGCGGCGCAACCTCGATCGTGCCGCGCGACAACAGGTCCTGGGCGCGCTCTAGATCCATCATGTCGTGCAGCGCGTCGTAGAGCGGCCGAAGGTAAGGGTTGACCTTGTCCGCCAAATCGCCGGGCAAGAAGCCCAAGCGCTCACCGGCTTCAACGGCAGGCCGCGTCAGGATGATCCGCTTGAACTTGCGCGAGACCAGCGCAGACACGGCCGCAGCCATCGCAAGATACGTCTTTCCCGTACCCGCGGGCCCGACGCCGAACACAATGTCGTGTTCCTTCATCGCGCGCAGGTATTGCTGCTGCGCTACGCCCTTGGGCGAGACGAGCTTTTTGCCATTTCCGACCGCAACTTCTTCATCGAGCATGGTGGACAACCTGACCTCCGGGTGCCTCTTGAGTGTCTCGATGCTGCGCACGACCTCGCGCTCAGTAAGGTGCGTGCCACGCCTCGCCACGGCGAGTAGCTCCGCCACGGCACGCTCCGCGAGCGCGACGGACTTGGGGGGGCCTATCAATCGAATCGTGTTCCCTCGCAGCCCGATGCCGACGCCTAAGCCACGTTCGAGTGGCTTGAGGTGGGCACCGTTCGGTCCGGTGAGGGCGAGCAGAAGGCCGCTATCGGCGACTTCTATCTCGACGGAGATACGGGAGGTCTGACTAGGGGCTTCCGACTCCGCGTGGGGCATGTAGCTCCTTGGTTAGCGTTCTTTCACTCACGCTACCACGCAAGTTCGAGAGTGAAACCTCGTCCATTCTGATCGTGCGCGCGCCCCCCATTTACGACCGCGCTTTCTCACGGACTGGCCAGTGGGGTTTCCAGCATGAACCGGCTATCCAGTGGGCTATGGACGTCATGCTAGTCGTGATTCTGACCATAAACATGCCTACTTCGCCCCGCCTAGGCAGACCTTCGCGTGCCGGCGAAAATCGTGGGGCGGATGCCATTGGCGCTCAGACTACGCGATCGCTACCCACTGTCCCCCATGGTACAGGTCGCCCCATGCGTGCTTCCCGGCTGGCTGTCGGCCTTTCCCCACGCTGCAGCAGCTCGTGATCGACTACGCCGACGCGGATGCCGTCACGTTCACAACAACACGGACGAGCTCTTCCACATCCGTCTCGTGTTGCAGTGATTCTAGGCGATCGTAATGCCGAGCGCTTGGCGCAACGCGAGGTAACGCGGCGACACGGCGTATAGATACAGCTCCTTGAGGCGGTCGCGCTCGGCTGCATGGCTACTGTCAGCCGGGCTTGCGCGGATCACAGCCACGGCAGCATCGACACTGTTGGCGAGCACAAAGCCCAGGCGATCTGCCGTGAGATCCACGCCCAGCGCCCAGCGCTTCATGTCGAGCTCGGGTTGTTCGCGCATGAGCTGTTCGACCAAGCTCGTGAGCGACTGTTGTTGGGGCAAGGTAAGCGTGCGTGCGAGCGCCGCCTGGTAGCGTTCGACCTGCGGACGCATCGCTTCTGGCGCCGGAAAGCGCGAGTTCGAGAGGCGAATTGCCGCGAGCAGCCAGCTGCGCAAACCGCTGCCCGTCGGCACGAGCTGACGCATGTAGTGGCCGGGCCGGAAGTAGCTGAGCTGACGGCCCGCGATGAACGCGAGTGCCTGATCGGGCGCGCTCTGGAAGGCCGCTTGTCCGAGGCCCAGCGCAGGCGGAGCCGTGAACAAGAACGACAGACCACCTGCATCCTGCGGACGCCTGAACACGGGCGGCAGCGGCACGAGCATCACGCCCGACGCGTAGAACAGCATCTGCGCCATCACGGCTGGATCACTCTGACAATCAACCTGACCATCTCGGCTGATACCAAAGCTCTGCGGTGGTTGTGCAAGCTCTGCGACCGCCGCTCCCTGCATCGTTGCAAAGATCGTGGTTAGCAGCTCGTCCTGGTCGGAGTGGAGCAAGTGCTCCTGCCAGATCTCTTCGGTGACGCATTCGCGCGCGGTGGCAGGCGCCTGCACGCGATGCCGCTTGAAGAAGGCTTCTTCGTCGGGCTCGGCCATGTTCAAGCTGCGCAACGCCTGACATACGCACCAGGCTTCATCGGGGCGCGACAGTTGCGTGTAGAGCTTGCGCAACGCTTGGTAAGATTCGACGCGATAGGAGTTCTGCGCGAGCAGCTCCGCGTGCGCGGCGATCGCACGGTCGGCGTACTTGCTCGCGTGTTTGCCGTAGATCTCGACCAAGCGCTCGGTGCGCGGGCGATTCTCGCGATCAAGGGCATGCGCTTGTTCGTAGGCATCGACTGCTTCGTCGACGCGGTTTAATCGGTAATGACAGGTCTCGCCCAGGTTGTCCCAGAGCGACGCCAGCTCTTCCTCGGTGACACGGTCTTTGACCCGTGCGATGTGCTGACGGTAAGCGCGCGCCAGCTTCTCCCAGGCGGCCGTGCGCTGCAGACAATCGGCCATGCCTCGAAACGCGCCGTCCAAGGTCGGGTCAAAGGCCAGGGCGCGCTCGTAGTATTCGATCGCGGCATCGAAGTCACCCACCTCGCCCTGGGAGATGGCAGCAGCGGTGCTGAAGTACTTGCCGCGCAGCTTCGGGTCTTCGACCACGCCAGCCATGCGCACCAACACTTCGATCAGGCGCGTCCAGTCTTTGTTTTCCGAGTACACCGCCATCAGCTTGGACAGCAGGTTGCGATCATCGGCGTGCACTTCGAGCGCGGCCACGTAGGCCTTTGCAGCCTTTTCACGCTCGTTGAGCTTGCCTGCGTAGACGTCGCCCAATTTCACGAGCATCTTGAATCGATCGTCTTCATTCGGCGCCAAGTCGAGTCTGCGGCGCATGGTCTTGACGAGCGCGGACCAGTTTTCTTGAGTCCCTTGCACGTCGATCAAGCGATCGAGCGGCTCCACATTATCGACGAGCACTTCACTGGCGCTCGTAAACGACACAGCGGCGGCATCGATTTCACCGTTTTGCTGTTGTGCCGTACCTAGCTTGAGCAAAAGCTCGGCGCGGGCAGCAGGCGTCAGATCTGGAGCGGAGACAGCGAGTAGATCGGTCAGCAGCACAGCTGCTTCTTCCGACTTGCCGCTCTTCATCGCGAGATCTGCCAGGCGCTCGAGCACGCCGCGATCGTGGGGCGCGACAGCCTTGGCATTCAGGTAGGCGCGCTCTGCTTCGCGTAGCTTGTCGAGGGCGCGGAACGCATCGCCAGCGCCGATGCACACCTGTAGAGCGGTCTCTTTTGGAAGCTCGGTCGTGCGGTCGAGCAAGGGCTCCAGGAACGAGGCCGCCTCATCCCACTTGGAGCGCTCGAGCGCGAGCCGTCCCAGGCCGAGCAAGGCTTCCAAGTTGGTCGGGGCAAGCTCGCGTGCACGCTCGAAAGCATCCGCCGCGAGCGCCTTGTCTTTCAGTTTTTCGAGGCGCAGCGTGCCGAGCACCACCAGGCGCTTGGCCTTGAGGGCCGGCTCCTGAGCAAGCTCCACCTTACGCAGCAGAAGCTCCGCTTCGCCGCGCGTGTCGCCCCGGCGTCCGTACAGACGAGAAAGCGCTTCGAGCGCCGCTTCGCAGCCCGCATCCGCGTCGAGCGAAAGCTTATAGCGATCGATCGCGCCATCGAAGTCGTCGTGCTCTTCGAGCATCTTGCCGGCGCGTACCCAAAGCCCTGCGCGCTTCTGAGCGTCCTGCTCGGTATCGGCGAGCAGCTCGATGCCATCGAGCGCGGCCATTGTGTCGCCGGCCAACGCGCGAATGCGCGCGGTCAACGTCAAGGCCTCGGCATGATCGGGCTGAATGCCCAAGATGCGTTCGCAGATGAACTGCGCGCGCTCTGGCGAGCCCACATCGCCCATCAACACGCGCGCCGCCTGCAACAGCAGGTCCACCTTGCGCACGTTGTTGTCGACGCTCTTGGCGTGTCGGTCGAGGGTCTGCGCCAGATCATCGAAGCGGTGCAGCAAGCGATACAGACGCGCAAGCGCGGTGTTCGCAGCGTCGTGACCGGGGGCAAGCTCGATCAGCTGCTCAAAGCGCTCGGCTGCTTGCGCCGCATCTGACAGCTCTTCGACCATCGCAGCGATGCGCTCGAGCAAGCCGATGCGCTGGGCTGGCGTGGTCGCAACCTTCAGCTGCAGCTCGAGATTTTCGAGCAGCTTCGTGTGATCGCCCTGACGCGCGTAGATGCGCTCGATGCCCTTGAGCGCGACCAAGCTCTTTTCATCGATCGAGAGCGCCGCGTTGTATTGCTCGGCTGCGCGGCGCAGATCGGTAAGTCTGTCCTCGCACAGCTCACCGAGCTCGCATAACGTCTCGACCCGTGCGCGCCCACGCTGCTCTTTGGCCTTGGTTTCAAGCAGCTCGGCCAGGGAGGTCCAATCCTGCTCGTGGTGTAGATCGTCTCGAGCGCCTTGATAGCGCCCGGGTGTGCCGGGTCGTCCTTGAAGATTTGCGCAAACATCTGCTGTGCGGTGGCGACATCGCCAAGCTTACCGTGCACCACGGCCGCAGCTTCCGCACGCAGCTCGCGCGAACGATTCGGGCTCGAGGCAGCGTCAGCACGATGCAGCAAAATCTGCACGAGCTCCTGCCACGACTGTGCATCGCGGTAGAGCGCGGTCATCGCCTCGAGCGCCGGCTCATGGGCCGGATCGATCTGCAATGCGCGATTGAGGTAGGGAAGTGCGTAGTCCGGACGCGCGATGCGCTTCACGTACAAGCCGCCGACGATCACACACAGGCGCAGCGCGTTGCGCTGGCGATCCGTGCTCTCGATCGCATCGTTGAGCGTCGCGATGGCATCGCTCCACTGCTCGTTCGTCTTGGCCAAGCGTTCAAGCGCGCGCAGCAGACGCTCATCGTGCGGATCCTCTGCCAGCGCTTGCGCGTAGGCGACGAGCGCGTTGTCGCGCTGATCGAGTTGCTCTTCGTACAGGCCGGCCGTCTCGCGTAGAATCGCCGCGCGGGTTTCCGGATCGCTCTCGTTTTCGAGCCTGTCGAGCAGCAAGCCGACGAGGCCTTCGTGATCGCCTGCCGTGCGGCGCAGCTCTTCGATCGCGTTATGGGCCTGCGCGTCAGTCTCATCGTATTCGAGCACCACGCGATACACGCGCTCGGCAGCTTCGAGATCTTTCATCTCGTCGGCGAGAATGCGCGCGGACCTGAATAGTAAGTGCTTCTTGACCTCGCCGTCCGACACGGCATCTGCCGCTTCGAGGAAGGTGTCGATCACGTGCTGCCAGCTCTTGGAAGGAGCGACCAGTGCTTCAAGCTGCGCTGCATTGCTCTCGTGGGCAGGATTGGCCTGAAAGTCGGCAATCGCGCTCAGCAGCTGCGCCATATCGAGCTCGGGAGCTGCAGCAGGCGGGAAGATCGAGCGCGCCACACCCTCGAGGGCGTCTGCAAAATCGCGGGCACTCTGGTAACGTTCGGCCGGGTCCTTGCTCAAGGCGCGGAGCACCGCGTCGCTCAGCTCAGCCGGCACCCAGTTGCGCGGTGCCCGCTCGGCGAGCGACTCGGGCTCTTCATACAGGTGCGCAGCCACCGTCTCGATCGCCGTGCTGCCGCTAAACGGGGCGCTGCCCGTAAGCGCTTCGTAGAGCACGCAACCGATGGCGTAGATTTCGGAGCGCGCATCGGCCGGCAGACCGCGCGCTACTTCCGGAGCCATGGTCGAAGGATCGCCGACCAGGCGCAACACACCGGGCAACGCGGCAGCGCTCGCTTCGAGCAAACGGGAGGTCGCAAGGTCGCCCAGCACACCGTAAGGTTGCGGCCTTTCCTCGCGCTCTTCGGACGGCGCGGGCGCAGGCGGACGCACGAGAAAGACGTTCTCGGCCTTGATATGCCCGTGCATCAGCCCACGCGAATGCAGCGTGTGCAGGCCCTTGAGCAGGCTGCGTGCGATCGCGCGCAGCTCGTTGAAGTGAATCGCTCCCGTCCGTTTGACGCGCGCGTCGAGCGTGGTTCCGGCGATGTACTCGCTCGCCACGAACACGCGGCCGTCGGGCAGGTTGCCCGCTTCGTACACATTGGAAAGCCCGATATCGCGCACGTTTTTGAGCGCGCGAGCGGTCGTGAGCAGGCGCCAAGCAGCGGCCTGGTCCAAGGTCTTGTCCGCGTGAAATACCTTGATTGCCGCGCGCTCCGTGTGACCGTTGCTCGGGGCGGGACGCTCGGCCAGATACACCGTCGCAAGCGGGCCCTGCGCCAGGCGCTTCAGAATCCGAAAGCTACCGAGCTCTGTGCCGGAGGCGAGCTCCTTATCTTCCTTCGCTTCGCTGGGTTCACTGCGCGGTGCCTCGCTGCGCGCCGATAGGCGAATCGCATCGGCCAACGCCGCCAGGCCCTTGTGGCTCTCGCAGTGGGTGACCAGCGCGCGCGCGTAGGTCCCCTTGCCCGCGGTGCCGCCGAGGTCGGCAGGATCGATGCCAAGCAGATCGCTGCTCAGGGCCATCATCGTTTCGAGCTCGAACAAGCGTTCGAGCTCCCCTTGAAGGAAGTCTGTAGTCTTCATGAGTAAACCTACCCAACGCTAAACGGGTGAAGCAAAAGAACCAACGCGCGAACCAGCAACGATGAGAAGTGACCGAAGCAATATTCAGCTGGCCGCGTCACCGCGACGCAACCCTCGAGGGGAGGGCGAACGGCGCAGTACCAAGCGAAAACGGGAACCGCTGCGCGGTCCATGCGAAACGCTGGCATCTTACACATGGCTACTGTGGCAACCAAGCGTGCTCTGCCTGCGCGGGCCCCAGAAACCGTGCGGGTTCTCGCAGCGTTGTGGACATTGCCGCGCCAGCGCACGAACGGGAACCGAGCGCGCGGCTACAATGGTGAGGCGTGATACGCATTCGCTTCGAGCCCAGCGGCAAAGAGATCGACATCGTCGGCGCCGAGGCTCTGATGGATGTGATCGACGAGCTGCCCGGCACGCGTGTTTCCATCGCGTGTCGCGCGGCTCACTGCGCAACGTGTCGCGTGTGTGTCGAGCAAGGACACAATAGCCTCGAGCCTGCGGCGGCCGACGAACGTGCAACTCTCAACGCGCTCGGCGCGGCGCCCGATCAGCGCTTGGCCTGTCAGCTGCGCCTGCGTGCAGACGCGGCCGATCCGATCGTTCTGCGCGTACTGTCCTAAACAGGCAGGGCTATGGCAGGGCTAAGGCATAACCATTTTGCCCGAGGCCTAACGCGGAGGCGGCGCCGTATGCGGTGGCGTCTTGGCCATGCGCAAATACATCTGTGCCGCGCGGTTCTGGGGGTCGATCTCCATCGCCCGCTGCCAACACTTGGTTGCGTTGGGCACGTCGCCCAGTGAGAAGCGCACCACGCCGAGCGCGATTTGCGCCGGAATGTAAAGCGGCTTGACCTTCAACGCCTCTTCGAGCTCGTGGGCTGCCGCTTCGAGATCGCCCGCTTCCCGGTACAGGTTTGCAAGTCGCAGCCGTAAATCTGCAAACTGGGGGCACAACAACACGGCCTTGCGCAGCTCGTGCATCGACTCGGCGTACAAACCGGCATCGAAGTAGGCTTGCGCCACATCTGCATGCAGGTTCGCGATCTTACCTTTGACGAACGGTGTCACGCCGCCGACCGCTTTGGCACCCTGGGCGAGTGCGTTGCGATACACGCGCTTGGCGTCTTCGTAGCAACCGAGATCGTTGTAGGTCACCGCAAGATTGAGAGCCGCTTCCGTGTACGCGGGGTTGATCGACAGCGCTTCTTCGAATGCAGCTTGCGCTTCTTCGAAGTGGCCGCGCCCATGGTGGATGACGCCCATCATGTTGAAGACGTCTGCGACAGAGACATTGCGCTCGAGCACTTGTTGAAAGTAGTGCTCCGCTTTGTCGTACTCACCGCGTGCGTAGTGCTCGCGGCCAAGCGTCAACAGCTGCTTCGTGCGCTCATCCATGTTTTCAGCCTAAACCGGCGTGAGAGCCGCCCGCAACATGTGCGCCTAACCTGCAAGCGAGGCTGCGGTGCATTCGGCTGACCCCCGACGGCCCAGGCACGCGCCTCAGCCGCGCTTCAGCCACCCGTAGCGGCGAGAAAGCGCTCGGCTTGGACCGCGCTGCCCGACTTCGGATACCGCGTCAGCACTTCGCGAAAGGCCGCGTGCGCTGCGGGGCGATCTTTCAACATCAGCTGCGTGCGACCCATCATTACCAGGGCTTCGGGCTCAAAGCCGCTGCCTTCGTATTGCCCGAGCATCGTTTCAAGCCGCTTGATCGCAGCTTCAGGATGATCGCGTTTGAGGTAGAACTCGGCCACGTAGATCTCATGCCGAGCTAGGAGCTCAAGCGTTCGCTTCTCCATCTTGGCTGCGTTTTCCGAACGGTCGTCATAGGGAAAATCGAGCAAGAAGCGCCGCAGATCCTTGAGCGCATCGCGTGCTGCGCGCATATCGCGCTCGAAGGCAGGCGGCGAGAGAAACCATTCTTCTGGGATCTGCTCGTACTGAGACTGTGCCGCTTTGTAGCGCGCGTAGGGCACGTCTTCGTGGGAGGCACGCACCCGCGCAAAGCGTTGGTAAATCTCGATCGCCTCCGCATGTTTGCCGCCGATCGACAGACAATCGGCCTCCCGCAGCTCCGCTAAAGCGGCGTAGCGCGTGTACGGATAGTTGGAGCGGACGTCTCGAAACAGCGGCTCAGCCGTCAGACAGTCGTCGTCTTCGAAGGCCTCCATCGCGGCCTCGTAGGAGATGCGCGCATCTTCGGTATAGGAGCCGGTCTTTTGGGTTCCGGCGCAGGCTGCGAGCGCGCTAGCCAGGCTGATGACGCTGATGCGGATGACGCTGATGACGAACGGGCGAAGCACGACGCGAAGCTAGCATGGCCGGCATGTGAAGCACTGGCAGCGCCGTCACGTCCGCTTGCGGAGCCGGGCCGCCCTCAGCTAGCACCGGGTTCGGGCATGACCTGGAGGCGAAGCGTGACGCGATTCAGCTCGGTGTGTTTAGTGGCAGCGTGCTTAGGTCTAGGGCTCGGCTCCACGTCTCAGATGGCCCAGGCGCAAGTGGGCGAGATTGCCAGCAAACGCGCCGCGGCCAAAGCAGCGCCCCGCGATGTAAGCGCGCTCACGTCGTTGGGCACGGTGGAGCTGCGCGCTGGGCATTTCGCCGAATCGAGACGCGCCTTTGAAGCCGCCGCCCAGCTATCCCATGCAGACCCCCGCGCACTCATGCGGGTCGCCGAGGTCGCGATCGCCCAAGGCGACTACAAGGCTGCCAAGAGCCTATGTCGCAGGCTGTTCCCTGCGCGCGGCACGCCTTCGGCCGTGGCTCACGTGTGTATGGCGCGGGCATATCTGGCCTGGAATCGCAGCGCACGGGCGTTCGATGAGCTCGCGCAGGCGCTCAGTCTTGATCCGAGCTCATCCGAGGCGCAGCTCGTACTTGGTCACGCCCATCGCTTGCGCGCTGCCGTGGCCGAATCCGAGACCGCTTACACTAGCGCCAAAGCAGATGCGCTGCTCGAAGCGGAAGCCGAGCTCGGCCTGGGCAGGCTCTACGCCGCAGTGGGGAGAAAAGTCGAGGCGATCGCTGCGTTACGCGCGGTGCTCGCCCGCGAGCCTGGCTGGCCCGAGGCGCAGCTCGAGCTCGGCCTGTTGCTGGGTCATTCCGACGAAGCACGCACGTTGCTTGCCGCTGCGCTCGCAGGACGGCCGGGCTGGTCCGAAGCTGCGCGCGCGCTCGGTGATGCGCGCCGGGAGGGCGGTGATCTGGCGGGCGCACAGAGCGCGTATCATGAGGCACTCAAGGCAGACTCCATGCTTGCACCCGCCCACGCCGGCTTGGGCGAAGTCTTGTTTCGCAGCGGCAAACTGGACGAAGCTCAGGCTGCGCTCGAGAAGAGTCTTTCACTCGTGGCCAACAACGCAGGCGCCGCGCTGACGCTGGCGGAGGTGTTTGCTGCACAGGGTAAGGTCGAGGCAGCCGTCGAACAGTTCCGGCACGCAGCGGACCTCGATCCGCGCGATCCCGCTGCCTTGCTACGTGCAACGCAGCTACTGATCGCAGCGCAACGCGCGACGACCGCGGCAGCCTATCTCGACCGTTTGCTCGCGGCTCATCCGGGATCGGCGACGGGGCTCGCCCTGTACGGCGACATCATGCTGCAGCGTGGAGATAAGACAGCGGCCAAGGCGTTCTATGAGCAGGCGCTCAAAGGCCAAGGCGCGGTGGATCGTGCACGTATCGAGAGGGCCCTGCACGCACTGTGACGAGTGCAGCAGGTGCCGCAGCCGGGGAGCGGTCAGCTGGATACGAGCTTCTTCAGCAATGGCAGATCGCTTTCGCGTACCGCGCCCGTGCGCGCGCACCGCACCTTGCCGTTGGGATCCACGAAAAGATGGATGGGTAAGGTTGCTCCCGCATCCAGGCCGACGCTCGTGAGCCAAGCTTCGAGTGTTTTGAAGTCACTCAATCGCAGCGAGCCCTTGGCTTCAGGATGGGTGGCCTGAAAGCCGGCCATCGCTTCTGGCGTTTGATCGACGGACACGTAAACCAAGTCGATCTTGGCGCCAGCCTTGTCGAGCTCGTTGCGCAGTCGCGTGATGAGCGGCATCTCTTCGACGCAGGGCTGGCACCACGAGGCCCACACGTTAATCCAGCGCCACGCACCGGGTTTTGGGGCCACGGCCGCTTGGTCGAGCGCGGGATAGCTGAAGGTCGGCGCACTCTCAGCGGACTTGAGCTCATCACACAAGTCCGATTCGCTGCCCTGATCTTTCGGAGCCGCGACAGCTACGACGCGACCTGATACTTCGGCCGCGGGGCTGCTCTCGCGGGGGCCGTCGTCGCAGGCCGCGCTGAGCAAAGCTGCGCACAGCACGCTTACAGTCTGCAGTCGATCCATGCGAGAAACGCGCTCCGGTTGAGGTCTTCTGGCTGGCATTGCTCGGCGGGGCCACTGCGCGACCACTGGCAAAAGCTGGGGTCAAGCTGTGCGTACTCTTCGCCCAAGGACAACAGACCTACTTGCTTGGCGAGGTCCGGGTCTTGAAACGTCGTGGTTAGGTGATCGAGAACGGCGTTGGCGCGCTCCTGCGAGAGTGTGCGGTTCTTTTCGGTTGAGCCATCCTGGGAGGCACGCGCGACTACGAAGAAGTAGCTGGCGCCAGCGCGATCCGCGAACACCTTGTCGACAAGCTGTAGATCAGTCGGATCGAGGGCGTTGGAGTTGAGATCGAACTGAACGATCCCGCCGCGCTCCTTCATAGGCAAGAACAGCGAGTTGAAGTCGTTGCCTTGCATGGTGGCAACGCTCTTGGCTTCGAGCGGCTGACAGCCGCGTCCGCCCGATGCGCCGATCAAACCGCAGCTGGCGAGCACACGGCGCAAAATCTGCTTGAGCTCGGGCGTGCAGTAAGCCTCGTTCGCCTCGTGGGCGACGGCCACCTGAGATGGTTTGTCGCTTGCGGCTCGCTCGCCTTCGGTAAGCCGCGCTTCGGCGCTGTTGATCCAGACTGATACAAGCACCACGGGCAGTGCGATGAGCACGATGCCGAGGCCGATGGTCAGAGTACGTCCCATACGAAGTCTCCTCGGTTACCGCTTGCCGGCGGAGCCAGAGCGCTCCACGAGGCGGGTCAACATGTAGTCGAGTCCCAGGTCCGTGTCGGCATCGCACAAGCGTTTGCCATTCACGTAAAGCTGTGGCGTGAGCACGGGCAGCTGATTGTCGACCGCCCAGCGCAGCGCGCGATTGAGACGCGCCTTGGCCTTGCTCGAACCGACGCAGCCCGCAAGGGAAGGAAACTGCGCGACCGCGAGCTTGGCGGCGCTACCAGGCGTGGCGCGCTCGGCGGCGACGATCTGCTCTTGTTCGTCAAAGGCCCAATCGAGCACGTCTTGCGCTTGGTCGCCGGCGCACAGCATCGCTTCGCTGACCGCACAGGCGCCAGGATGGACCGCGCTATCGACCATCCAGTTGCAACTGTTATCGAGGGGAAAGAGTAAGCCACGTCGACTGGCGGTCTCGTAGAGGTCCAGGGCCGCAAAGCGCCGTTCAAACGCGCGACAGGCGGGACACAGCGGGTCGACGATCTCTATGATCTGCACCGAACCACCCTGTTTGCCCAAGGGAATCAACACATTTTGTGGGTCCTTGGCGCCCGGCAAATCACCGCAGGAGCCGACGTACTTATCAAAGTCCGGGGTGCTGGATGCGTAGGCTACGACCGACACGCCTACAAACACGCAGCCCACTACGAATGCCACCACCAAGGAGCCCGTGGACATGAACGGCTTGCCATCAGCCACCGCAGGCGCAGGCATCTTGCGGGCCTCGAGCCAAACCATCAGCGCGCAAATCGCTAATACCGTGCTGGCGATATAGATGCCGACACACACCTTACACACCGCATCGAGCTCGCGGATGGCGATGAAGCCCATCACCAGGGACGTCAGTGCGGGCACGCCGCTCGCAAGCGCAAAGAAGCCGGTGGCTCGCGGGTCGTGCTTACGGTCGGTGAGCCAGAGTGTTGCGGCCCAAAATGCCAGGAAGGCGAACACGGCCATGGCGGGCAACGAGATCGGGATGCCGCCCCAGATCGAGTCGCGCATGACGGATGAGTACGGACTCATCAACGTGACGTGGCAACCGCTGGTTCCGGTGGCGTCGGGGGTTCCGACACCGGGCAAGAATGAACAATGTAGTCCATGAACTTGACGATCGAGATGGGCCACGAAGTCATAGGTAGATGTGGCGGCAAACGTGAAGCCGGCAGCGGCGGCAAGCAGAGCGATGATCAACAAGATGGGGGCCATCAAGCCTCCTAGGGCATTGGGCCGAATCATGGACCCGACTGATTTCGCGTCAAGTTCTAGCGCGCCTGCGGATCAGGCGCGCTACTTCCAAAAGAGTGCGAGGCAGCTCAAGATGATCGCCACGAATAGCACGCGCTTGATCGCAGCTTGGCCGCTCTTGATCGCGAAGCGTACACCAAGCTCGGCCCCGAGCGCGTTGCCGATGGCCAGGGTCAAGCCGCTGGCGATGTCGACGCGCGAGCGCGCCGCAAAAATGATGACGACAACGATGCTGTACAGAAAGATCACGGCGACCTTCAGGGCATTGCCACGCACCAGATCGATGCGCAAAAGTCCGCCAAAGACTGCAAGAAGAACAAAGCCCACCCCGGCCTGCAGAAAGCCGCCGTAGAAGCCCGCCAGGACCAAGGCCAGCCACGCGAACGGTTTGCTCTTGGGGTCGACCGGAACCGCATCCGCAGGCGGGGCCAGGGTAGTGGGCGACAGAAAAAGCGTGCCGGCCATGATCACGAACGTCCCGATTAAAATCGGTCGAAACACGGCGTTCGGGATGAAGGTGGCTGCGAACGCCCCGAAAACCGCCCCGATCAAACTAGGCACTGCAACCGCCGCTAACAGCGATCCGTCGAGCTTCTTTCCGCGCCGAAAGGCGAGCACGCCTGTCGCGCCTTGGGCCAAGATCGCCACGCGACTCGTGCCGTTGGCCACGTCCGCCGGTAGGCCTAGCCACATCAACGCCGGTACGCTCAGCATCGATCCGCCGCCCGCGAGCGTGTTGACCCAGCCAGCGAAGATGCCGACGACGACCAGAAGCAGCGCGGACCCCACGGAGAAGCTCATCTGGGGTGAGCAGCGCCTGCGAGGGAGGGGCCAGTGGTGGGCAAGCCCGCGGGGAGCGCGGACGCAAAGCGCACGGCTTGTCCCGTTGGCGTGCCGAGCAGCTGTCCATCGCGCATCACAACTTGGCCGCGCACAACCGTCATCGTGGGCCAACCGGTCACCTGCATGCCGTCAAACGGCGTGTAGCCGCAACGACTCGCGATCTGGCGATTTTCGATCGTGCGCCGCGCGTTCAAGTCGACGATCGTCAGATCGGCGTCGTAGCCGAGGGCGAGCCGCCCCTTGCAAGCCACGTCGTAGACGCGCGCAGGTCCAGTGCTCGTCAGATCGACGAAGCGCTCCAAGCTGAGCCGCCCAGCATGCACATGATCGAGCATGATCGGAACCAGCGTTTGCACGCCGGGCAGGCCAGAGGGGCTAAAAGGGTAAGGCTTGGACTTCTCTTCGCGCGTGTGCGGCGCGTGGTCTGACCCTATCACGTCGACCAGACCATCTGTCACCGCTTGCCACAGGGCCTGGCGGTGCTGCTCGCCGCGGATCGGCGGATTCATCTGCGCGTAAGTGCCCAGTCTCTCGTAACACTCAGGTGCGCTCAACGTCAGATGCTGCGGCGTGACTTCAACCGTTGCGACATCGCGCGCTGCTTGTAGCAAGGGCAGCTCATCCTCCGTCGTGACATGCAGAATGTGCAGCGCTCGGCCGACTTCGCGCGCAAGTCGAAGCACGCTCTCGGTCGCTAGCCGTGCGCTGTCTTCGTCGCGCCAAATCGGATGCAGGCGCGGGTGCGCACCGGCCCGCTCGACGAGGTATCTGCGCTCGATAAGGCGTGCTTCGTGCTCGGCATGAATCGCGACCCGGCGGGTCCCGTGTTTGAGTACCTCGCGCAAAACGCGAGGGTCGTCGACGAGCAAACTACCGGTCGAGCTGCCGAGAAAGATTTTGACGCCGGCACAACCTGGCAGGCGCTCGAGGGTGGCAAGCTCGCCGGCATTCTCGGCTGCGGCCCCGATAAAAAAGGCGTGATCAACCCAGCTGCGTTCGCGGGCCAGTGCCAACTTTTCTTCGAGGGCTGCGCGCGTGGTCGTGGCCGGGTTGGTATTGGGCATCTCGAAGATGGAAGTTACGCCCCCGAGCGCCGCTCCCCGTGTGCCTGTCTCCAGGTCTTCTTTGTGCGTCAGCCCAGGCTCGCGAAAATGTACCTGCGAGTCGATGACGCCCGGCAGAATGTGCAATCCAGGGACATGAATGCGCTCGGCGGTCGGGCGATCATATAGGGCGCCAATGGCCGCGATGCGGCCATCCCGAATGCCAATATCCGCCGTGACGCGACCTGCCGGCGTGAGGCAGATACCGGATGCGATGATGCGATCGAACGCTTGCTCCACGCTTCCCATACTGCGGCATATACCCGACGAGCGAGACCGCGACCATGGCCAGTGCTATGGCCCGGCATGCTTGAGCTGCTGTCCATTCCGTACTCGCCCTGGTCCGAGAAGGCGCGTTGGGCGCTCGACGCACGCGGCGTCGAATACACCAAGCGCAACTATTTACCGCTGGTCGGTGAGCCTCAGTTGCGCATCCTGTTACGTCAGCCCTTCGGCCACGTTAGTGTTCCGGTGCTGATCGACAGCAAGCGCAAGCGAGTGATCAAGGGCTCATTGGAGATCGCCAGGTTTGCGGACACGCGCAGTTCGGCAAGCAGTTCAGCAAACGGTCCAACCGCCGGTTCAGGGGCGCGTTTGTTTCCTGAAGGCAGCGAGTCCGCGATCGTCGACTACGACGCGGCAAGCGAACGCGGACTATCGGCCGGACGGGCGCTCTCGCTCCTGCGCATGCTCGACGATCGCGAAGCGCTCGCAGAACAGGTGCCACGTCAACTGAGCACGTTTTTAGGGCCCTTGGCGATTCCAGTCGCCAGAGCCGGAGTCGAGCGCACACTGCGTAAGTACCGCGCGGCTTCGGTGAGCGTCGCAGAGCATCGCAGTCTACTCGCGAGCGTGTTCACGTCCTTACGCGCGGATCTCTCGCGCAGCAAGAGTTGCGATGAACCCCGCACCTTACTGCCGCAGTTCAGCTACGCCGATATCGTCATGGCGCAGCTGCTCACTTTCGTGGAGGTGCCGCAGACGCCGCACCTGCGGATTGGTCCTGCCAGCCGACGCTGTTTTGGCGATTCCACGCTACGTAGCGAATTTCCGGATCTCGTCGCCTGGCGTGATGCTCTGTACCTGCGTTACCGAGACGCGCGACAGCCAGCTTCGCCGAGCTGACACATCGCTGTGGTAGACCGCGCATGATGCGAAACGCCGCTGTTGTGCTCGCTCTCATTGTCTTCGTGGGCTGTCGTCCTGCGGCGCTACCTCGCGCGCAGCAGACGCCGTCTTTGGTCGCGACCAACGCTGCGCGGCCGCGGAATGTGCCTCCGCGCTTGATCGTGCAGATCACGATCGACCAACTACGTGCGGATATGCCCCTGCGCATGCGCGAGCGCTTTGACGACGACGGCTTTGCACGCTTTCTCGAACAGGGCGTCGTCTACGACCACGCGCACTACGCCCATGCGATCACCGAAACCGCCGTCGGTCACGCGACGTTGTTCACCGGCGCGTTGCCGAAGGACCATGGCATCGTGGGCAACGAATGGTTCGATCTCGAGACGCGCCAAGCTGTGTACGCGGTGGACGACCACAGTGCGCCCCTGGTCGGCAGCACCGGGACGGGCAAATCCCCGCGCAAGCTGCTCGTGCCTACGCTGGGCGACGTGCTGACCGCGGAAACGGGCGGCAAGGCCCTGGTGCGCGCCGTCTCCGAAAAGGATCGCGGTGCGGTGCTTCCAGCCGGCCAGCACGGCCTAGCTTACTGGCTTGACGACAACGCGGGAGGTTTCATCTCTAGTCGCTACTACCTGACGACGCTTCCGGGTTGGGTAAGGAGCTTGACGACCGAGACCTATCGCAAGCAGCCGCTATCCTTCACGCCCAAGAGTGACAGCACCAAGGACTTCACGCGCGCCCTGAAACACACGCCTTATTCGGACGAGCTCGTGCTCGAGTTCGTACGCCAGCTGCTCGCCCATGAACCGTTGGGTCAGGACGATGTGCCGGACCTGTTGTCGGTCAGCTTTTCGGCGACAGACTACGTCGGGCACGCGTTTGGCCCCGAAAGCCTGCAAGCCCAGGAAAATCTGGTGCGCCTCGACCGTACCCTGGCACAGCTACTGAAGCTGGTTGATCGTCACGTCGGCTCTGAGCATGTGGTAATCGTGTTGAGCGCAGACCACGGCATCGCGGAGTCGCCAGAATGGTTTTCCGCGCGCGGCGAAGACGCAGGCCGCATCGACCCAAAGCTGCTGCTGGCCAAGCTCAACGCAGCCCTGCGGACACGGCTCAAAGTCGACGTCGATTTGCTGCTCGATTTCGTCAATCCGTGTCTGTGGCTCGACGAGGTCGCCGTCACGGCACGTGGCCTCGAGTTGCCGGCGGTCGAGCAGGTGTTGGCCGAGCTTGCACGCAAGCAGCCGGGACTCTTGGCGGCGTACGCGCGCAGCGATCTGCTAGCGGGCAAGGTTTCTGCAAGCGAGCTTGAGCGTCGCGTCACCGCCAGCGTGCACCCGACACGCTCAGGTCACGTCTATCTCGTACCCAAGCCCCGCTGGCTGCTAGCGACCGACATTACGGATTTGGTCGCCATGCATGGCACCCCCCATCCCTACGACACGCACGTGCCGATTTACGTGCTGGGTACCAAACGTGCGCCTGCCCGCGTAAAGCGCCCGGTCGATCCCCGCGATATCGTCCCGACGCTTTCGCAAATCTTGGGCATTGCGGTGCCGAGCGGCTCGAGCGGACAACCCCTGACCGAAGCGCTTACTGTCCGCGCCACACGGGCTTACGCTTCTCCATGAATGCGCGCGGGCCTTCTTTCGCGTCTTCGGTATGAAACACGGGCACGCCATTCTTCATGTCGATTTCGCGCGCCTGCGCCTCGGGGACGCCCTCGCTTTCACGCAAGGTTTTGAGAATCGCCTGCACCGCAAGCGGCCCATTGCTTGCGACGGCTTCTGCGAGCTGTAGCGCCTTTTCAAGCGCGCCGCCGTCCTCGACCACGTGCCCGATCAGACCAAAGCGTAAGGCCTCCTCGGCGCTGATCTGCCGCCCCGTGAGCAGCATCTCTGCGGCCAACGTATACGGGATCTGACGGCGCAATCGGATCACCGATCCGCCCAGCGGATACAGCGACCACTTGGCCTCCGCCACGCCAAACTTGGCGCTTTTGCCGGCCACGCGCAGGTCCGTGCCCTGCAAAATCTCGGTCCCGCCAGCGACGGCAGCCCCTTCCACGGCGGCCACGATAGGTTTGCGTGGCTGCCAGTTGCGCAACAACGCCTTCCATTGAAGCTCGTGATCGTCTGCAAACCTTCGGCCCCACGCGTCGTTGGCTTGCGGGTTCTTACCGTCTTTGGGTGGGGCGACGTCGCCCGATAGATCCGCGCCTGCACAAAACGCAGTCGGGCCTCCGGTCAGCACGGCCACGCGCAGCTCGGGATCGTGATCGAGCTCGAGCCAAGCATCGTAAAGGCGGACCAACATCTCGGGGCTCAACGCGTTCTTTCGCTCGGGCCGATTCATCGTGCACACGAGCACATGCCCCCTGCGCTCGACGAGCAAATGGGGAGCACCGGGCGCACCTGCTGGCGCGGCTGATTCGAGATTGGCCATCAGCGAATTACACCCGGTTTTCTCGGCAATGCAACGGCCTTGCAACGTGTTTCAGTTTGCGCTTGACGTGTAAGCGAAACGTGTTCTAGCGTCGTTTTTTATGCGGCTCGCGTGAGGCGGGTCTGCTTTTTTTCTCGGAGAGCGGCCATGTTCATCAATGTCTTTGCCATGCCCGAAGTGCCCGGCACCCTCGCGGAACGCAAGCAACTGAGGCCGATCGGCAAGCGTACCGATCGCTACCAGATGATGTTGGATGAGCTGCGCCACATCACGAAAATCTGCGATCAGACCGGGGTGCACTCGTTCGCGATGACCGAGCACCACTTCCATACGGAGGGTGGCGAAGCCTGTCCGAACCAAGCCCTGATGTTTGCGGACTTTGCAGCGCGCACCGAGCGCCTCAACTTCGCACCGATGTCCACGGTCATTACGACCCACGATCCGATTCGCGTCGCCGAAGATTGGGCACTGCTCGATCAGCTCACGCGCGGGCGCATCGCCGGTATCTGCGTGGCGCGCGGCTATCAAAAGCGTTGGGTACAAATTCTGGGACAAAAGAGTGCGGTCACCGCTGCCACGAGCGATCAATCTCAGAGCGATGAGCAGAATCGCGAGGTGTTTGATGAATACCTCGAGGTGATCTTCAAAGCCTGGAACGAGGACGTGTTCGAGCATGCAGGCAAGCACTATCAGGTGCCGTATCCCCACAAAGAAGGCATCACCGGTTGGCCTGCCCTCGAGTGGACACGTGCCCACGGCGTCGAGGGTGAAATCGATGCTGACGGCGTGATCCGTAAGATCGGCATCGTGCCCGCTTGTTACGAGCGCAAACACCCGCCGATCTGGGTGCCGATGAACCTGAGCCCAAAGAGCATGCAAGAGGCTGCGCGTCGCGGCTTCATGCCCTGGATCTTCCCGCCCAACAAGAACGACATGATCAAGCTGGTTGACGACTACCAACGCATCTCGGGCGAAAACGGCTTTCGCTTCGGGCGCGGCGAAAACGTCGGCGCTGTGCGTGCGATCACCATCGGCAAGACGCGGGAAGAAGCATTCGACCTCGCCGTCGCCACCACGGGCCACGTCTGGGACGACTACTTCGGCAGCTTTGGCATGTACGAAGCCTTCCGTGTACCCGGTGATCCCAAGGACCGTCCGGTCAAGTTCGCGAACAAGGCTGAAGCCACCAAGCGCATGATCGAGACCGGCTACCAGCTATGCGGCACACTCGATGACGTGAAGCAGCAGATGGAAGACCTGCACACGGTCTACGGCACGGGTGGGAATCTCAGCGCCCTCTCCTGGAACTTCTTCTATCAAGGCCTCTCGCCCAAGCACGTGCAAGAGGAGCAGCTCGAGTACATGTCGAAGCTGATGCCCATGTTCAAGTGATCTCAGTCCCCGCCGTCGCCGACGTGCTCAAGCCGTGGTTGGCAGCAGCGCCTACCCGACTTGCCTTGGTCGACGACACTCACCGCTACTCGTTCGCGGCGTTGGACGAAGCGGTTTGTCGCGCAACCAACGCGCTGTACGCACTCGGGATACGCGAGGGCGACCGCGTCGCGGCAAGCTTACCCAATCGCACGGACATCGTGATCGCGTTCCTAGCGACGCAGCGGCTCGGCGCGATTTGGGTCGGCCTTTCGGGAGTGCTCGCGGCTAGCGAAAAACAGGCAATTTTACGGGATTGCGGCGCGGTCCTGTACCTTGCCCAGCAGGAGCTTGCGAGCCAAGCGCAGGGCCTTTCCGTACCGACGCTGCGTCAGATCGTGTGCTTCGATCAGCGCGACCAGGCGACGCACTTCATGCGGGCCCTCGCGCAGGCCAGCAGCCAAGCGCGACGTGCAGCGATCGATACTCACGCGCCCTCGGCCATCGCATACACGAGTGGTACGACCGGTACGCCCAAGGGGGCGGTACACAGTCAGCACAACCTGATGTTGATGGGCGCGATTGCGCGCGAGCTAGGGCTCTATCCCCCGGATCTGCCCCATGGCGTCATGCTGCCGCTCACGACGCTCAATCTGATGGTTCTTGTGCCGCTGCTCACGCTGCAACTGGGTGCACCCTGCGTGGTGCTCGAAAGCTCGCGTCCACTTGAGCTTGCTAAGCGCGTGCGCGAAGAGGGCATCGGACACTTCACAGCCGTGCCCACGATCTACCACGATCTGCTGACGCACCCTGATCTGGACCTGCGCGATTTGGCGACGCTCGATCGACCCGAAATGGGTGGCGCCAACATCCCGCCCGCCATCCGCGAGCTTGTGCACACGCGTCTGGGGAAGGACACGTGCGTTGGCTACGGCATGACCGAAGCGCCAGCCACTGTGACGCGCACGCGCGCTGGCGTGGAGCATTTGCCGGGCCTATGCGGAGAACCACTGCCCCACGTGAAGATCGAGATCCGCGACGAAGGGTCTGACGCGGTCGAAGATGGTAAGGTCGGCGAGATCTGCGTGAGTGCGGCGAGCCAAGGCACCCTGGCGGATGTCTACACACCCATGCTCGGCTACTGGAACAACCCAGAAGCTACGCGCGAGGTATTGCGCGAGGGTCGCTACTACACAGGTGACCTCGGCATGCTCGACCAAAGCGGGCAACTGTTCGTGCTCGGCCGCAAACAGGAGCTGATCGTGCGCGGGGGATCGAAAATATACCCGGCTGAAGTCGAGCGCATCTTACACGAAGACCCTCAGGTTCTGGCGGCGGCCGTGCTCGGTAAGCCCGATGCACGCCTGGGCGAACGCGTGGTGGCTTTCATCCAAGTCAGGCCTGGCTGTGCGCTCGATCTCGAAGCGTTGCGCGCGCGCTGTGAAAGCTCGCTTGCCCGCTACAAAGTGCCCGAGCAGCTGATCGTCATCGACAGCATGCCGCGCAACGCGATGGGCAAAATCGTCAAACGCGACCTCGCCGCGCGTCTCTAGTCGATCATCAACGCGGAAGCGTCGAGCGCCGCCCGTAGAGGCATTGAATGCGGCGTCGATCGCAAGGAGATGGTCTTCAGGCAGCGCCGCGCCAGGCGCAGGTGGCGAGTGAAGCGACCCTGGGCGTCTCGACGCGGTGAGTCGTCCACAACGTTAGTTGTTGCCCGTCTCGCATGACGACCAGCTCCAGCAGTTCGCCTCGCAGCCCTCGGGCATGGGCGTAATCACGTAACCGGCGCACCCGGCGCCCGTTCACTGCCACTAGAACATCGCCTGAGCGGACGCCTGCGCGGTGACTTGTGGTCCCCGGCTCGACGCTAAAAATTGCGACTCCTTCGTAGATTTTCGCAATGGTTTCAAGGTTCTTGCGGAACGGCATCGAGTACCTCCGGCGCTGGGGAGCGGACATCTGGGGGCGGGGGACGCAATCGTTGTTGCTGCAATAATCCTAGCATGCAGCAATTCTTGCGGGACGAAAACTGCATGTTTGGTCTACGGGCCCACCATCATGCCGTCCGGCGATCCGCGCAGATTCCTTGCGTACGATCCGCAAACGGGCTTGCCGCAAGGGGCCTATCTACCTGAAACTAGATTCGAAGCGGATGACAGCCGGTAAACCGGGGGAGTAGGGGGGACGCGATGACCGAGCCCAGAGCCAAGGGCACGAAAAGTCCGCTGGCGCAGTTGAAGCGTGTGCTGATCGTCGAAGATGACGAAGCACTGCGCCGATCGCTAGCGCGTGTGGTGCGCCAATGGGGCGCTCAAGTGAGTGAAGCAGGCTCAGTTGCAGAGGGGATTGAGCTGCTGGCGGAACATCCGGATCTGTTGATCACGGACGTAGCTTTGCCAGACGGAGACGCATTCAAATTGCTGGAAGCAGCGGCACTATGCCGTCCCGCTCCGGTTTCGATCGCGGTGAGTGGTCAGACTTCAACCGAGGACGCGTTTCGTCTTGCGCAGCTCGGCTGCCGCGCCTTCTTGGAAAAGCCGTTCGAGCTCGACCGATTGTCTGAGCGTGTGGAACGCGCCCTGACTGAGGCACCCAAGCTCGATGCGCTCGTCGCTGCCAGCGTCGGTCGTATGCCCATGCGCGAGCTGCAGACGGAGGTGCGCCGTGTGATGGTGGAGCAAGCGCTCGCTCGCGCGGAAGGAAGCCGCAGCGGAGCCGCGCGTTTGCTGAGCGTTTCTCGCCAAGCGGTGCAGCAAATGGTGCGCGAGCGCGAAGAAGAGCTGGGCTTGCCTCCTGTCGACGAAGACGACTAAGCGCGCGACGGCGTGGCAACAGAGTCAGCGCTTTGTCAGCGCCGCGGCTTGTCAAAATAAGGCGAGCACGAGCCGTTGAGGCAGGGGTACGTGAAGCTCAGCCTGCCTGACGCACGCGCACGGCTTCATCGAGGATGGCTTGTACGCTGCGCGGCTTCCAACCGAGCTCGGTGCGCGCACGCGTGTCATCAAAGCGTAAGGCGTAAGGGACGGGCACGGGAATGCGCAGAAATGAGCTGCGTCCCCCTGCGCGCTTCCAGGCACTGCCGATTTCCCACAGCGATGCCGTGACGCCCTGAAGGTTGTAAGCCTTACCGCTGGCGACCTCGGGTTGCTCGAGCGCGAGCGCGACAGCTTCGGCGACGTCGGCCGCGTGTACCACGCCTATCCTGACCAAGGTGGGGAAGGGCACGATCGGCAGTCTAAAAAGGCGCTCGAGCGTCTGCATCAGCAGCGGATCCTCGGGCGCCGTAATGCCGCAGGGGCGAACCGTCGTGAGCGCGATGTCGTGCGCGTCGGTCAAACGCCACGCGATGCGTTCTGCCGCCGCCTTGGACTCCGCGTACGCGCTCAGAAAGTGGCGCGACTTGCCTTCGCGAATGGGAGTGCGCTCATCCAAGCAAAACATGCTCGATGGGTAGGCGGCCGTGGACGAGATTCCGATCGCACGCTTCACGCCTGCGCGCACGATCGCATCAAATACGTTGTGCGTGCCTTCGACGTTGGTCCGCGCCGTTTCGGTGGGACTGGTGAACGAGACGACCGCCGCGTTGGAGATCACGGCGTCGGCCCCACGAAAACCTTCGACTAGCGCCTCTGGTTCTGCCAAGTCAGCGCGCCTCACCTCGACGCCGCGCTGCGCCAACGCGCGCGCCTTGTCCGGGCTGCGCACCACGGCGATCACATGCGCACCGCGCGCGAGCAAGTTGTCGACGAGATAGCCGCCCAGAAAGCCCGTGGCGCCGGTAATGGCAATCGCTTTATCGCTGAGCTTCACGCTCGAGCCATAGCGCAACCCATCTGCTGCGAACATAGAAACTCGCGGCATGGGGGCGCGAGCTCGAAGACGATTGGACGGGGCACGCGATTCGGAGTAGCAGCTATGCGTACCCGCACGTTGAGGAGTCCAAGCATGAAGGCGATGTTGGCGCACCGGTGGTGTGAGCCGTCTGATCTAGAGCTGACCGAGCTACCCGATCTCGAGCCCGGGCCGTCACAGGTGTTGATCGACGTGAAGTCCATTGGCACCAACTTCCCGGACATCCTGATGATCCAGGGCAAGTACCAAGTGAAGCCGCCCTTTCCGTTTGCGCCGGGCGCAGAGGTTGCTGGCCTCGTGCGTTCTGTCGGCTCCGAGGTTACGCACGTGCGGTCCGGTGATCGCGTGCTCGCCATGATTCCGTGGGGGGCTTACGCGACCCAAGCCGTCGCCCATGGTTCGCAGGTTTTTCGGATTCCGGGGGGGATGCCCTTCGATCACGCCGCGGCGTTCACGATCGCCTATCACACGTCTTACTTTGCGCTGGCGCTCCGAGCCCCCGTGCAGCGCGGGCAGACCTTACTCGTGCACGGCGCGGCAGGTGGTGTGGGTCTCAGCGCGGTCCAGATTGGCAAAGCACTCGGCGCACGTGTGCTCGCGACAGCAGGCAGTCCGGAAAAACGCGCCCTCGTCAAACAGCAGGGCGCCGAAGACGTATACGACTCGGGCGACCCGGGCTGGGTCGAATCCGTGCTCAAGGCAACCCAGGGCAGGGGCGCCGACCACATCTACGATCCGGTCGGCGGGGATGTTTTCGACCTCTCGCTCAAGTGCATCGCTTTTTCTGGCAACCTGCACGTGATCGGGTTCGCGTCGGGCACCATCCCGAACTGCGCGATGAATCGCGTGCTGCTCAAGAACATTTCCCTCGTGGGACTGCACTGGGGTGCGTACCAACAGAAGGACCCGAGCAAGGTTCCGGAGGCGATGGCGGCCCTGTTCACGATGTACGAACAGGGGCTGCTTCCAGTGCAAATCGGCGGTACCTTTCCACTGGAGCGCGCAGGGGAAGCGCTGCGGATGATCGCCTCGCGCAAAGCGTCGGGGAAGATCGTGCTCGCGGTCTAGTATCAATCTGTGCTGCGGCTTCCCTTGTCTACTGGATTTATGCGTGCTTAGTGAAACTGTGAGGGTATTCGTAGCAACATCACTGGGTAAGCTTGTTCCTTCCTTAGTGCTTCTGTAAATCTGGGGAGCGGCGTGGGTGTTTACACTCCGCGCGTTCGATGCGGCGGGCGGAGGGAGTCTTGGAGCGCAATCAGGGCCAGAGGCCTGGCGGCAAGCGAGAGTCGAGCGCCGAGATCCTCGGTCGCTACTCGTTGCTTGCGGAGATCGCAGCTGGCGATCTGACGACGGTCCATCTCGCGCGACAGCACGGGGACTCGGGCTTTCAGCGTTTGGTGGCTTTACGCCGTCTCAAGCCGCTGTTTGCCCGTCAGCCCGAGTACGTGCAGCTGTTGCTCGATGAGGCACGCCTCACGTCGGGCCTGCACCATGCCAATGTGCTCGGCTGCCTGGACATGGGCACCGAGGGTGGCTGCTACATCGTGCAGAACTACGTCGAAGGCGACAGCCTCGATGGGTTGCTCGCGCGGGCCGGCAGTGAGCGTCACGCGCGCTACACGGTGCCGCTGATCGTCGATCTGCTGAATGGCCTGCATTCCGTCCACACGGCGCTCGATGACGATGGCGTGCCCTTGTCGCTTGTGCACCAAGCGCCGCGCCCCCGTCACGTGCTTGTGGGGATCGATGGCACCGCACGCCTGACTGATTTCACGCAGGCCAAAGCACGCGGTATCGCGCCGACGCGCCAGCGTGCCGACCGGCTCAAAGTCGCCGACATGGCGCCCGAGCAAGCGCTCAATCCTGAAGCTGTCGATCATCGCGCCGATCTGTTCGTCGTCGGCGTGACGTTGTGGGAAGCGCTCACGGGAGAGCGTCTGTTCGCCGCTGAAGGCGAGGAGAACACGTTTCAGCATCTACTGCATCGGCGCATCCCCCGTCCCAGCGAAGTGGGGTTCCATCCCCCGCGCTGCTTCGATGCCATCTGCCTACGCGCGCTCGAGCGGGATCCAGAAAAGCGCTACCGATCCTCGCTCGAGATGGCGCGGGAGCTGCGCGACATCGCCCTGAACCACGCCTTGTACGCGACGGCCGGAGAAATCGGCCAATGGGTGAAAGCCCTCGCCGGGCCCAAGTTGATCGAGCTGCGTAAGCTTGCCGGTTCGGAGTCGAGCTCCCAGGAGGTCAACATCGATGCGTTGCCTTCTGCCACCGGCGGCAGTGGTTTCTATCAATCCACAAAGCCCACCGATCCCTACGGCAGCGGGCTGATCTTCGGGGGCTCGTTCTCGCGCCTCGAGCAGGCAAATCCCATGGATCACGATAAGACTCCTGCCCTTGGTGTGCGCGCGAACATACCTGCAAGCGAGTTGGACCCTAAAAGCGCGGCACGACGCGAGCGCGACGACGAACCCACCGCGCGCCACAACACGCTGCGCGACCGTAAGAGCACAGAGCCGATGTGGGGGGCACGCGACGCTGACAAACGAGCGCCCCAGGAGGCTGCGCCAACGCCCGCAAGCGGCAAACCCCGCGCCCCTGTGCGACCTGCACAAGGCACGTCGACCCAGACTCTGAACGAGCTGATGCCTGCCTCCGTGCGGCCGAACGCGCCCCGCGCAGAAGGGGAGCCGAGTCCCGGCGCATACAGTCAGAGCTCGGCGCGCAAGAGCCGACCTGGCGCGCCCGAACTCGGTCATACCAAGGCAGCAGCGTTCGACGCGGGACGCGCCCCGGGTGGCCATTCCACGCCCACCACGCCCACCGGCACTGCCTCAAAGCGCACGCTGTTGGGACAACCCGGCCTGCCCGGTGCCAATCCCGCTGCGAATGCCGTTGCCAGACCCCAGCCGCGCACCAAAGCGGCTGTCGATGGTCCGTCGCTCGCGGATCATCGCAATGACTCCACGCCTACTCGCTGGCTTGTGGGCTCAGGGCCGGTTGGCTCGCCCTATCGCAACGCCTCGCCAAGTAAGACGCCCAAGGAGTTCGAGCCTCGGCCGCCGCCGCGCGCGTTGGGCGAGCTCACGGGACGCACGCAGCGCGCGGACGTGCTGCAAATGCCGGTGGACAGTCTCACGCCGCCGACGACCGCCCAGCGCACGCAGCCGCCCACCAGGGCCGACGAGCCTTCGCCCCGTTCTAGCCGCGCGATCTGGTTTGTCACAGCCCTGCTCGCCACGATCATCTTGCTGGCGGCGGGCGTGTCTGTTCGCAACTGGCAGAACACTCAGGCGGAACGCCGCGTGACCGCTTCGCAGCCCAAGGTCCTGGCTCCGGCGCTACAGCCCGCTAAGCCGAGTGCGGCCGCGCCCATGCGCGAAGCCCCCGCGAGCGAGGTCCCAGTAGCCGCCGAGCCTGCCGCGGACCAACCTGAGATCGAGATAGTCGCCAAGAAAAAGCCGCGCATCGTACCGAGTGATCTCGGGCTAGAGCCTAAGCCATCATCCGTGGCGCCCGACGAGTCCGCGAAAGCCTCGGCCAAGCTGCAGCGCGCAGTGAAGACGCGCGCGCGTCCCCCGCTGCCCATTCCCGACAATCCGTATTGACCCGGGCCGCAGCCAGCGAGTAGAACGTGTTCTATACGCGTTTCGCTGGAGGTTCGGATGAATGGCTCGGCGTTGCCGCCTAAGTGTGTGGTGCCCTTTCTAAGGAGCTTCCCGTCAGAAGAGCCGTACCTCGAAGCGCTCGGCTGTCAGCGCTGCGACAAGCTGTTTCTCGACGCGCGCCGCCATTGCGCCGCCTGCGGTGCGCGTGATGCGCTCGCACCGACGCGACTGCAGCAGACTGGACAGCTTCACGCTTACACGGTGGTGCATCGCTCGTTGCCGGGCGTGAAAGTGCCGTACATCTCTGCGCTGGTCGACCTCGACGGTGGCGGCACCGTCAAAGGCAATCTGCTCGAGGTGGCACCCGACCCGAGCGCTATTCAAATCGGTATGCGCGTGCAGCTGACCTACCCGCTGATCGAGCGTGGACCCAGCGCAACCGGCGAAAGCCGCGCTCCGATTTTGAGTTACGCATTCGTCCCCGAACGGAGAAGCCGATGAGCTCAGCTGTGTATGTGATAGGCGTCGGAATGATCAAGTTCGGGCGCTTTCCCGAGCAGACGGCGCAATCCCTGGGCGCAGAGAGCGCCCTAAAAGCGCTCGATGATGCGGGCCTTACCATTCATGACGTGGATGCTTTGTACGCTGGCAATCTGCTGCGGGCCAACGACACGATCGGGCAGAAGATCCTGCAGCAGATAGGTCAGACGGGCATCCCTGTCGTCAACGTCGCAAATGCTTGTGCCACGGGAGCGACCGCGTTTCGTGAGGCGGTGACGGCGGTTCGCGCCGGCATGTGCGAGGTGGCACTCGTGGTGGGCTGCGAGCAGATGGGACGGGCGGGCTTACTCGGAGGCGGCGCTACGGACGAAATTCAGCTTGAGGGCCTGCTCGGTTCGGCGCTTATGCCTGCGCTCTTTTCGGAGGCGGGTAACGCGTACACTCAGATCTCCGGCGCCACGTTTCAGGACTTTGCGTTAGTGAGCGTGAAAAACCACGAGCATTCCACCCGCAATCCCCTGGCAATGTATCAAAAGCAGACGCCGCTCGAAGAGGTGATGGCGGCGGAGATGATCGCTTATCCGAACACCAAGCTGATGTGCTCGGTCAACGTGGATGGGTCAGCTGCGGTGATTGTGGTGTCAGAGCGCAAGGCCAAGCAGCTCGGCATGAAGCGCGCGGCACGGGTGCGTGCGTCGGCCTTGCGTAGCGACCGCTTTACGGATCGCAATCTTACGATGCCTGACTTCAGCACCTGCACGCGCGAGGCCGCAGAAGCTGCTTACGCCGAGGCGGGCGTCGATCCCAAAGACCTCGACTTGGTCGAGCTCCATGACTGCTTTGCAACAGCCGAGCTCTTACATTACGAAAATTTGCGACTGTGCGAGCTCGGACAGGGGCCCAAGCTTATCCGCGACAGGGTCACCTGGGCGGGCGGACGCACTCCTGTGAACCTGTCTGGAGGCCTGCTTTCCAAGGGGCATCCCTTGGGCGCGACGGGTGTGGCGAACATCGTAGAAATCGTCACGCACCTACGCGGTGAAGCAGGAGCGCGGCAGCGCGAGGGCGCTCGGCTCGGGCTCACCCATGTGGTCGGGCTCGGTACTTGCGCGGCGGTGCACATTCTAGAGAAAGCGAGCGCTTGATGGGCACGACCGAAAATAAAGCAGTGGTAAAGGCCTACTTCGACGCGGTGAACAAGGGACATCTCACCGACGATTTGCTCGACTTCATGACTGACGACGTCACCTGGTGGATTCAGCAAGCGTCGCCTAGTGCCGGTCTCTACGAAGGTAAGGCTGGGGTAAAACGATTGTTTGCGATCGATATCCCGATCTTCTCTGCACCGCTTGAAGTGCGGATCGTGCGCATGATCGCGGAGGACAGCTTGGTCGTGGCCGAAATAGAAATCGGCACACGCAATAAAGATGGTAAGGCTTACCTGAATCAGTACACGTTCTGGATGGAAGTCAGGGACGGTAAGATCTGCGTGGTGCGCGAGTATCTCGATACGCTCTACGCGCAGCAGGTACTGTTTGACCCTGCCGGCATCGCAGCGCGTTTGCCCGCCTAAGCGCGGTGGCTTGCCGCGGCGGTTTGCCCCGGCTGACGCTCGGCGCGTCTTGGTCGCACATATACGGTAAGGTGGCTTGAGGGCGCAGCGTGATTCGCACACTGCGTCACAAATGCGTTGCCATGCCTCTGAGCGTTACGTTACGTTTCCCTTCGCACGTGACGGCATGCCGGGGGGCTTTCGTTACGCGACAACATGAGCGTGGGGGGCCGTTGCGCAGGGCGTTGCTATTCTTTTTCGCCGTAATTTGTGCGCTCCACGTAGGGGCGCACGTCGCATGGGCGCAAGAACCATCGCCAGCCGCGATTCCCAGCGCACCTTCTCAAGCTGCCCCCGGCCCCACGCCGGCAATGAACGCGGTGCCGGCCGACGCAGACGCACTGCGGGCCCAACTGGCCGCTGAGCAGAAGCTTCGTCTTGAGCAACAGGCTGCGTTCGAGAAACGCTTGGCGGCACTTGAAGAGGCGCAAGCGGCCAGCGAAGAGGCCGCGCTGCTCGAGAGCGTGCTCGCGACCGACGAAAGCGCCGCGTTGGAAAAGCCGGAAAAGCTGTTGCTCTACGGTTTTATGGACATGGGGCTTCAGCGCGCTTGGCTGCCTAGGACGTCGTTTTTTCGCGAGGTCACGCCCACGCGCGAGACTACGTTCTTGCTCGGCAACGTGAACCTTTACTTAGATGCGCGCCCGGACGAGCACTGGCGCGGCCTCGTCGAGGTGCGATTTACGAATCTGCCCCACGGTAACGAAACGGGGCTCGGGGGACTTGGTGGTGAGTACAAGCGCACCGACACCAACGTCTTTGATTCATCCGATGCGACGGGTCTCAACAACGTGCGCACCGGCTCGATCATTCTCGAGCGTGCGTACTTGCAGTATTCCTACTCGGACAAGCTCCAAATCCGTGGCGGGCAGTGGTTCACTCCCTGGGGTATCTGGAACATCGATCACGGCTCGCCCACGCTGATCGCGATTTCGTTGCCAGGCATGATCTTGTTTCAAGCGCTACCGCGGCAGCAGACCGGGCTGGAGCTGCTCGGACGCTTCAATCGGCCGCCCTACAGCGTCGGTTACCACCTTACGGTGTCGAACGGGCGCACGCCTTCACTCGTCGACTACACCGACAACAAGGCGGTCGGCGGGCGCTTGTTCGTGAAGTACAGCGGCAAGTCCGAGATTCAGCTGGGTACGACCGGCTTTTGGGGACGTGCCGAAGACATCAAGAAGGACCTGACAGGCATCGCGCCTGTGACCATCGACATCAAGGAAACGTACGCGCTCACGGATACGGGATTTGGTGCCGATCTGTCCGTGGACTTTGGCGGGACAAAGCTACGAATGGAAGGTTTGATCACCACCCGGCGCTACGATCCAGGCAAGCGACAGCCAGCGGCGCTGGAACCGCCTGGCTACCTGGACTCTGATCGCATCGGCTACGGCGGCTACGTAATCCTTGGGCATCGCTTTGCGTGGCTCGAGCCCTACTTGATGGGAGACTTTCAGCACATTCCGACCGGACGTGGCGATTCCACTGCGGTCTTTTCCGGGGGCGCGAACGCGCACTTTTCTGCGTCAAGCCAGCTCAAAATCCAATATGGCTATATCCATTTCTTTGACCTGATCGCGAAGAACGATGGCAATCATTCGCGGAACGACTTTCAAACATTAGCGGCCCGCTGGGTTTTGGCGTTTTGATATGACGCGAGTACTTACAGCAATCGCTCTCATGTGCGCCGTCGCGCTCTCCTGGTCTTTACCGAACCTCGCGGCGGGCGAGCTCGAGTCGCTGGCGGTCATCGTTCATCCGAGCGTGCCGGTAAAGGCGCTTTCCGCCGCGGATCTGCGCTCGATCTATCGCCGCGAAACGAGTTATTGGCCCGATGGTCAGGCTATCCGGCCGCTTGCATTGTCGCCTGAGAACCCGCTGCGGCATCAGTTCGATCTGGCGGTGCTCGGCCTCGATCCGGATGCCGTCGCGAAGTACTGGATCGATCAACGCGTGCGCGGTGGTGCAACGCCGCCGCGTAGCGTCAGCACGGTCGCTTTGATCGCGCGCGTCACGCCCGCATTGGCCGGTGCCATCGCCTACGTACCGGAGTCCGCGATTCCTGCCGGCGTGCGCGTGGTCGCGATGGTGCGCGGCGGCACGGTGCGCTCGGCCGAGGCGCTGCGGCGTTTCGTGGCCGATGCCACGCTGTCGCTGGAGGGCCAGCCATGAAGACGCTCAAGCTAGGTGTCGCACTCGCGCTGTGTGGCGTGTGGGGTTGCCAGTTCAAAAACCGCTGCGGCAAAGATGATTTGGTTTACGACCGCGGGCTTTGTAGTGCGCGCCCGGTCGACGCAGGTACGCCCCCACCGCCGTCCGGCAACGAGGGCGGCAGCTCCGACGGCGACGCGGGTAAGGGTCTCTCTCCCTGTGACGGTGCCTGCGAGTTGATCGGTCGCTGCATCGGCGAGAACCCCATGGCGTCAGGTTTTCTCGCGGGTCAGCTCACGATGCTCGGCTTTGTTGGCGCGGAGCGTTCCGGCTGCGTGGCGTACTGCGATGCTCACAGCGCAGGTGCGGGCGATCAAGCGGTGCTCGCGTGCCTGAAGGAAACAGAGAAGACCGCGATGTGTGACCCGAGCATGCTCGCAGGTTCTCTGCCGGCGGTGCAGGGAGTGGACACATGTTGTGCGGGCCGCGCCGACTCTGAGTATTGTGTGGCTGTGTGTACTGCGCTTTTTTCTAACGAGACCGCCTACGGCCTGGTTCCAAGCTGCGCAGATATCGCTCCCTGACCCGATGGAAGCCTCAGATGTGTGGAAGTCTGCGCGGATTGTGGGAGCGCTCGCTTCTACGCTGTCCACGCTCCAACGCAGCCTTAGCCGTGGGTAAGGCGCAACAGCGGCAGCGACTGCATCAGTCGACTTTGCAGAGGCTCGGGAGACATCGCGAATTCTGCCGTGGGACTACGCTGCAAAGTAAGGAGGGCCGCCATCGCGCTATCGACTGCGGCAGCCACGCTCTCCGGCACCGGTATGCCGGGCCGCGTATTACTTACCACCACGGCCAGGGCGCCGATCAGCTGGGCTGGCTGTTCCAAGCCGAGCAACTGCGCTTGCCCTCGCAAGGTCGAGAGCGCGCTCAGCAGCGCTTGCTTGTCGGGATTGCTGCCGGTCTCAACGTTGCGCCAGCGCGTGTTCGCCTTACCAAGATCGCGACCGATTTGTTGAGTGAAACCTGCGATCAGGTCGTTCACTTTCGGCTCGGCCGAACGGGGCGCGCTCGTGATGCGGGCTCGGCGCGCATCGCGACGTTGCAACAGCTCGTCGAGCGCACGCAAAAGCATGGTGTTCATCGCTGCTTTAGGTACAAAGCGGGTTTGCGCGAGCTCCGCCTGCAACGTCGCCATCTTGTCTTGCGACACGCCCGAGATGATCACGATCGGCAGCTCTTTGACGCGGTCCCACGTCTGCAGCAGACGCACCACGTTGTCACCCTGCATGACGGGCAAGTTCACGTCGATGATCGCGATGTCGATGCTCTCGCGCACGATCACCTGGGTCGCGCCGATGGGAGACTCACGCGTGACGACCTTGTAGCCGGCCTCTTCGAGCAGGTCCGCGATGGCCACCAAAACGACCTCGTCGTCGTCCACGACAAGAACGTTAGCTTTCGTTTCTCCCATCGCCCTTCCTTCTCAGAGTTCCTTCATCATAGGAAGATGCGCCGAGGGTTTCTACCGATTAACCACAAGCAGACGATCTACCCATGACCGAGCCGGCGCTCAATGACCCCCCTCCTTACTCTGCGGCGGCTGAGCCTGCATCGCCGTCGGGCGCATTGCCGATCGAGCTGGTCTCCCAGGAGCTGCGTGACCGAGTGCTGTCTGGCACACGTATTCGCGTGGCCTTTGCCGTGCTGGCCCTCGCGTTGTTGGGTGGGTTATCGATCACCACGGTCATAGTCGTAGACAGTATCTTCGATTGGCTCACACCTGTTGCAAAGCGTGACCTGGTGTGGAAAGTCACGCGTGGGGCCAGCGAGCTGGGTCGCTTGTCCGATCTTGGAATCCTCCTCGCCGACCAAGACATGTTGCGCGAAGCAGCCAAGGAGCTCGAGCGCGACGACGAAGTCTTAGGGGTGTTGATCCAAAACGAAGAAGGAGAAACCATTTATCGACGCCACAAGGGAAGCACGTTTCCCAAGGCTCCCTTCCGTGGTGCACCCAATGTGGTGCGTGCAGAGTCGGACATCTTGTGGAGCTGGGCGCCCGCGTCTGTTGAGGGGCGCACGGTCGGCCGTGTGGGCCTGATGGTTTCGACGCAGCGACTCAAGGCCGGCGTTGCCTTACGTGCAAAGTTGCTGAGAGCCGCCGTAGGCGCGAGTTTGGTCGGACTCGCACTGTCCTTTCTGTTTGTGAGCTTATACGTGGGGCCGATTATCTCGCTCACCAAGCGCACGTTCCTCGACCTGGAGGGTAAGACGCGAGAAGCGCTCGAGGCCACGCGGGTGAAAAGCGAATTCCTGGCGAACATGAGTCACGAGATTCGTACCCCGCTGAACGGCATCATCGGCATGCTGGGACTGTTGTTGCGCGGCGACTTGGAGCCACGACGCAAGCGCCAGGCAGAGATCGCGGAGAACAGCGCCCGTAGCTTGCTCGCGCTCGTCAACGACGTGCTCGACTTCTCGAAGCTCGACGCAGGACGGTACGAGCT
>JBBSJC010000006.1:0-39014 GCA_038257655.1 Polyangiales bacterium | reverse complement strand
TCGAGCCGGGGATTGCGCAGGATCTCGACCTGAAACGCTTCTTTCATGAATGGGGTCAGAGTACGCTCGAGCATGACTAGGAAGGCCACCCTAAACTATCCCAACGCCATGCTTACCCCGAGCGAAAAGTGCTCTGGCATCAGCAAGAGATTTTTGGCGAGCAGGAAGGTCGGCAGCACCAGGAGAAAGAAATAGTTGTCGCGATAGGAGTCAGCTTTGCGGTGACGGATCAGCGTCGACACCAGCATCGCCACCACAGCAACGAGGAACAGGTTGTTCGAGAGGACAAACAGCCAGCGCGGCCACGCGTCATGAAACCACATGCCCACTCGCTCAAACAGCCAGGCGTAGCTGAGAAACATCAGCGCAGGACCGTGATAGCCACGGATTTGCACCCAGTTCTTGCTTGCCGTGAGTAGGAAACCACCCAGGACGGCCCAGCCGAAGCCGAAGAGCATCTCGTGCGCATGCCACTGAATCGCCCACACCCCTAAGGAAAGGCCACCGGGGGGCGCCGAGATTACGCCGGCGAAGCTCAGGGCCCAGAGCACCGGTAACGCGGCGCCAGCCAAACAGGCCAGGGCAAAGAAGGGTCGAAAGCCGACCTGCCAGACTGGGTGCGATGCAAATCTCATCGAGGGCTCCTCAACAGAAACGTGCGGCGAACGAAAGCGGCCGCCGAAGCTTCTCACGCGCGCGGCAGGCGGGATACGTCCCAGCGGCAGTGCCCGCAAGCGTAAGGCAACGGCCAGCGTGCCGTTCAGCCCTGTCGGCAACGGCCTGCGTGCGCACTGCGCGTAAGCCCACTTCTCATTGGCAGATTTTTCGCGAGCTCGGCCGTCGCCGCGCAGGCGCTGCGCAGGCTCGGCAGCCTACGCGGCAGCGACATAGCCCAATGCAGTCTCGATCAGCGCGTCAAATGCAACATGCCCATCATCCCGATCTTGGCGTGGTCGAGGATGTGACAGTGGATCATCCACATGCCCGGTCGGTCGTCGAACTGAACGCCGATCTGCGCCCGACTTCGCGCCGGGATGTTTAATGTGTCCTTCCACTCTGCGACTTCGGGTGCGCTGCCATCACGCGTCAGCACTTGGAAACGAAAGCCGTGCAAATGAAACGGATGATCGTAGTCCGTCGCGTTGCCAACATTCCACAGCTGGGTTTGACCGACGAGCGCATGAAGCTCGAATGGGTTCTCCGGATAGGCTTGCCCGTTGATGCCCAGCACGGGGTCTCCTTTGACCTTACCTTGTGTGAAGTCGATGTCCTGCGCGATAGCATCGCCCATATCGAGCGCAGGGATCGCGCGCAGCGTGGAGGGCAACGCAGGGGCACGTCCCTGCCCTGTCACGATCGCGATTTCGAGTAACGACTCCTCTTGTCCGCAGGCCGCTCCGCACAAGAACCGACTGTAAGGTGCTGCGCGCAAGAGCAGTGTGGAGCCTACCTTCCCATTCGGTACGAGTACGATGTCAGCGCGTTCGCCCGGCACGAGAAGCACTTCTGGGCGCGCTTCAGGTCGCGCGAGTAAGCCACCATCGCCACCAACACGCGTCAAAAGGTGCCCATCCACCTGCAGAAGGAAGTAGCGACTCACAGCAGCGTTAATTACGCGCAAACGTAGCGCATCACCGTTCCGTGCGCGCAACGTCGGAAGGACGCGTCCGTTGACGAGTAGGATGTGACCTTCGCGTCCGAAGAAGTCGCCTAGGCTGCCATTGCTTTCGGGCGACGTGATCACACCGTCGGCCTCGAAAGAGATATCGGACAAGACCAGCACGGTCTCAGCACCAAGCTCAGGTTGCGTGGCGTCATCGACAACGAGCGCACCGTACAGACCACGCCATACCTGGGCGCTCGAGTTGACGTGCGGGTGATACCAGTACGTGCCGGCGTGCGGCACTACGAACTCATAGTCGAAGCTGTCGCCAGGGGCGACGATTCCCTGGTCGACCCCCGCGCCATCCATGTCTGCAGGCACCTCGAGGCCATGCCAGTGGATGGTCGTGGGCTCCGGCAACAGGTTGGTGAAATGCACGCGTAACTTGTCGCCGACCTGCGCTCGAATCAGCGGCCCAGGTAGGCTGCCATTGTAGGTCCACAGCTCGACTGACTGGCCCGGCTCGATTTCGACGTTGCTTACGCGCGCCTCGAGCGTGACCTGCACGACATCGGGCGCGGGGTCTTCATCCGCGAGCGGCACTTGCGCAACCTCGCGATCCCAGCCGTCGAGCGCACCCGCGTCCTCAACGCCGGCATCTGTAGGAGCAGAGCTGACCTTGGCGCTGTCGCTCGCACTCCCGCAGGCGACGAGCGCGCTGAGCAACAGGACCTGTGCGCCATGAAAATGGGTCATATCGCCGATGATCTCATGCAGGAGCGGTGCCAGCCTGATGCCTTATGGCAATCGCTCGGCTTCTGGAGCAGCACGCCGACGCGCTCGGATCGGCGTCCACCCATCGTGATAGGCTGGGTGTTCTGCCGGTCCGCGCGTGACAGTGTTCTTCCCCGGGTCGCCGCCACACCCGTCGTTCCCCCAAGGAGGTCTAAGCATGCTCGTGAAAATCGGTGCTCGCGCGAGGCCCCCCGACGATCTGGTGCGTCTTCTGCTCGAATGCCACGAGCGCATCCGCACGTTCTCGCGGTTGTCAGAAGAGCTCGGCCGGCGGGACGACCTCACCGCGGACGACGTCATCGATGCGACCCATCGTTGCGAGCGGTACTTCTCGGAGGCCCTGCCCCTGCACGTGGAGGACGAAGAACACAGCCTCCTTCCACGCCTTCGCGGCCATCAGGATGACGTCGACGCCGCGCTCGCCACCATGCACGCGCAGCACTCGGACCACGTTCAGCAGCTTTCGGCATTGCTCGAAGCGCTGGGAGCGGTCCGGGCGCAGCCGAACGCGCGACAACTACGTGACCGCCTCCGAGCATTGGCCGAGCCGCTCGCTCTCGACTTCGAGCAACACCTCGCGCTTGAGGAATCGGTGATCTTCCCCGCTGTGCGCGCCGTGGTATCACCCGCCGTGACCGAATACGCGGGGCACTATCACTGCGAGCGAAATCACCAGGGGCTCGGCAACGAACTGATCGACCGCAGCTCGGTGCCAGCGAACGACAGCGGTAAGATCCGATGTCGCGACAGGGCCGGAGGGCTGCTCAAGTATTACTACCGGGAGGCCGCGTAGCGCTCGGCTGGGTATTGGGATAGGACGGGAAGAGGTCGCTACCATGCGCGCGGTGCGGGAGATGGTCGCCGGCACGGCCGATCCCAAGCCCATGCCCGCAGACGCTCATGCCGATGGGGAAATGGCAGAGATGAAGAAGATGAGCGGGGCGGAGCTAGACCGCATGTTCCTTTTGGAAATGATTACCCATCACGCGGGTGCGTTACCGGTGACCCATCGTGCCGTGCCTCACGTCACGAACGAAAAACTACGAGGGCTGGCCGCGGAGATGTTCAATGCTCAGGCGATGGAAATCGGCATGATGCGCGAGATGCTCGACGCCATGCCCGAGAACTAAAGCCACGTAAATCGGCAGCGCGTTCTCCATAAGGTGAACTTACGCTCCTTCCAAGATGAGTCGGCAAACAAAACGCTCAGGTTGCAAATGGTATGATCCAGAACCGTGAGAGATCTCTGTTCTAGCGAAGTTTGCGCAGGTCACGGCCCGCGCACCAGACCTGCGTCACTCAGGCAGTGACTGAGGCCGTCGGCAGCTCCATTCGCACGATGCGCGTGCCTGCCTCAGACGCGATCAGCGTATCGCACCACAGCTTTTGCTCGTGGGTGTAGCGAAGCTGCAAGGCGCGCACCTCGCGGCCTAAGAGGAGCTGGTAGGCCATGGGAAGGGTGACTTCTGGCTCCTGCTCGGCATGTCGCTGCGCGCCTCGCTTCAGCACGACCTCGACAGGGGTGTCGAGCGCCTGGAGATCGCGAAACAACGCGGCCAGCGCCGCTTCATCGAGCGTCGCTTCATAAACAGGTGCAACAAGTGGTTCCGTCATGGATCATCGCTCCCGTGAAAGCGCGCGGATCGCAGTGTCCGGTGCCGGACACACGCGCGCGCACTCACCACAACCTGTGCAAGTCGTCGCGTCGATCACGGGCAAAAGGCCCACAAAGTGGATCGCTCGCGGCTCGGGGCAGCGCTCCTTACAAACCGTGCAGACCTGACTGACACTGCCAAGACAGCGCTCCTGCACCACCGTATAAGTGCGCGGCCCAAGCTCGCTTGGCGGCGACCAGCCCCGCCCGCGCAGGAAGTCACGCCGGTTGATCATGGCGCTGCCTGTGCGGGATGTAGATCCGTGAAGGTCATGACCGGCATCTGATCTGCACTTGCGCTCAGCGCATGGCACTGCGTGCAACTCTGTCGAGCAGGATGACTGCTCGCGATGCCATTTGCCCACAGGCCATGACAGGAGGCGCAGCGTTCGCGCATGAACGAGCGGTGAGGAAGCAGGGGCGGCGCTGCCACGTAGGCGCGCGCGCCGTGTTGCGGCGGCATGAGCCCGACAAACGTCGAGCCTTCGGAGACCTGCTGCGGCCACGGCTCGCTCACCGCCATCGGGCCGTCGCGGGTGACGTGGCACTGGGTGCAGCTGGTGAACAGAGCGTGACTCAAGGGACGGGCGACCTTACCATTTACGCTCATGCCATGCTCATGACAGCTTAGACAAGCGGGTGCGCCGTGCTGGTCGATGGGATGGGGGATCGTCGGTGGGGCGCCGTCGTAGGCTCGCAGTTCGGCCCGCTGCAAAAGCTCCTGATCGTAGGCACTGTCGCTGCCCTGCACGGGATCGAGCAGGCCACGAGGGGGTTTCGCCATCGCTGTCAACGCGGCGGATTGCTCTGCACGACGATCGCGATAACGCATCGCCTCCATGTCGGCTTGACGCGGCGCCAGAGCCACGCCGGCCGTCGCGGTGGCGGTCGGCCTTCGCTGAACGCTCTCTTGCACGGGCCCCCCGCGCGTGCCCGTGAAAAAGCCAACTGCGGCGGCAGCGATCGCAATCGTAAGGCCGACACGCACGCCGCGACCAGGAGGTGGTGACGTATTAGTCACGGTGCAGCTCGCCTGCTCAGCTTGACCACGCGAGCCGCACATTTCTTATAATCAGGTTGCTTCGAAATCGGACAGAACTCCGAGAGCGTCAGCTGGTTTATCATGATCCTTTCATCGAAGAACGGCACGAACAGCGACCCCTGCGGGGGGCGTCCTCGCCCATCGATCCACACAGGCAACGTCAGCTTCCCGCGTCGTGTCTCTAAGGTGATGGTCTCCCCTTCAGCGATGCCGAGCTTCTGCGCGTCGGCCCTGTGCATCTCGACATAGGACTGCGGCATCGCGCCGCGCAACTGCGGCACGCGCATGGTCATGGAACCAGTATGCCAATGCTCAAGTACCCGCCCTGTGCACAACCAGAATGGGTATTCGCCATCGGGCATCTCAGGAGGGGGGACGTAGTCTTGGATCCAAAGCTGGGCCCGATCATCCTCGCTGGTCGAGTGATAGAACTGAATGCCCTTACCCGCTTTGACGTAGGGGTCCTCTCTCTCGACGAAGCGATAGCGGGTCTCTTTCCACACCCCGTTCTGCTCGACGACCGGCCAGCGCAAGCCACGCGCTTTGACGTACTCACTGTAAGGTGCGAGGTCCTTGTGTTTGAAGCGGCTGAAGCGTCGGTACTCGTTGAAGAGGTGCTCGTCGACGTTGGTCTTATAATACTGAGCAAAATCCCAGATCGGCACCGCGGCTCCCTTGTCATCCGCGACGTGGAAGATGAAACGCCCCTCCTGGTCTTTCATGCCAGGATGCCCGAGGTCGTGCAGGCGCTTGGCGACGGCAATGGTCTGCCAGCAATCATCGCGAGCTTGGCCGGGCGGAGTCACCATTCTGAACCACTGCTGCGTGCGACGTTCCGAGTTACCGGTCATCCCGTTCTTCTCCACCCACATGGCAGAGGGTAAGATGAGATCGGCCGCGCGCACGGTGGCCGTGGGATACACGTCCGAGACGATCAGGAACTTGCCTGGGATCTTACGACTCGGTGCAAACAGCGCGTTGACGTCGGGCAGGGATTGCGCGGGATTCGTCACTTGCACCCACAGCGTGTCGATATCGCCACCCTGCTCTGCTGGCGTCGAGAACCGCTTCCACATTTCCACCGTGTGGTAACCCGGCTTGGGATCGATGCGTCCGGGCGGGACGTTCCAGATCTCCTCGGCCTCTTTGCGGTGCTTGGGATTGGCCACCACCAGCCCGCCAGGCAGGGCGTGCGAGAGCGTGCCCACTTCGCGCGCGGTACCACAAGCCGAGGGTTGTCCGGTCAGGCTCTGCGGGCCATCGCCCTCGCGTCCCCAGTGCCCCGACAAGAGGTGAATGGCGTGCGCCAAGCGGTTGGCGCCAGTGCCGCGGGTATGCTGGTTGAACCCCATGCACCACAAGCTGGTGATGCGCAGGTTTTTATCGGCAAACAGGTCGGCCAACATCTCGATCTGGGCACGCGGAACGCCGCTGATCTTCTCGACCAGCTCAGGCGTGAACTTCGCCACGTGCGCTTTGAATGCTTCGAAAGTGGTCGCCTTACCGTTCAGGTCGGGACCGTCAGGCTCATGCCTAAAGGCGCAGTACTTCTCCACGAACGTTCGGTCGTAGGTGCCGCGCGCAATCAACAGATGCAGGATGCCGTTCATGATGGCGAGATCGGACTGGGGCTTGAACTCGAGGTAGGCATCGGCGAAGGCGGTGCTCCGTGTGCGCCGCGTGCCGATGTCGATGAGCTTCACGGTCTCGCCGCGCGAACGGCGATCGATCAGGCGAGAGAAGAGCACCGGGTGCATCTCCGCCGGATTGTTGCCCCATAAGATGATCACGTCCGCGTGGTCGAGGTCGTCAAAACAACTGGCAGGCTCGTCGACGCCGTAGGTGGAGATGAAGCCCGTCACGGCCGACGACATGCAAAGGCGTGCATTGGGGTCGATATGGTTGTTCGACAGCCCGCCCTTCATCAGCTTTTGCGCAGCATACCCTTCCGGGATCGTCCACTGGCCCGAGCCGTACATGGCAAAGCCCTTGGGGTTGTGCGTGACGCGCTGGGCAATCGTGTCGAGCGCTTCGTCCCACGAGATGGGGACGTGTTTGTCCCCGCGCTTGATCATCGGGGTGGTCAGACGATCCTTACCGTAGAGCGCAAGCCCCACGTGATACCCCTTCACACACAATAGGCCCTTGTTGACGTCGGCCTGACGGTCACCTGAGATGGCGACCACGCGATCATTCTGCACGCCGACTTGGACGTGACAGCCCGTGCCGCAAAATCGGCACGGGGCCTTATCCCACTTCACGCCACTACCCGCCCGCTCCTGCACGCTGGGGTCGAGGGCGCCGGCAACGTCCGCAGCATCAGCCGACGAGCCGCCGGTGAGTGCTGCAGAAGCCGCAGTCATGGCAGACACCTTGAGAAACTTACGGCGTTCCATGTCTTACCTTTTCATCTCGCGCTTTTCGCGCGGCAGACGTTCGAAATGTTCCACGTCTGAAAAATCGTGGGAAACCACGTCGATCGCACAGACGAAGGGAGCTTCGCCAATGCGCGCGAGAGCAGCGTCGTGGCCTACATAGTCAGGTGCATCGAGCACCGCGGCGACTCCCGCCACATGGTTCAAGCCAAGCTCGAGGCCAGTGATGCTGGACAGCGCTTCAAGAGACTCAGTGCGTTGAGCCGAGTCCGTGCATACCAGGCGAATGACGAGTCCGGAGATAGGCATGTCAGGCCACCTCTCCTTCTTGCGCTGTGAGCGCGCCCGTCGCCTGCGCGATGGTGTGCTCCGAGGCGCGCATCTGTCCTGTCATCGCGCGCAATGCCACGCGTAAGCCCACCGTGAAGACCATCATGCCAAAGGCCCAGACACCCGCCGTCACCTTCCACTCCGTAAGACTTGGGGTGTACGGAATGATCTCATGCAACGTGGACGGGATGAAGCCTGGCACGATGAGTCCCATACCCTTTTCGATCCAAACTCCGATAAACGTCATGCAAAGTGCGGTATTCAGCAGCCAGCGCATGCGCGACAGCGCGGGCGTCAGAAGAATGACGACCGCGAGCACGTTGAGCGAAACGGCCGTCCATATCCAGGGCACGAGCTCGTAATGACCATGTTCACCCAGGAACAAGTAGCGGGCCGAGGCCACGTGGGAGCCGCCAGCGTAGAACTCGGAGAACAACTCGGCCCCCAGCATAAACAGATTGATGAGCGTCGTGATGCGAATGATCGACACCAGGGTCATCATCGCGCCGCGCGGCACGTGAAAGCGCGTGGTGCGGCGCACGATCTGCAGCGACAGCACGATGAACGCAGGCCCCGTCACGAAGGCAGACGCGAGAAAACGCGGCGCAAGCAGCGCGCTATTCCAGAACGGACGGCCCCCGAGGCCTGCATAAAGGAAGGCCGTCACGGTATGGATCGAAATGGCCCAGACGATGGAAAGAAAGACGAAGGGTAAGTACCACTTCGGGTTGGGTACACGTCCCAGCCAGCGTTGATAGATAAGGTAACCGACGACGTGCAGATTGATCAGTAAATAGCCGTTGAGGACCAGCACGTCCCAGGTAAGCATCGAGATCGGCCAATTGAAGCGTCCGATGCCGGGAATGATGTGCCAGAAGCGATCCGGCCTCCCCATGTCGGCGACCACGAACATCAGACACATCAGCACCGCGGCGATGGCTAAGATCTCGCCGATGATTACCACCTCGTGCATCTCGTGGTCGTCGTAGAGATAGGCGGGAATGACCATCATCACGCCGCCGGCCGCAAGCCCCACCGCAAACGTGAAGTTCGCTATGTACAGGCCCCACGAGACGTGGTCGCTCATGTTGGTCGTGATCATTCCGGCGGCAACCTGATGGGCCCAGGCGTTGGCACCGACCAAAGCAATCGCGGTCAACACGAACATCCATGCGTAGAACCGGACGGAACCATCGGTTGCCTGCTGCAGCGCCATCCAGAGAAAGCGCGGGTAGGTAATCGAATGGTCCACTTTCGGGCTAGCGGCAATTGGGTCCACGGGCACTCACTTGTCGAAGAAGTAATAAAAGCGTGGCTTGGTTCCGAGCTCTTCCTTGAGCACGAACACACGCTTGTTTTCGATCACCCAGCGGATTTCTGAGCTCGGGTCGAGCACGTTGCCGAACACGCGAGCTCCCGTGGGACAGGCTTCAAGACACGCGGGCAAGAGCCCCTCACGTGTACGATGCAGACAGAAGGTGCACTTCTCGACCACGCCCTGGGGCCGGATGCGATTGGAAAGCAAGCCCTGGTTCGGGTTGATCTCTTCGGCGGGAATCTCGGGCGCCGTCCAGTTGAAGCGACGCGCATGGTAAGGGCAGGCAGCTTCGCAGTAGCGGCAACCGATGCACCAGTTGTAGTCCACGACCACGATGCCGTCGGACTCTTGCCAGGTGGCTTCTACCGGGCAGACGTGCACGCAGGGGGGGTTTTCGCACTGCTGGCACTGCACGGGCATGTAGAACTTACCCTCCGCCGGCACGGCGTGATCGTAGTGCACGTTACCCTTCGCGAGATTCATGGAGCCCTGCTCCATCTCGAGCACGCGAATGTAAGACTGGTGAGTCTTACGGTCGTGATTGTTCTCTTCGTGACAGGCCTCCACGCAGCGGCGACATCCGATGCAAACACTCAGATTGAGGGCATACGCAAACTGAACGTCTTCCTTCGGCTCGATGTCGCGAATGGTGACCTTTGCCCCGTATTTGCGAGCCGTGTCCGCTTCAAGCCGGGCGATCAGCTGCTTTTTCGCGGCCTCGTCTAGCTCACGGTAGTGCCGCTGTAGAAAATCGTCCGTGCTCGTGCTCTCCGCAAACGTGGCAAGCGGGGCTAGCGCGCGCGCAAAGGCACCTGCGCCGAGCGTCGCGCCCGCTAGCTTGAGCGCATTGCGACGGCTTACTTCATCACTCACGCGAGTCTCCTTCGTGTTCGTCTGAGAAGCGGTCATGGGTTGCCGAGACCGGCATGAACACGCCGAACTTTGGCGCGTGCGGATCGTGACAAGACACGCAATGGTTTCTCTGTCGTGGTCCGCGGCTCAGGTCCCAATAACCGCGCATACCGCCGTGGGCGCCATGGTCGTAATCGCGCTTCTGCGTGCCGTGACACTGCGCGCACAGCTGCATCGCATCCGTCAGAGCGATCAGGCGTCCATCGGCCAGGTGCAGCTTGTCGCGCGCGCTCGCTTCGTGACACGACGCGCAGGGCAGCGCTCCATGCTGCACGCGCAAGCCTGCGTGGGGCCCCTGTACATCCTGCGTGCTTTCTGGAAGCGCGCCCGCGTCGGCACCATGGCAGGTACCACAGGGCGTCACGCTAGGACGACCGGAATGATCGAGCGGGCCAAGCGGTAACCCTTGAAGCACGCGAGGCGTTGCGATTTCGACAGAAAACGCAGCCACAACGGGCGCCCTGTCCGTACGACCTGCATGGGAGCCCTCAGGCGCACATGCGATTACCGCGCTAGCCAACACAAGTATCGTTGAAAGTCGAGACACGAGACGGCGCCTGAGCAAGGCGGATGCCAAGGCCCTGAATACGCATATTCGCCGCTGCACGACGCGTTTCACGCCTGGCGGCGCCCCCACCGCAGTGCCTTACGCGCAACAAATGCGCGTAAAGCGCTCCGTCGCGGGCGCCAAGCGCAGAACCTTCGCCCTGGGGCGGCGACGTTGTGCGTGTCGGAAGCGGAACAAACGCGAGGGTGTCCTGAAAACGCCCGGTTCTGGCCTGCCTGGCGTGAATGCATCGCCTCACTCCGTGGCGCGATCACGTTGAAACGCAGAAAGGCCGGCGAGCCAAAGGCGGCCGTTGTCGCAGGAGAAGTGCAGCAGGCCGCGTCCTCAGGCTGACCCATCACCCTTCGCAGGACGGGCAGTGGCAGTCATGCGGCGCGCGCTGCCTCGTTGCGCCGGATGACGAATATCAAATCGCGCAAGTCACGCGGTGGCTGAGCAGTCCACCTGCCGATGATGGACATGCTCAGGATGCGTGTCTCCCTGCGTGCCCAGGGTCCAGGTGTTGAACCACGACGACAGCGAGTCCGGGTCGCGGCCCAAGGTGGCGGAGCAGCTCGGTCGTGGGGCCGATGCCGCCGGCCGAAGCGCCCACGCCAACGATGGGAAAGGGGGCACTGGGCGCTGCGTCATCTGTCGTAGTGAGGGCCATCCGGTTCTCTTCGTACCCCTCCCCCGTGGAGAGGGCTAGGTGTGAGCCCTGCCGGGTGCGTGTGCAGTCGTCACGCGTCTAATCCTTGCATCCCTTGGCAAGCGGCTGCGAGATCCGGTCTCGGAAGGGCCAGCCTTCATCTCTCGCAGAGCTTCTGGGCACGTGGGCGCTCGGGGAACCATCCGCCTCCTGCCCGCGCCCTCATCTCACGGGCGTTCTCAACGCAGCCTCTGTTTCCAGGATCGCCAGAGTCGTTTTCAGCACGGTGTCGGCATTCAGCGAAATGCTGTCGATGCCTTGCTCGACCAAGAACTTCGCGAACTCCGGGTAGTCGCTAGGAGCCTGGCCACAGATGCCGATCTTGCGACCCTTGGCTCGGCAGGTTGCGATGACTTGGGCGATCATCTTTTTCACGGCAGGGTTGCGCTCGTCGAAGATGGGGGCAACGATCTCACTGTCGCGGTCAACGCCGAGGATGAGCTGCGTCAGATCGTTCGAGCCGATGCTGAAGCCATCGAAAATTTCGGAAAACTCCTCCGCAAGGATGACGTTGCTGGGGATCTCGCACATCACGTAAACCTCGAGGCCGTTTTCGCCCCGTCGCAGACCGTGCATCTCCATCTCCGCCTGCACACGGCGGCCTTCGTCGACTTCACCTTCCTGAAACTGGCCGATGAACTGCGCGCTGTTGATGACGCGGACTCGTCCCGTTGCGATCTTCTCGCCGACACTCCGGCCGCTGGCGAGCACGGCGCTGCGCCGCTCGAGCCGATAGGTTTCGAGCACGTCGGGGTTCTTGCGCGACTGCACTGTCTCAGGTCGAGCCTGCACGATGAACAGCTCGCCGGTGTTGCCGTCTTTGGCCCACTCCAAGTCCATTGGAGCCGGTGCCCCGCGCTTGGCGGAGTAGTGGTCCTCCACGATGCAGCCCCAGCGTGCGAGCTCCAGCACCTCGTCGTCGCCCAGTGCGTACTTCGCGCGGTCGGCTGGTGCGACGGGGACGTTCTTCACCATCTTCCCGCCGCCGGTGTCGTAGATGAGCTTGAACTCCTTGCTGCCGATGGTCTTCTGCAGAATGGGCCGGTGCCCGGTCTTCAGGGTGGTCTTGAAGACCGTGTACTCGTCCGGCGTGACCGAGCCCTGGACGACATTCTCACCCAGGCCGTATGCCGCGCTGATGAGCACCGCGTCTCGGAATCCGCTTTCCGTGTCGATGGTGAACATGACCCCCGCGCAGGCGAGGTCCGAGCGCACCATGCGCTGTACACCGATGCTGAGATCGACCTTGAAATGTTCGAAGCCCTTGTCTACCCGGTAGCTGATGGCGCGGTCGGTGAAAAGCGAGGCGAAGCAGCGTTTGCAGGTCTCCAGCAGCGCCGCGACGCCCTGCACATTGAGATAGGTCTCCTGCTGCCCGGCGAAGCTCGCGTCCGGCAAGTCCTCGGCCGTGGCCGACGAGCGCACGGCAACGTCGAGCGGCTGCACGCTGTCTCCCTGCAACTGGCGATACGCCCCGGCGATCTGCTCCTGCAAGCCCGTCGGCAGCGAAGCGCTGCGAATCGCCTGCCGCACCGCATGGCCGCGCTCGCTGAGGTTGGCCATGTCGTGCGTATTGAGGTCGGCCAGGGTGGTGCGGATGAATTCATCCAAATTTGCTTCGCGGATGAAATGGCGAAACCCCGCCGCGGTGATCGCAAAGCCGTCGGGAACTTTCACGCCCTTACCAGCGAGCTCGCGTACCATCTCGCCGAGCGAAGCATTCTTGCCGCCGACGAGCGGGATGTCGGCGATGGTAATGTCGGCGAACCATTTGATGTACGGGCGGGCATCGGACGACGACGCGGGTTGTGTTGACGTGATGGTCGCGGGCGGTTTCATAGCGTAGTCCCTTCCAAAAATGGTTCACCGGCTTCTTGCTTGAGCAGGTTCTGTATCGTCACGCGCGCGATTTCGCTGAGGGCCTCGTGGGTGAGAAACGCCTGGTGCGCGGTGATCAGGACGTTCGGGAAGGTCAGCAAGCGTGAGAGCTCATCGTCTTGCAGGACCTGTCCGGAAAGATCTTCGAAGAAGAGCCCCTCTTCTTCCTCGTATACATCCAGCGCGACGCCGCCAATCTGACCGGTTTTGAGTGCTGCAATGAGGGCGCCAGTGTCGACAAGTTTGCCGCGGCTCGTGTTGACGATGAACACGCCGGGTTTCATCTGGGCGAGCGTTTGTGCATTGAGCAAATGGCGAGTCTCTGGAAGCAGCGGAACGTGTAGCGATACGATGTCGCTTTCGCTCAGCAGCGCGTCGAAGTCCACGTAGCGAATGCCGTGCAAGGTCGCCCACTCGGTGGACGGGCTTGGGTCGTGAGCGATGACCTGGGTCCCAAAGCCGCGAAAGATCTCCGCCGTGATGCGTCCGATTTTCCCGGTGCCGACGATGCCCACGGTCTTGCCGTTCAGGTCGAAGCCGACAAGGCCGTTGAGGGAAAAATTCATCTCGCGTACGCGGTTGTACGCGCGGTGGATCTTGCGGTTGAGCGTGAGTAAGAGCCCGACGGTGTGCTCGGCCACCGCGTGCGGCGAATAGGCCGGAACGCGCACCACAGCGAGGCCGAGCTTGCGGGCAGCGGGGAGGTCCAGGTTGTTGTAGCCGGCGCAGCGCAGGGCGATCAGTTTCACGCCAAGAGCCGCAAGCGCCGCGAGGCATGCGCTGTCCGCCTGGTCGTTGACGAAGAGGCACACTGCCTGAGCGCCGCGCGCGGTGGATGCCGTTTCGGCGCTTAGACAGAACTCATGGAAACGCCACAACACGCGATCCCCGAACTCCCCACGCAAGAGGTATTCGCGGTCGTAAGGCTTGGTGCTGTAAACGGCAGTTTCGATCATTCGATCCATCCTTCGGGGCGCGAGGCGACGTGCGCGTTCCTTTACTCATTCGTCTTGATCCGGTTCGAACCGTCAACCGGTCACCTCCTTGGCCGGGACGGCTGAGCCCCGTGCGGAATCGCCCCGTGGTTCAATGGGCCATGCAGCCATAGTCATCACATAGTATCCAGAGTGAGCAGCTCGTCGGGGTCGAGCAGCTCCGCAGGGGCTCGCTGGAGCCCATCGGCAACGGCCGCTACGGCGTGAATCCAAGTGCACCGATTCGTGCGCAGCATCCCTGCCACGTCGAGTGTCCCGCCACGGTTGATATACCCGAGCGCTCGCGTTCCCCGTCCCGTGTCGAGTGGGCGAAGGGCGCCGAGCAGCGGTTCGGGTCGCGTGTGAGTCAGAAGCACGCGAATGTCCGCGCCGCGTGGAAACAGGCGTTCTCGCGTGGCATCGGACGCGAGCACCGCCGCTTCATGCCTGTCGCGCGGAACGCGGAAGCGCGCCGGCTCGAAGAGGTAGACCACCGCGTGAGGGATTGCCTTCTCCGTGAGACGCGTAGAGGCGCGCAGCGCTTCTTCAAGTTGGTAGCCGCCGACCGCCACGAGCGTGACGCGCTCGGTGCCCTCCCCGCGCAGGCGCAGCGCGCCGTCAACGACGAGCCCCTCGGCTTGCTCGGGTGAGAACCGAATGGGGAGCTCGTTCTTGGGGACGACGACGCTCCATACTTGCCCATGCGTGCGATAGACGGCCTGCAGGGTTGCGACCGCGGCATTCCAGTCTGGAGGAAACACCACGCGTGAGGTGTCCGCCATCTCGCCAAGGAGCGCTTCGCAGAACGTAGGATCCTGGTGGGACTGCTCGTTCTTGCCGTTCTCCCAGGCGTGCGAAGTCAGGATGATGGGCACGGACAGCCAGCCCGGCATCCGTCCCGCCTCACGTTGGCTTCGCGCAAAGATGAGCTCCTGTCGGACCGCGCCGAGCATCTTCACTGCGAACGCTTCGTACGTCACGACGAGGCTGATACCTCCCTTGTTCGCGAGAGCCGCGCAGGCGATCGCCTCCTCGTTCAGAGCGGTAATGACTCCGCCGTGGAGCGACTCCGCCACACCCGGCTCCGGGGCCGCCACGCGGTGCTTCAGGAGTGCCAGCGTGCGAAGCATCCGGTTGCTGCTCATCTCATCGGGGTTTCCAACGCGCGGGCGGAGCGCGGGGTTCTCCTCAACGATGCGCGCGAAGCACTCATCGATGCCCGCGACCGGGCTTGCGAGCCCGCTCGCGCTCGGACGCCATGGCGGCTCGGACAGGACGGGATGGAGCACCTGGCGAGTTGCCAGAGCGTGGTCCCGCTCGCGCGGGCGGCCCTGCCGTTCGTGCTCGCACAATGTTTGTGCGGCTATCGTCAACGCCACAGGCGACACCCAGAGGCGGCCGACGCCTTCGCAGAAGTCGGAACGCGCCGCTGCATCGCTCGAAGGATTGCCCCCGAGCGGGAGGTTGTGTGCGCGGTTCGTGTCGGCACCCGGAAAACCGAAGCCCTTGGTCGTCTCGGCGATGGCGTAGGGGAGACGGACCGGGTACGCGGCGTCTCCGCGGGCGATCGCAGTGGAGGCGCTCTCGAGTCGCTCGTCCATTTCGACAATGGACCACGCAAGGTCGGCGGGATCGCGACCGTCGACGTCGATCGGCTCGAAGCCGTTTAGGCGAAGATGGTCACGCAGCCAGTCGACCCCGCCGACCTGCGCCGTCGTCGTCCGCTGATCAATCCTCCTGCCGTTGGCGATCATGATGGGCGCCACGAGGCCGCAGTCCTCGGCGCGCCACCAGCGCGGCGCCCAATCGCCTCCGCGCTGCTCCTCGAAGGCGCCGTCGCTCAGGAACGCGACGAGCCGCTCTCCCTGCAGAGGCATGTGCACGTACTCGAGCTCCGCGAATCCAAGGTAGCCGCCCTCGGTGAGGCCACCCGCAGTGTGCGCGTTGACGTGACTCCCGAGGGGAGACTCGGGGCGTCCGTCCGCCGACAGCGCATACGAATAGAAGTCCCGCACGAGCCGCGTAAGACCTTCATCGCTAGCGTCGTAGCGCGCAGCGTGCACGCTGGACATGTTGCCAACGAGCACGTTGATCGCGTCGATTGCGGCGACGCAGTGCCCTTGGCCCATGAGCCACCCGCGCGTGAATCGGCTCAGTGCATTCGCCGCGAGGTAACCCACGTACGCGGGAACCATGTTCAGGGCGCCGCCGGTGTGTCCCTCAGGGCGCGCCTTGAAGTCGTCTGCAACGAGCTCGCGGCCATCGAGGTAGACACTGCGAGCGTACGTCATGTGCACGACCAGCCACATTCCCGCGCTAGCGAGCCGATCGGCGGCGGCGAGGACGCGGAAAACCGCATCGGCGTTCGGCGCGAGCCCACGATGGACCAGCCGCTCGGCCATGTCACAGACTCTCGCTCGCGTTCGCTCCTCGTGGCGGATCACGCCGTAGCCGGCTGCCCATGTGGCAAACGCCTCGCTGTCCACGGTGCGCGGGGCGGTCCCCGTCATCATTTCCATTGGCATCACGCAGTTCCCTCCGCCGCAATCGCGGCCATGGCTTCACGCACGAGGATCTCGGATTCGTCGATCGGCACGACCCACACGTCGATACGGCTCGCCCCAGATGTGATGCGGGCCGCGCGACCGACCGCCCCTGCGTTTGACGCTGCGTCGAGCTCGATCCCGCAGAACTCCATGCCCGTCAGGATGCGCGCGCGCACCTCTGGCATGTTCTCGCCGACGCCACCGCCGAAGAGGATGGCGTCGGCGCCGCCCAGCGCGGCCAGGTACGCGCCCACGTACTTGCGTGCGCGATAGACGTAGAGCTCGACGGCAAGCCGCGACCTGTCGTCGTCCGAGCCGAGCAGCTGGCGCAGGTCCCCGCTCGTCCCCGACACGCCGCGCAACCCTGACGCCTCGTGGAGCGTCCGCTCGAGGTCCGCGATCGACATGCCTGCACGCTGCAAGAGGTAGAGGAGAACGCCAGCATCGATGTCGCCGGGCCGTGTCGCCATCACGAGGCCTTCGAGAGGGGAGAAGCCCATCGACGTGTCGATCGGCGTCCCGCCTCGGATCGCGGCGATCGAAGCCCCGGAGCCAAGCTGGAGGGAGATGACACGCGCGTCGGGTGGCGCCTCGGGGTTGAGCTCACGCCAGCGCTGCCACATGGACCGATGAGCAAGCCCGTGGAAGCCGCGGCGGTAGAGGCCATGACGTTCCGCGAGCTCGCACGGAAGCGCATATAGTTTCGCTCGGTCGGGGAGAGTCGCGAAGAACGCCGTGTCAAAGACTGCCAGCTGTGCCATCTGACCGCCACACGTTTCGCGAAACGCGCGGAGCCACAGGAGCGCGGCCGGATTGTGCAACGGCGCGAACTGGGAAGCGTCTTGGATCGCTCGCTCGACCTCCGCGTCCACGCGGACTGTGCGATGAAGGGTGCCTCCATGCACGACCCGATGCGCGATGAAGGCGATGTACGCGTCGCCATGAGCCTCGCTCATCTCGCGTGCGAGCGCGAACGGAGACACGGCGTCCCGCGCGTACTGCTTTGCGACGAGAAGACGAGGCGCGACTCCTTCGAGCGCCCACCGCGCGAGGCGAACGGAGGAGCTTCCGGCATTTACGGTAATCGCAATGGCCATCGACGCGCCTGCGGCGCGAGCAGGAATGTTGGTCGCGGCTTCCATGGTTCATCACCGCTTTCTTTCTTGTGCGGACAGACGCTCGAAGCGCGCCAAACCGTATGAATGTCCGACGGGACAGAGTCGCCCACGCGTTCGCGTTCGACGAGAGTGGCTTCGACAGACTGCTAAGCTCTCCGCTCAAGCATCTTCACCAACGTATTGAGAAAATCGTGTTCCGTGACGATACCGACCAGCGTTCCGTCAGCTGTGGTCACAGGCAGGCAACCGAACTTATTCGCCACCAACTTCTGCGCAGCTTCTGCGAGAGTAGTTTCGGGCCGCACGGTCTCCACCTCGCGAGTCATCACGGCTGCGACGAACGTTTGCTCCGAGCGCCTATCGTCGAGCGACTGCCGCACACGATCCACTCGGTACTGACTGTCCGCGAAGCGGAGTATGTCGCGGTGAGTCAGGAGCCCCACCAGCTTGTCACCGTCCACGACGGGAAGGTGACGCAGACCGTAGGCCTCCATGCGATCTCGGAGCGCGAACATGTTGTCTTCCTCGCTGACGGCGACCACCCGGCGGGTCATGATGTCTTCGACGTTCTTCATAGCTGTTTCACTCCATTATCAGACGATGCGGAGACCAGTCGGACGCCCGCTTCGACTCCAACAACTGCTCGCTCCAGGTGCTGTTCGGTCATGTGCATATCCCTTGATTCCTCGGGGCTTGCGACAGCCTGAGCAAGAGCCGTGCCCGCTGGGCGAGTCCCGGTGAGCGGTCGGAATTCTAGGACTGGCACGGGTGGGGGAGCGCGCTGCTAGCGAACGAAGAAGGCTTTTCTCGGACGACGCAGTCGCCAGCGGCCGCGAGGAAGTCGAACGAGCGAACGCACCAACTGCGCGACAGCAGCGAACGGGCGCAAGCCTTGCGCTAGATGCTCCATGGGGGCATGGCTCATGTTGCTTGCTCTTGCAGGGGTAGACGCAGAAAGTGCTGCTATATCGCAGCTGGCGCGAATGCTGCCTCGCGCACTGGTGGCCATGGGGGCCATGTGGCACGAGGAGATATCGGCCGAGATGAACGACGCTACCAAGCAAAAAGTCCTGGCCCGCGTTCGCCGGGTCGTCGGCCAACTCGAAGGGGTCTCGCGAATGATCGAACAGGACCGTGCGCTCGTCGATGTCCTCCTGCAGCTCGCGTCCGCGCAGGCGGCGCTTGGCCAAGCGGGAAAGATCATCTTGCGCGCGTACGTCGAGAGATGCGTGACCAGCGCGATCGCAGCCGATGCGCCCGCGGAGCGAAAACAGAAGGCCGATGAGCTCGTGACTCAGATCGCTCGCTATAGCGGCCTTGGAAGGGGGAAGCTCACATGACGCGGGTGAGTGATGAACTATCAAGCGTGGATGCGCGCGGCAACGAGCGACCTGCTTGGCACGCGCTGCACGCGGCAGACGCCGTTGTCGCCGTGGAGTCAGACGCGACTTCCGGGCTTTCCACTGAGGAAGCTCGGCGCAGGCTCGAACACTTCGGCCCCAACGCGCTGCGAGAGCCCAAGAGTCGTTCCTTGCTCTCGGTCTTCTTGAGCCAGTTCAAGAGCCCGCTGATCTACCTTTTGTTCGTCGCCGCGGGCATCGCGCTCGCGCTCGGTCACGTGAAGGACGCCATCGTTATCTTCACGGTCGTTCTGCTCAACGCCTTCATCGGAGCGTTTCAGGAAGGACGGGCTGAGCGGTCCTTGGAGGGTCTTCGCAAGCTAGCGACGCACAAGGCGCGCCTCGTGCGAGGTGGTCAGGAGCTGATCGTCGAGGCCCGCGAGGTCGTTCCTGGAGACGTACTCATCCTCGAGGCAGGCGATGCTGTCGCCGCGGATGCGCGGCTGCTCGACGGCGCTGCGCTTCAGATCGCGGAGGCGGCGCTCACGGGTGAGTCTGCTCCCGTCGGCAAGGAGCTCGTACCTCTTGCCCCGGACACGTTGCTCGCGGACCGCCGCAACATGGTCTACGCCGGCACCCACGTCACCGCGGGACGCGCCCGAGTCGTGGTGGTCTCCACCGGGCTGGCGACGGAGATTGGTCACATCGCGGCCCTTGCCGAGGGAGCGAAGGAACAGAAGACGCCGCTCGAGCGCCGCATCTCTCAGTTCGGCCAGTACATCATCTACGGGGCCGCCGGGATGTTCACGCTCGTGATCGGGATCGGGCTCCTCCGCGGCATGCCCTTTGGCGAGATCCTCATGGTAGGCATCAGCCAAATGGTCGGGATGATTCCAGAAGGACTGCCTGTGGCGATGACGGTTGCGCTCGCCGTGGGTGTCCAGCGCATGGCACGCCGAAACACCGTGGTTCGCCGCTTGTCCGCCGTCGAGACCCTGGGCTCGACCACCGTCATCTGCAGCGACAAGACCGGCACGCTGACCCGCAACGAGATGACCGTGACGGCGCTCTACCTTCCGGACGGGCGGCAGTTGGCGATCACCGGCGTTGGCTACGAACCGACGGGAAAGTTCCTTGACGGCAATCAAGAAGTGGACGCCGTTCGCGAGCGCGGACTCAGCGAGCTCCTGGCAGCCGCCACACTTTGTAACGATGCTCAGCTCCAGGGACCGGAGGAGACAGAGCCGCACTGGAAGCCGATAGGTGATCCCACCGAGGTGTCGCTGCTCGCGATGGCCATCAAGGGAGACATCATCCCCGCCGACCTGCGCGCCCGTTACCCGCGACGGGCGGAAATTCCGTTCGATTCAGCCTCCAAGATGATGGCCACCCAACACGAGACGAAGGAAGGCAAGCGTGTCTTCCTGAAGGGTGCTCCGGAGGAGGTACTCGACTTGTGCCACGCGGCCCGCCGCAATGAGGCAGACGAGCCGTTGGACGAGCAAGCACGCCAGGCGATGCGAGCAGCCGCCGAACGCATGGCGACTGGTGCTCTGCGCGTGCTCGCTGTCGCCGTCATCGAGGGCGCGGAGATCGACGGGCGACTCGGGTTCGCTGGCTTCCGTGACCGGGCCGTTTTGCTGGGCCTGGTCGGCCAGATCGACCCGCCTCGTACGGAGGTGAAAGACGCAGTCGCCCGGTGCCGCGAAGCGGGAATCAAGGCCGTCATGGTGACCGGCGATCACAAGGCGACCGCGTACGCCATCGCCAAGGAGCTGGGCATCGCCCGGGATGGGGATGGCGCAGTGGATGGGCGCGAGCTCGAGCAGATGTCGGACACAGAGCTGGCCGACCGTATCGAGGGCATCTCGGTCTTCGCGCGCGTCCACCCGGCGCAGAAGCTCCGCATCGTCGGCGCCTACCAGAAGCAGCACGAGGTCGTGGCGATGACCGGCGATGGCGTGAACGACACCCCGGCTCTCGTCAAGGCCGACGTCGGCGTCGCCATGGGCATCACGGGGACCGAGGTGGCGAAGGAGGCGGCGAAGATCGTGATTGGCGACGACAACTTCGCGACCATCGTCGCTGCGGTGGAGGAAGGGCGCGTCGTCTACCGGAACATCAAGAAGGTCGTCCTGTACCTCTTCTCTACGTCGGTGGCGGAGGTTCTGGTTCTCCTCATAGCCTTGATCCTCGGCTACCCGCCGCCACTCGCAGCGGTGCAGATCCTCTGGATCAACCTGGTCACCGAGGGGACCGTAACCGTCAACCTCATCATGGAGCCCGCTGAAGGCGACGAGATGCAGCAGAAGCCGATCTCCCCGCGCGAGCCACTGCTCAATCGAGTCCTGCTCACGCGCATGGCGTTTATGACGCCGGCCATCGCTGGGTCCACCCTGGGATGGTTCGTATATCGGCTCTCGCTCGGGGTGCCGTTTCCGCAAGTACAGACAGAGACGTTCACCGTGATGGCGGTTTGCCAGTGGTTCAATGTGCTCAATTGCCGCTCCGAGACGCGCTCCGCGCTCAACCTCAGCATTCTCAAGAACCCCTGGCTCATCGGCGGCCTCGTCCTCGGTAACGTGCTCCACGCCGCTGTCGTTTTCCTTCCGGCCCTCAACAATGTCTTCCATACCGTCCCCTTCAGTCTGAAGGAGGTCGTGGCGATCGGCGCGGTCGCGAGCTTGGTCCTGTGGGTCGAGGAGCTGCGAAAGCTCATCGTGCGACGGCGAACGCGGCGCATCGTGGCTGGAGCCGGGCGATGAACCTCTTGCGGGATTTGTTAGTATGGTTGCGCAGCTTCACGTGAACGCCGAATGAGCACGAAGCCGCGTTACCGCATCGAGGATGGCAAGGTGTGCATCGACATCAAGGTCAAGACCGCCCAGCAGCTCTTCGACGGTCGGGATCCCGCACCGTTTCGCGAGCGCGACCTCGACCCGGACGCGGTCGACTACATCGTTGGGGCTGCCGAGGAAATCTCGCCGAAGACCGATCTCAAGCTCGTAGTCTGGGTCTCCGAACTGCCGTCACTGACGGTGGAGGACACCACGATTGTCGAAGCCGTTCGTGCCCACTTCATTTACGAACTTGATCGCCTGCGGCGTCGAATTCGGCAGCACGTCCGTCAGGGTCAACTCACGCTCTTGGTCGGCCTCTTGGTGTTGGTGGTGTTTCTCACGTTCGCCGAGCTCACCTCGATGCTCCCCTCGGGCCATTTTCGCCCCGTGCTGCGCGAGGGCTTGGTCATCACCGGGTGGGTCGCGATGTGGCGCCCACTGGAAGTGCTGCTCTACGACTGGTGGCCGCTGGTCCGGCAGCGACGCCTCTTTACCAGGATTCTCGCGGCCATCGTCACGATTGTTCACGGGCAAGGCTCGGAAGAACGGGCGCCTCGCCCGTGAACCTTCGCGCTCTGGGTTGGCAATCGGCCGAGCTGTCGGGCCCATGCGGGCGAGGACTGCGCCGTGGCGCTGCTAGTATCCAAAGTCGTGGCGCTGCCAGTATCTATCGTTCACCCACGGAGGCTCAATTGAGCATGCGACTGACGTTTCTCGGAGCCGCTCAGGAAGTAACCGGCTCGATGCACCTACTCGAGCTCGATCAGGGCTCGATCCTCATAGACTGTGGGTTCTTTCAGGGTCGGCGGGAGGAATCGCGTCGACGCAACCGCGGCCTCCCGCGCGAGGCGATCGCGGCCGACGTTGCAATCCTGACGCACTCGCACATCGATCACTCGGGCAATCTCCCCACGCTGGTCAAGTCGGGCTTCGGCGGCTCGATCTACGCGACGCCCGCTACGCGCGACCTCTGCGCGTACATGCTGCGTGACTCGGCGCGCATCCAGCAGGCCGACGCCGCGTACCTGAATCGGAAGTTCGCCGACGACCCGAACTTCGAACCCGTCGAGCCGCTCTACGACGAGGAGGACGTCGTACGAGCCCTCGGGCAGTTCGTTGGCATGCCCTACCACCGCCCGTTCCAGCCGCTACCTGGCGTTACAGCTCGCTTCTTGAATGCCGGTCACATTCTGGGTTCTGCTGAGGTCGTGCTCGACGTGGAGGAAGGTGGCGAGGTACGACGCCTCGTCTTCACTGGAGACCTCGGCCGCAAAGGGCTGCCGATCATCCGCGACCCCGAGTACCCGCCGACGCCTGTCGACTACGTCGTCATGGAGAGCACGTACGGCAACCGGGTCCACGGGACCGTTGAGCAGATGCATGACGACCTCGAGCGCGTCATCAAGGAAACCGTACAACGCGGCGGGAAGGTCATCGTGCCGGCCTTCGCCGTAGGCCGGACACAGGAGTTGGTCTACGCGCTCAACGAGCTTACGCGGGCGGGGCGGCTGCCGCCGATCCCCGTGTTCATCGACTCGCCGCTCGCAATCAACGTGACGGAGGTCTTCAAACTCCATCCCGAGTGCTTCGACGTCGAGACGCGCGCATTCTTGAAGCAGCACGGCGAGGTCTTCGGATTCGAGGGGGCACAGTTCATCAGCTCGCGAGAAGAGTCCATTCGCCTGAATGGTCTCAAGGGCTCCGCGGTGATCATCTCCGCAGCCGGCATGGCCGAGGCCGGGCGCATTCTCCACCACCTTCGGAATCACGTCGAGGACGAGCGCAACACGATCCTGATCGTCGGATTCATGGCCCAGCACACGCTCGGGCGCCGGCTCGTCGAGCGACGACCGCGTGTGCGGATCTGGGGCGTCGAACGGAACTTGAGAGCGCGAGTCGAAGTGCTGAACTCCTTCAGCGCTCACGCCGATCGCAACGACCTGCTGGCGTTCGCCGACGCCTGCGGCACGGCTACGCGACGGTTCTTCTTGGTCCACGGCGAGCCCGATCAGCAGGAACCGCTTCGTGCCGCCATGGTGGCAAAGGGACTCCGAGTCGAGATTGCCGTTCGGGGAAAATCCGTGAAACTCGAGTGACCCCACTTGACGCCTACGAACCCTTTGTGTCCGTGGGAATCGCGCTCGCGGCTGGACTCTTGATCGGGCTTGGGCGCGATCAGTGTCTCGGCGCCTCGGCCCTTGCCGGTCCGGTGAGAGCGCCGCTGCACACGCTCGGCGTCGATCTCGCCGCGCTCGTGTTCATGACGGGCATCGCCGCGATGTTCATCCGCAGCGAGCGCACCATCTCTCGTCACGAGGGAGCCGTCGCGGTGACGCTGTACGTCGCCTTCGCTGTCGTCACCATCGTGCGGGGCTGACGGCACGCGCTGGGGCGGATAGCCGGTCAGCCACTCCTGCGTGACGACCCCCGCAACGGTGTGCTGGCCGCAGGTTCTCCGTCGCGTCGGCGTAGCTCACGCCAACTTGGGCGAGCAGCTCCCCCGCGTTATCGGACGTCATTCGCACGCGCACCAACGTGCTTGGCCCCACTGCCACGTTCTCTGCGGCACCGGTGGACGGGCTCGACTTCGGCGTACAAGGGCACTTTCTGTTCAAGCACCGAACGATCGACCCGAACACCCCTGCCGGCCCTGCCGGAGAAAAACCGACCGTCGAGCGAAGTACGCCGGCACCGAAGTCGATCCTTTCCTTGGCTACGCATTCGTCAAGGGTCTGGCGCTGCGCACGGAATACGGGGTCTTCATTCCCGCCGACGGCGTCTACGGCAAGTCGCGCACTACTTCGGGCTGCGGTTCGGCTACGACAGTCCCGGCTGAAGCTTCAGCAGCGCGTTGCTAGAGCGCACGAACATCACGCCCACGTCCGGTTCAGAACTGGAAGTTGAGTATTCTTCGTGATGGACCAAAGCTCGGTGCGCAACCAAAGAGGATCGAGATGGCAGCGAAGAAGAAGAGCAACAAAGCAAACGGTAAGGGCGAGAAGCCCGTGACTAAGACCGGCTTCATCCGGACCCTGCCGGAGAGCACTCCCGCGGATGACGTCGTGGCCAAGGCCAAGGAAGCGGGCCTCTGATCAGACGCATCGCGCGTCTGGAAAGCGGACATACCTTACGGTCTTACGTTGTAGTCGATGTCGACCAATCTGAACTCGCCGTACGCAAACTCGCCATCGGGCGCATGCCAACGCGCCTCCCCCTTGGAAGCAAGCCGGTAAGGTCCATAGGCACGGTAGTCGCCAACCGGTGTAGAAAAGCGCAGCTGCGTGAACGCCTTACCATCGGTCGAGGAGCGGGAGCGGTCTTCGGAAGCGAAGTTCTCGAGCAGACCCTCAGCATTGAAGTACAGCGTGGCAGAGATGCTTTGCGCACCGTTCGTAAAACGCGCGCGTGTGCTCCGTGCATCCACCGGCTCCCACGTAATGCTGGGTGCAAGCAGAGAGCCGGGAGCGAGGATGCACATGTCGTTGAACAGCGTCACGGCCTCAGCCCGGTCCATCACGGGGCCGCTAGCATCCACCATGGTGAACGCTCCAAGTGCTTTGACCCGCATGCTCGCATGGCCGTCGGCAAGCCGATGCAGCACCTGCATAGGAAACCCGAGCAACGTGGCGCGCATCCAGAACAAGCGTGTCGGCTCGTCCGCGAAGCTGTGCTGATCCGCAGCGAAAGGCATCCAGCGGGCGTCGCGCGCACTGCGAATCCGGCCCACGAACCGTAAGCGATAATTCTGAACACGCGGGCGTCCTAAGAAGCCAGTGACCCGTAGGTACTTTTGCACCGGCATAGGCAGCGGCGCGAGGTCAGCCTCGGTGATGATGGGGGCTTGAACGGGGCGCGTAAGCCCGCGCTGCACCTCACCCTCATACTCCGCGCGAAAGCTCTGAGGCCCTTGAGTGAAGTAACCATACGCCACGCCAAGAAGCAGCACCACATTGGCCAAGGTTCCGAACTTTGCGTCGCTCCATGCGCCAGCAATGGCTACCTGCGACGTGATCAAGGCAGCTATTCCGATGAGCCAGTAAGCGCGAGGCCATGCGAACAGCGCCACGACCGTCGCAAATAACAGGAAGGCCGCGGTCAGCCAGAGCGCACCCATAGGACGCGAAATTGGCTGGCTAAGCTGACGTAGCTCCGCGAGCCCAAACGCCTTGCCAGCCCCCAGCAGATGAATGAGGCCGTGCACGACCACGATAAAGGAAAACACCCAGCGCATAAGCAGTCCTCCCGACGAACAAAAGACAGTCCAGCGTTAGGGAACGATGGCTACCTTCAACACTCCGTCGCGCTGATGCGCAAAAAGCTCGTAGGCTTGTTCGATAGCATCAAGCTTGAAGCGGTGCGTGACCAGTGGCTTGAGGTCGAGGCGGCCGGAGCCCACCACGTTCAACAATCTGCGCATACGCTCCTTTCCACCTGGGCAAAGTGTCGTCGCAATCTGATAGTCACCGAGCCCGGCGGCAAATGCGGCAACAGGAATCGTAAGGTCAGTCGAATACACACCTAAGCTCGACAGCGTCCCACCAGGTCTGAGCACGCGAAGACAAGACTCGAAGGTGGTCTGCGTGCCTAAGGCTTCGATGGCAACGTCCACCCCGCGGCCCTGGGTCAGGCGCATAATTTCCTGGACCGGGTCGACCTTACGATAGTCGATCACCACGTCCGCTCCCATGCGTCGCGCCATCTCGAGACGCGCGGGGACGGTGTCCACCCCGATCACGAGGGTAGCTCCGCGCAGCTTGGCACCGGCTGTGGCGCACAGACCAATCGGTCCCTGAGCAAACACCGCTACCGTGTCGCCCAGCCTGATGTTCGCCCGCTCTACGCCTCCGAAACCCGTGGACATGATATCCGGACACATCAGCACCTCCTCGTCCGACAGGCTGTCAGGCACTGGCGCGAGATTGGCCATCGCGTCCGGAACGAGCACGTACTCGGCCTGGCAACCATCGATGGTGTTGCCGAAACGCCACCCCCCTATCGCCTGCAATCCATGCGGCGACGATCGACCGCATTGCGCATGTGCGCCGTCCAGCGAGGCATAGCTAGTCCCGCTCGGCGTGATCGCGCCCGCAATCACGCGTCGCCCTTCTTGGTAGCCGGTCACTGCGGACCCGAGCTTCTCGATAATGCCGACCGGCTCGTGTCCCACCGTCAGGCCCTTCGCCACGGCGTATTCGCCCTTGAGGATATGCACGTCGGTGCCACAGATCGTAGTGGTGGTGACGCGCAAGAGTGCGTCCAGCGGCCCAACATCGGGCACGGGTTTGTCCGCCAGTACGATCCGGCCAGGCTCCACGAAAATGGCCGCCTTCATCATGCGTGTCATGGGTATGCCTCTCACTTCCTGCTCCTAAACGAAGCGGGCTGCTCACACGCGGCTTGCAAGTCGCGCGCCTGTGCTCAACGCGGCATTCGTAGGCTGGCACGGTCGCCTCCGTTCGCGCGGGCAAAGACTTCGTCGTCGGCGCCGCCGCGGCGGCCCAAGACTGCTCTCCGGGGGGACGTAACATTCCATGGCCGTGGGGAGGCACGAACGTGACCAGAGATGCTGGTGACATCGCGTGACGTCGCCGGGCACCGATCAGATGGTGGCACGTGAGCTGCACACGGCCGTTGCATGCGCAACAGATCGAGCTCCGTTCGTGATGTCACCATGTTGGTCACGTGGCTGGCTCTGAGCGCATGTGCTGGGGATGCAAGACCTGCAGAGTCGCCCAAGTCACAAGCACAAGCCGCGACAGCACCGGCTCTGCCTCACGTGATGCGCCGGGGATTTAAGGGAACGATGAGCCGGCATGCGGAGCAGGCCTCGGCTCTGACGGTGTCGGTAGCGCTCGGGGCCCACGACGTGACGAGCCGGCACGCGACCGAGCTGCTCGAAGAGCCGAGTCTCGTGCCGCCGAGCGAGGCCGAGCCGGGCACGCTGAATCAACAACTGCCAGCGAAGTTTTTTGCGCTCGACGAGCACTTTCGGGCCGCGGTGGGCGATCTACGAGATGCCGCGCGAGCCCGCAGTGACGAGCAGACTCGGCTTCAGTTCGGCACGGTCCTGCAGGCGTGCCGTGACTGCCATCAGACTTTCAAGAACCCTACAAAGCCTCGCTGATGTGACGCGCGTGGAGCGCACAACGCGAACGTAGCTCAGCGTAGATGGCGCAAGCTTGGCGCAGCTTCGTGGGCCAGACGCAGAGTCTGCGCGGATCCGTTCGTCGAGCGCCAAGGCGAGCACCGCGGCAACGAGCAATAGGTAGATCAGTGGACTGCGCAACTGCCTGACGAACATCCAAAAGGCAGACGGCGCTTTCTTCTCGGGCAGCGCGTTCGGCCCGTGCTTAGCGAGGCGTTTCTTGACCTCGTCTCCGGACAGGCCAGAGTCCGAGCTCTCCAATTGCGCGAGAACTTGGCCAGGCGTGAGCGTGTGGACTTCTGCCGGTGGCATAGGCATGGCGCTCCGAGCGACGGACTATCTACGATGAGCCGCCTTTGCAGATAGCGAAGCTTTCTGGTTCGTAGCGCCGGAGGAAGCCCTAAGGAGACTCTCTCGCCCCGTGCCCCAACATGTAGCCATCGGCCCGAGCCAAGAACAGTAAGATGTCCGAGGCCGACAGCATCCCCACGATCTCCCCGTGGGTCGATACCACGACCGCGCGCGAGGTCTGCTCGAACACCATCACCGCGGCCGCGCGCGTAACGGCTGTGCTCTCTTGCAAGGTGAGGGGCCGCGGGCTCATCACACTCTGCGCGTCACGCGGGCGGCGCGGCGACCCCCGCGCACGCGGCATGCCTTCGACGTGCCCCTCTTCCTTGACTGCGCCGGTGGCGTGCACGTCGAGCAATGCATCTGACTCCGACGCGATGCCCACCAGTACCCCTTGTGGATCGACGACCGGGACCGCTTTCAGGCCGGTCTGCACGAACAGCTCAATCAACGCGTCGAGCGAAAGCGTCGGTCGCACGCACAGTACGTTGCGCGTCATCAAGTCGGAGACAGGTAAGCGTGGCAGTTGCAGCGGGCGCGCGGCACTCTCGCCGCCGTCGGCGAACGGACCGGGGCAGTGGACCTCAACAACTCGCCCCTGCGCGTCGGATGTGATCTCCCTTAGGTGGGGACAGCGAGCGCATTGCTCGAGCGGCACGCTGCTTTCGTGCCGCTCACAGCGCACCCAACGTTGCTCACTCTGCCCGCGCTGGGGCTCCGCGTAGTAGACGCGTGCGACTGGATGGATAGTATCGGCTTCGCGGGACGTCATGGCACTCCCTCCTGCATCGCGTTGCTCACGCAAGGGCAGTGCCAGCGCGATCAAGCGGGCGCGTGCGCAGTTGGCTCGTTCCTTGCGCTCCTCGACGACACGTACGACGGGGCCTACAAAGCTAAGTGCACCGTCCCAACTCAAAAGGAGTCCACCATAGGCGAAGTGACCAAGCAGAAATTCACGCGCGAGCTCGATGCCCTCGTCACGATCCGTGATGAGCTCAAGCTGAAGGCGCATCTTGCCAAGGCCGACCTCAAGGACGAGCTCGATCGCCTAGAAGCGAAATGGCAGCTGGTCGAGAACGAGCTAAGACTTACGGTCGGCCATGCCAAAGAACCCATCCAAGACATCGGCCACAAGACGAGTGAGCTCCTCAAAGAGCTGAAAAAAGGCTACGAGAGCGTTCGTGACCGCCTCAGCTGACTCCAACGAAGCTAAGACTGCACCTCAAGACCCCATTCACATGCGGGTGGTCGAGTTGCGCAGGAGCTATGGTGATCACGAGGTGCTCAAGGGTATTACCTTCGACGTGCACCGTGGATTGACCAACGTGATCATCGGGGCGAGCGGCTCCGGTAAGACCGTGCTCTTGCGCCAGCTCGTGCGGCTCGAACGCCCCGACTCGGGCCGCATCGAGATCGATGGCGAGGACATCGTGCCCCTGGGCGAGGCGCAACTTTCGCGCTTTCGACGCAAATTTGGCATGGTGTTTCAGGATTCGGCCCTCTTCGACTCCATGGACGTGCTCGACAACGTCTCGTTCCCGCTGCGCGAGCATCGGCCTGACCTTTCGCGCGCAGAGGTCGCAAAGCGCGTGGAGACCCTGCTGGAAGCGTTGGGCGTAGGAGCGGCCATCCGTAAGCTTCCCGCCGAGCTTTCGGGCGGCATGAAGAAGCGAGTGGCTGTGGCGCGCGCCCTGATCATGGAACCTGAAATGCTGATCTACGACGAGCCCACGCGCGGCCTCGATCCGATCTTATCGCGCACTGTCGATCAGCTGATCGCATCCACGCGGGAGCGATTTGGCGTGAGCTCGGTGTTGATCACCCATGACATGCTGTCGGTGCTCACAATCGCCCAACACGTCAGTCTGCTGATCGATGGACGCATCGAAACGAGCGAAACAGTCGCAGACTTCGTCGAGAGCCGAGACCCCAAGGTACGAAAGTTCATGAAGGCCAGCGGCATCAACCTGGAAGCCTGGAAGAAGGGCCACGGGTATGGCCCGCCCACAGCTGCTGCAACCTTACCGTCTGCTAAAACGTAGGCCTGACATCTAGGCCGCAATGTAGAAACGTGCGATCGTGCCGCCGCCCTCGCGCGCCACAAGCTCGATCTCGCCGCCATGCTGCGCGACGATCTTACGGACGATGGCAAGGCCGAGGCCCGTGCCGCCCTGCTTGCTCGTCACGAAAGGTTGGAAGGCCTCGTCGATCACCGCAGCGGAGACGCCGGGACCGTCGTCACACACAGCGATCGATACGCCACCTTGTTCGCGCGGCGCAGCTTGGATTTCCACGTGGCCATACGCCCGTTCGGATAGCGCCTCGATGGCATTGCCAAGTAAGTTGATCACCACCTGTTTCAGGCGATCCGCGTCCGCACGCATACTCAGCGTGGGATCGGATACGCGTATCGTCAGGGTCACGCCCACGCTCTGGGCAAGGGGCTGTTTGAGCGTGACAACGGACTCGAGCAGCTCTGACACGGAGCAGGCCCGCCTATCGAGCTGACGGGGCCGCGCGAGGTTCAAGAAGTCATCGAGCAAAACGGACAGCCTATCGAGCTCAGCGCGCACGAGCTCCGCGGGCACCACGACTTGCTTGCTCAGCGCCGGGCTGGCAGCAGACATGCCCGCCGCACTCGCAGGATCCACCGCGCGTCGCGCGCGCCGGATCAACAGCTCGAGCTGAAGCTTGGCCGCGTTGAGCGGGTTGCGAATTTCGTGGGCGAGACTCGTCGTCAGCGTGCCCATCACCGCCATCGCTTCAGATTCCGCAGCCTTACGCTCGAGCTCCAGGCGCGCCGTGATGTCGATGCCTACGGCCAAAACGAGTGAGTCCGAGCCCGAGCGCCCCTCCGTGCTGGCAAGCAGTGCCTGCGCTGTGGACCTTACTATGCTGCCTGCAGGTGTCTGTTCGGTCATGCGCGTCTGCAGCGGCGTGAACGTCCAACGAATCACACGGGGCCGCTTGCCTGCGTCATGATGACCTTCGTGATCGCGGACAGGCTCGCCCGCGAGCGCTTGCTCGATCGCTTGCGCCAACTTGGGTGCGCAATCAGCGCGAGCAAGCGAGGTGAACTCCCGTCCCACCAAGGCCGACTGGCTCACGCCTAAGCGCTCCGCCGCAAAGCGATTGGCAAAGCGGATGATTCCTTCGCGGCTCAAGCCCAGGATACAGGCCTCTACCGTTTCGACCATGCTGCGATAAAGAGCTTCCGAAACTGACAATCGCTGACTAAGCGCCTGTTTTTCGCGTTTGAGCGCAACTTGCGCCAGGGCTCGCTTGACCAGGGTGACGAGATGCTCAGGCTCGAAGGGCTTGGGAATGTACGCATACACGCCACGCCGAATCGCTTCGATTGCGCTGTGCAAGGTCGCGTTGCCCGTCATCAACAGGATCTCACCGTAAGGGCTGTAGCTGCGCAATCGCGGTAGCAGATCGAGCCCGCTTTCGTTGCCAGCAAGACCGATGTCGACGATCGCAAGATCGAAACCACCATCGGCTGCGGCAAGATTGGCGGAGGCTGCATCCGCTGCGAACGCGACTTCGATGCCCTCATCCTGCAGCATTTCGGCGACGTTTTCGGCCAACGCCAGATTGTCTTCCACGACCAGGACGCGCTCGTTCACGCGGCGTCTCCGCGCAGCGTAGCGAGAGCTTTCACCAGCGCATCAGGAGCAAAAGGCTTCACCATCAGTTGCACGCGCGTACCGAGCTCCGCAATCAATGGCGTGTCGTGCTCATCCATATCGAAGCCCGTCACCAAAATGACTGACTGATTGGAAGTACGGGCAAGCTCCGCCGCGAAGTCCGCGCCATCGCCATCAGGGAGTCGGATGTCGATGATCGCAGCCACGAAGTCTTTTCCGAGCACACGTCGCGCGCTTGCCAACGAATGGGCGCAGTGCACGCGATATCCGCTTTCGGTCAGCGCCTCGGACAAGGCCGCGCTGAGCTCCACATCATCGTCCACGAACAGCACGTCGCGATTGTCGGAACCCTCCTGTTCGAGCGCCCGCAGAAGCTCAGGTAAGGGTACTGGCTTGATCAGCACCCTGCGCACACCGCACGCCAGTGCAGAGGCGATGCGATCGTCTTCCGTATAGGCCGTCATCAGAATGAAAGCCGTGTGCGGATGGGTCTCACGCAGGCGCCGATGCAGACCGACTCCGTCGAGCCCCGGCATGCGCACGTCGAGCAATGCCACGTCGAACTTTTCTCCTGCGCATTCGGCGAGCGCACGCGCGGGGTCATCGAACACGCATGCCTCGTAGCCCTCAAGCTCGAGTATTTCGCCTAAGTCCTCGGCCAAGGCTCGGTTGTCATCCACGATCAAGGCTCGCCACGCCATGAGCTACTCCGCAAAAGCCTGGGGAAATCGCACCTCGAAGCGTGCGCCGCCTAAACTGCTGCGCAAGGCGCGAATGTCACCGCCGTGCTTCTCCGCAACACGCCGACATAGCGCAAGCCCCAGCCCAAGCCCGCGCGCACGTGTGGTGGCGAGCGGCTCGAACAAACGGTGGCGAAGCTCTTCGGCGATGCCTGGACCCGTGTCGTCGACAGACAAGATCATCGATGCCCCTTCGCGGGCCACCTACACACGCACCTTACGGTCTGCTAGCTCGCTGAGCGCCTGAATGGCGTTGGTCACGAGATTCACGATCAGGTGCCGGAGCTGCTTGGCGTCGAGCTTGACGTCGGGCAGATCCGCTGGCACGTGGATAGTGATCTCGATCGTATCGCGCAGGGGCACTTCCTCGATCACGGAATGCAATAGTGCTTCGACCGCCACGGGCGCAGTGACAAGCGGTCGATCGCGGGCGAGATCGAGCAGGTCGGAAATGATATTGGTACACGCGGTAAGTTGCTCGCCCAAGCGGCGAGTATGCCGCTCGATGCTGCTATCATCGGTGGGAATTCGCTTCTTCAATAAATGCAGCGAGGTTTCCATCACGGCCAGCGGGTTACGCAGCTCGTGTCCCACGAAACCGGCAAGCTGCCCCAGGGTCGCTAGCCGTTCACTATCGCGGATGCGCGTGGTGTAGTCCTCCGAATAGGTCTGCAGCATGATCGCAAGCTCGAGGTCACAGATCTTATCGAGCGCTTGATGTGCAAGCCCCGCCGCTCGACCGCAAACGCCGAGCTATCCACGGCGGTATGCAGGCCCTCACGCACGATGTTCATGGCCCCGAGCACGTAACGTTGATCGAGTTGAATGCGGACATGCGTGCGACCAATTTTTGCGCGCAGCTTGAGGTAGTCGACGTCGTAGATGCCCGACACGACGCCTTCGAGCCACTGCCTCAGAAACGTCTTCTGACGTTCGATCTGCGGGGTGCCCCCCTTGAATACGGACAGGGCTGTCGGGTTTTGCTGAATCGCATCATAAAAGCGATCCACGATGCCGGCAAAAGCCGGCTCCACGCTGGGTCGTAACTCGGCGAGCACCTGAGCGTGGGCCTGAGTAAACCCCACGTAGCGCTTAAGCTCTTCGAGAAATTCTTCTTCCCACACTCGGGCAGACGCCTTTCCTGCCTTGATTGACGGCCCTATCATCTCGACCTTTGTTCAGGTTGCAACCGGAATCCGGAATGGACGTGCAACCTGCGGGCCAGCCCCCTGGACGGCTTCAGAAAGGGTCCCACCGCCTGCTGGCGCCCTCTGTGCGGAGGAACGGCCCGCCCGGGACGTGTCGGCGTCGGGTTTGCGCGCTACACCGCAGCTCGATGCAAGGCTTGCGTTGGCAACGGGTAGTACGTACCCAAAGCAACAAGAGCTCAATCGTGCACTTTCACTTCAAGAAAAAGGACGCCCTGTGAGCTCGCGGCCATCCTCCTCACCCGCTGCCAGCGTCGCTAGCTCGGGACGCTTCAAGGGACGCGTGCTCGTCGTGGATGACGAAGCCAATGCTCGCCATGCTTTGGCTGAGCTTCTGGGCGACGAAGGCTACGTCACCGAGGTGGCGGCAGACGGCAGTCAGGCCCTACGCGTATTGGAATCGTTCGATCCTCACGTGGTGCTGACCGATCTGAAGATGCCGGTGCTCGAGGGCCTATCCCTGCTCGAACAAGGGAAGCCCTTAGTACCCCATGCCACATTCGTCGTCATGACCGCGTTTGCAAGCATCGACACCGCCGTTCAAGCGATCAAGCGCGGCGCGGAAAACTATCTGACCAAACCCCTCGATCTCGACGCCGTGTCCGCACTGGTGGGACGTGCCTGCGAAAAAGCGCTGCTTTCGAGAGAGATGAGCGACCTGCGACTCCGGCTCGAGCAGCGCTTCCGCGTTGGGAGCATTCTCGGCGATCATCCTTCGATGCAGCGGCTGCTCAAAAGCGTCGCGCAGGTGGCCCCGAGCCGCGCAACCGTCCTGATCCACGGCGAAAGTGGTACGGGCAAGGAACTTATCGCGGCTGCAATTCATCAAAACTCTCCGCGCAAGGATAAGCCTTTCGTGCGCCTCAACTGCGCAGCGCTGGCCGAGAGCCTGCTCGAATCGGAGCTATTCGGACACGAAAAAGGCTCCTTTACGGGGGCGGCCACACGTCGCGAAGGCCGCTTCAAGCAGGCCCACGGCGGGACGCTGTTCCTGGATGAGGTGAGCGAGATTCCCCTTTCGTTGCAAGTCAAACTATTACGCTTCCTACAAGAGAAGCAGTTCGAGCGCGTGGGCGGCAACGAAACACTGACCGTCGACGTACGCATCGTCGCCGCGAGCAATCGCGACCTCAAAGAGCGGATGAAGGAAGGTCTCTTTCGAGAGGATTTGTACTATCGCCTGAACGTGGTGCAGGTGGATGTTCCACCCTTGCGCATTCGCAAGAGCGATATCCCTCTTTTGGCACAACACTTCTTGCGTCGCTTTGCGGACGAAAATGGGCGCGAGATCAGCGGCTTTAGCGACGCTGCGCTGCGCTTGATGCTGACGTACATCTGGCCCGGCAACGTGCGCGAGCTCGAGAACGCGGTCGAGCGGGCAGTCGTCATGTGCGACGGTGAGCAGATCCAACCTGAGCATTTGCCGATGCGCGGTCAGGAGACTATCCGCGACACCGAGCTGCTCATTCCCGGCATCACCATGGCCGAGCTCGAGCGGCTAGCGATTCTACAGACGCTCGAATCGGTGGCCGGTTCCACGGCCAAGGCGGCGGAGCTGCTCGGCATCAGTCGCCGAAAAATCCAATATCGCCTACGCGAGTGGGGGATGGGCGAGAGCGGCGAGGGCGCCAATGATCAAGAGAGTGTCGACGCGCTCGAATCAGGAGACGACTGAGCCGCGGGATGCCGACTCGCCCGCTGCGGACGAGCCCTTCGGCTGTTGCTCCGGCTTATCCGCCCCGCAAGATAGAAGACAGGTTGGCCGGCTTATACCGCCATCCTGTCGCCCTGCGCGGGTACTCGAACGCGGGCAAATCCGCGCTCTTTCAGCAGGCGTTGCAAGACCTTCTGCGCGCCTGTCTCGCCATGCACGAGCGCGATGTCGGTCAGGGCGCCGTGCGCGCGCACCGCTTCGGCGAAGTCGAGTAGTCCTTGCTGATCGGCGTGCGCGCTAAAGCCATTCAAGACCACGACCTCGGCGTTCAGATCGTGCTCCATGCCGAACACATTCACGCGGCTACGCTTTTCCACGATGCGGCGACCTAAGGTGTGCTGGGCTTGAAAGCCTACGATGAGAATCGCGTTCTTGGCATCCTCCATCGTGCCTAGCAAGTGGTGCAGCACGCGTCCACCTTCGCACATGCCACTGCCCGCGATAATCACGCAGGGCTCGTCCGAGGCGCTCAAGCGTTTGGATTCAGCCGTGTCTGCGACATACCTTAGCCCGTCGAAGTCGAACGGTGATTGACCCTCCTGCAGCATCTTGCGACTCTCTTCGTCATAACACTCGGGGTGCAGGCGAAAAACATCGGTGATGCCCACGGTCAACGGCGAGTCGACATAGACCGGAAGCGCTGGGATGCGCCGTTCACCGCGCAATTTCTTGAGCGAAAATATGATCTCTTGGGCGCGTTCGAGCGCGAAGGATGGAATGATGACCTTGCCCCCACGTGCATGCGTTCGTGACACCACGGCCGCAAGCTCGGCGTCCATCTCGCCGATGCTGGGGTGCCGCCGGTCGCCGTAGGTGCTCTCCATCAGCAGCACGTTCGCATCGGATGGCACCTCTGGATCGCGCAAGATCGGCAAGTGGTGCCGGCCCAGGTCACCGGTGAACACGACGCGTTTCTGCACTCCGTCATCCTCGATATCGAGCACCACGATGGCGCTGCCGAGCACGTGCCCTGCGTCTAGAAAGCTGAGTGTCACTCCGGGGGCGATGACCTGACGTCGACGGTACGGCACCGAGATCATCTGTTCGAGCGTGCGCTTGACGTCTTCCTGATTGTAGAGGGGCTCCACGAGCTCCGAATCGAGCTGCTTGCGCTCGATCGCATGGTTGATGTGTCGCGCATCCGCCGCTTGAATCGAGGCAGCATCCACCAGCATCACGGCGCAAAGGTCGCGTGTGGCGGGTGTTGCGTAGATCGAGCCTGCAAAACCATCTCGACACAGCACGGGTAGCGCGCCGGAGTGATCGATATGTGCGTGCGAAAGGACCATCGCGTGCACCTTGCTCGGAACGAATCCCAGCTCGCGATTCTTGGCGAAAGAGTGCTTGCGCTGGCCTTGAAATAGGCCGCAGTCAAGCAGCACCGTGGCGCGCGACGTGTGGACCAAGTGCCGTGAGCCAGTGACCGTGCCCGCCGCGCCCACGAATTCGATCTCAATACCCAAAGCGCACTCCTCTCAAAAAATCGCACGCCACGCTTGAAGGACCGAGCGCCGCTATGCCGGACCGAATCGAGCATAAGCAAAAAGGCGGCCAGCGAAACCAGGCCGAATTTGCCCGCTCACCCGCACGATTTGCGCGTCTCATGTGCTCAAGCGCAGATTTCGCGTCTGCTTGACCTGTTCCTGGTGTCCAAGCTCTACGCGAGTACGTGGCGGAGGATCGTGGTCAGCGTCATTTGCCGAAGTGTTGAGGTATTATCGCGTAAAGGTGCACGGGGACATGTCCGACAAATCCGAAATTCATCCCTCCAGTTTGGCCTACCGCAACCACACGTTTCTCGAGGGTGAGGCAGGCCGCCCGCTGCGCATCCTGGCGGAGTACCTCGAGCCACTCGAGCGATTTCGAAGCCAGCAAGTCCATGACACCGTCGTGTTTTTCGGCTCAGCGCGCGTGCGCGAAGACAGCCCCCTCGGCCGCTACTACCGCGAGGCGCGAGAGCTCGCGCGCATGCTGACGGAATCGTCAAAGACCATGGCTGGAGCGCGTCGCTTCGTTGTGTGCTCGGGAGGTGGCGGCGGCATCATGGAGGCCGCCAATCGCGGCGCCGCCGACGCAGGTGGCGAGAGCATCGGCCTCAACATCGGGCTCCCGCATGAACAACGACCGAACGCGTACGTGACGCCTGCGCTGTCGCTCGAGTTTCACTACTTCTTCATGCGTAAGGTATGGTTCTCCCATCTGGCACGGGCCTTGGTGGTATTTCCCGGAGGTTTTGGAACCTTGGACGAGCTGGCGGAGATGCTCACGCTCGTACAGACGCGCAAGCTCGATCGCCCTCTTACCATCTTGATGTACGGCTCGGAGTATTGGCGCGAGATCATCAACTTCGACGCACTCGTGCGGCACGGCATGATCAGCGCGGAGGACCTCTCACTGTTTTCGTTCGTCGACGATCCCGGTTCGGCGTTGCAGATCCTTCAAGCCAAGTTGCCCATCGAGATCGACTGCGCGACGCCAGCGTTCGCCAGTTCTCGCGCATCAGCTTCGGCGATCGCACCTGCCACGCCTTAGACTCACGAGCGTCGACGGCGAAGTGCGCATGCGGCGAAGGTCACCTCCACTATCGTATGGAGAGCACAACAATGAGCCCCGCTCGCTCGTGTTGTCGGTCGAAGAGCTGCGCCCTAAAAGCCCAACCAGGCTGCGGCTGCAATCAGCAGTACCGAAGCCGTGACGCACAGCCCGTACTTGACCTGCCTACCGCTCCACGCGAGCACGATCTTAGTCAGGGTGTTTGCCGAGAGAGCTGCGATGATGGCCAGCTCGGCGGTGTGCGCATCCAGTCGCGCATCGCGGTATTGAGCCGCGACGGATCCTGCCGTGGAATGTGCGTCTACCAAAGCTGCCAGAGTGGACACGAGCACGATGCCAGTGCTGCCCATGCGCTCGCGCAGCGCCGCGGAGGCGATGCTCACCAGGGAAAAGACCAACGCAAAGCCGAGCGCAGCCCACAAGCGAAACGCGCGACCTGACTTCTCTGGCGCGGCGTCGCCGGGCGCTTGCCACCAGGTGAAAGCAGCCGTGAGCAGCACGGACACGCCCGCTGCGCTGCCGAGGGAAGGTAAGAGCTCCTGAAGTAGGCGCGGATCGACCACCGCGATGATGACGAAGTACTGCACGATCGTGGCCACGTTCGATGCCAGAGCGCCGGAGACAGCGCTGCGCCAGGAAGCGGGATGCGCTTTCGCCCACGTACTCAAGAGC
>JBBSJC010000005.1:0-39559 GCA_038257655.1 Polyangiales bacterium | reverse complement strand
GAGGAGTCGGCCCAGATGTCGATGCTCACACCCTTGGGGATGCGTGCTGCGTTGTCGGCGATGTAGCCTTTCACCGCTTGAGACACCGAAGCTGGGGTTTCGTTGCCCACGCGGAACACGCTCAGGGTCACGGCCGGGGTGCCGTCGAAGCGCGTGATGTCGGCCGTCTCCGTGATGCCGTCGACGACCGTGGCCACGTCGCGAACACGCACGATGCCGCCATCGGGGCCGGTGCGCAGCACGATGTTCTCGAACTCGGACGCGAAGCTGCGCCTTCCGGCGGTGCGCAAGAGCACGTCTTCCCCACGCGTCTGCAGCTGTCCCGCGGACACGTCACGCGCAGAGCCCCGAATTGCGGCCGCCACCTGTTGCGCGTTGAGTCCGTAGCGACGCATGTTCTGCTCGGGAATCTCCACCCGAATCTCGCGCTCCGGCGCCCCTGAAATCTCGACGCGCGTGATGTCTGGAAGCGTGAGCAGCTCACGTCTCGTACGTTCCGCAAGCGTCAGGAGGTCGAGCCAGGGCCTGTCGCCGTGCACCACCACGCTCAACAGCTCGTCTTGGGTGGTGATGAGCTGAACGTTCGGCCGCTCCATCGACACGGGGAACGAGGCGATGCGATCGACCGCCGCTTTGATGTCGGTGAGCGCACGCCCGGTCTCGGATCCGATTTGCAGCTCGGCGAGCACGTAGCCGCTGCCCTCACGCGCGCTCGACTGCACCTCTCGCACGGACTCGACGCCGCCGATCGCCGCCTCGAGGGCGACCAGCGCGCCCTGCTCCACGCCCTCGGGGCTCGCGCCCGGCAGCGCCACGCCGACCAAGACCATGTCGAGCTGAACGTCTGGGTCGAGCTCCTTGCGCAACGAGGGTAAGAACAGCAGACCGCCGATCAGCAGAAACACCATCGCCAAGTTGGCAGCAACGGGGTTGTGCACCGCGTAGGCGAGCAGACCTCGCGAGCTCGGTTTGGGCGCATCGTCTCGTGGCTCGCTCACGACGCCGTTCCCCCGCTCGGGTCGCCCGCGACCGGAGCCTCGCTGCGCACGCGCAATTTCAGGCCTTCCACAGGCGTCGGGATCGGGCTCACGATCAGTGCGTCTCCCTCTTCGAGCCCGGCTTCGACCAGTACGGTGTCGCGATAGCGATGGGCGATCTGAAGCGAGCGAATGGCGAGCGTTTGGTCGCTTGCGAGCACGTAGGCCGTGTCGCCTTCGTGCAGCGCCGTGCGCGGAATCTCGACCAAGTTCGGCGCCACTTTGCCGTAGATCACCACGTCGACGAACGAGCCGAGCAGGAGCGGCGTCTCACTGCCGGCGTTCGGTTTCGTGGGCTCGTCGACCGCGAGCAACAGCTGCGCCATTCCGCTGTCCGCCGACAGCTCGCTGCGCAAGCGCAGGATGCGGGCCTCGCGGCGGCTCTCTTGTTCGCGAACGGTCTGACTCACTTCGGCGCGGGATCCCTCGCCGTCCGATAGAGAGATCAGCGGCAAGTCATCGATGGAGATCGAGGTTTGCACCCAGTAGGTGTCGGTGCCAACGAGATGCGCGATCACTTGACCCGGTGCCACGTACTGGCCGACTTCGGCGTGGACGCTTTGTACCGCGGCGTTGAAGGGCACGCGCAAGGCGGCGTGGGACAGCGCGCGCTTGGCTTGCTCGAGCTGACTTTCCGCAGAGGCCAGCTGGGCGCGGGCGTGCGCGAGATGCGGCGCACGGCGAGCCTGGTCTGAGGCGGGCTTCCGTCCGCCGATCTCGGTCCAGGCGCGCTGCGCGACTTCTTGCTCGGACTGTTCGAGCGAGAGCGCGAGCTGGGCGCGCTTGAGGTTTTCGTCGGAAGTGGTGACTTGCGCCGCGAGGTCGCGCGGGTCGATGCGAAGCAGGGTGCTTCCGGCAGCGAGGCGACTACCCACCGAAAGCGCTTCACTTCGCCAAGCCACGCGGCCCGCGACGGCGGCAGACAAGTCGACCGAGCGCGACGCCATCACCTTGCCTTGCCCGGTGACCCGAACCTGATGGTCTGCGCGATGAACGATCTGCGTCTCGACCAATGGCGGCTTTGCGGCTGCGTCGGGCTTTTTCGTCTCGGCTTCGGTCTGCCCGAGCAAGACCATGCTGCCGGCTCCGATCAGCAGGACGATGACCGGCAGAAGAAGCTTGGCTACTCGCGAAAACATGGCGGCTCGTGGGTTGGGAGTGGGGTCTAGAAGCCCTGGAAGCGACGACAACCACCAGGAGCGGGGCTGCCGCCCAGCACAGCACGCCTCGGAACCCGATACGACTGGGTGGTCGCGCCTATTTCAAAAAATCGACCGGGATGCCCCAGTCTGACCCAGCGCGGTCGCCCTGGCGCCGCGTTCACCCCAACAATCCCCGCTGCGCTGTAGGCGCGACCACTCATTCTACTCGTCGTGGCTGATTCTTACCGTCCTGCGCTACGCAGCTCGAGCACCTGGTTGTCGGTGCTCGGTGTGCACGCTGAAATCCACTGATCAAGCGTCGTGTGATGGTCGTTCCAGCACGCGACGGCCTGGGGTTTTACCGTGTAGAAGTGCTTCCCCTTCATCAGCGCACGGACCCGCGCGCCGCGGAACCAATCGCCGGCGCGGCCTTGAAGTGTACGAAACGCCGCGCTTGGCACCGTCACATCAGCAGACCACGAGACGAGGTCGTAGTTTTGATCGAGGAACAGGCTGGCGCGCTGGGCGCTGGGGCGCACCGTCTTGAGCGACTGCCAGCCGTAGACCGGGTTGCCCGGACCGGAGCAGTCTGGATAGACCGGGGTACAGGGGAAATTGCGGCATACCTGAGGCCTCAAGGGCGGCTTGGTGGGGTCCTGCGGCGCGCACTCCGGCTTGGGCTGGTAGCCTGTGAGCACTTCGACCTGCAGTTCCATATCGCCAGCCTCCGCGAGGGCGTAGCCGTCAAAACGCACGACGCTGCCTTCGCGCACCGACGTGCCGTTTTCGGGAGTCTGGATGCAGGCTGAAGCGGCGCAGACCACAGCCATGGCACAAACGAAAAAAGCAGGACGCATGAACGGTTCTCCTTGGCGCAGCCGCACGCCGGCTACGGGACGGCCACGGTGGCGGCTCGATGTTCGCTAGAGTCGCGAGGCGACGGGTCTGTGACGAGGCCGTCGACGATTTCACACCGCGTGTGACTCGCATCGCGATAAAGGCGTTGTTCCTCGGCTATGCCGTGGACGGAACCGTCCAGACGAGGCCGACAGATGTGGATGGCGTTTGCTCCCAGCGGCCTGCATTTCTAATCAGAGTAAGCGCCCGTGGCAGAATCCCTACGTCGTGCGCGTCATCGGCAGTCCGCCGCGAATGCACCGCTCACCTCACCGGACTCGGCGCAGATCTTCTTCGCCGACTCCCTGATTGTCGTGCACGCCGCCTGGAATCGTATGTTCTGACCTACTGCAAGATGACCGCGTCACACGGGAAGGAGGCATTGAGTACTTGCCCCTCCTTGCGTCCGTCGCAGGCGCTGCCCTGCAAGCGAATCGTGCTTTCGTCGAGCAGGATCCAGCCGTCGTCGCCCTTGCAGGCGATAGGGTTGCCCGCGAGCGTCACCGTACCCTGACAAGCATCGCCCGTGATCTTACCTTCCAACTTAACATCGCAGGACAGCTCGCCCGTGACGATCGTACGCAGCGCCGCGCGCAAACCGTTGTCATCGTTGACGCGATAACTTGGCGCGCTCTTGACGCCCGGGCCTGAGGCATCGCCGACGCCCGCATTGGCCAAGTCATTGACGTGACTCTGCGCGAGGTCCGCTTCGCCCGCGACGGCGATCACGAAGGTTCGGATGTTCTGTGCGTAAGCATTCTTGACTGCCGCGATCGACCGCGCGGTCGCAACCAACGAATTGGCACTACCGAACGCACCCTGATTGGGCAACTCGCAGGTATCGGGGTTGCCGTCTGTGGCCAAGATGAAGATGGTCGGGTCAACTGCATCCACGGACGTGAGACCTAGCTTATTGACTTCGGCGAGCACGGCATCGACCGACTCCCCGGTGGGCGTATTGTCGCCCGGCTCAGCAGGCATATAGACGCTGCGGATCGCATCCAAGCCATTGAGCGAGACAGTAAGGCCGTTGGGTGTGAGCACAGGACAGGTATTATCCTTTTGCTCATCGTACGTATAAAGCGCGACGCCGAAGCGCACCACATTCTGTAGATCCGCGACCAGGCCCGTATCACTCAACAGCGCATTCTTGAGCACTGTCCAGCGCGTACCGGTATCGAACTTTTCGTCCATGCTGCCTGACTGAGCGACGATCAGCACCACGTTGGGCGTGGTGATGGTGGCTTTGAGCGTGACATCGGCACATACGCTGTCGCCAGTGCTGCCGTTCTCAGCATTGCCACCATTGCTGCCCGTGCCGCCGTTGCCATTGTTGGCGCCGGAGTTGCTGCCTCCGCCGTCGAAGAAGTCCGACTCTCCGCCCACACAGCGCCCGTCGACCGAGCAAGTCTGGTCGCTCGTGCAGTCGGTCGCGACCGCTTCCTTAGAGCATTCAGCGTCACAGCGTCCTTGCTCGTTGCAGTAGAGTCCGCGCGCACAAGCATCCGTCGCAGTGCAACTCTTGTCGCAACCCTCGAGCTCGGACCGGGCACAAGGCCCGTTCTTTTTGGAGGAGCTATCGCCATCGCAGCCAGCGAGCAACGCAAGCGCGGCAAGCGGTGCAATCGAGAAACCAAGCTTCAGCCAGCGCGGTGCTCGAGAATGGTGGCGATGCAGTGACAGAGATTGAGCTCAACCCCCTCGAAGTCGGTACACGTCTCGGCGCACGAGCCGGGATGTTCGAGTACCTCGGACTAAAGCCGGATGACATCTTACTGTCCGCAAATGCGTCTCCCGTCAAAAACGTCGATGGTCTGGTACAAGCCTTTGGCGCGATCGAGGACCGAACGTTGATGCTAATGGTGCAACGCGCTGGCAGACCCCTGTCTATGCAATACGTTGCAGACTCCTTCCGTTTCTCCGGTTCGCCGCGAGCCACACAAGGACCGAGCTTTTTTCGGGTGCGGTCGATTCTTGAATCCAAGCGCATCGCTGCCGGCGTCCTTGAGGTAGAGCTGAGGTTGATAGAGGCCTCGCCCTACTCGGAGCGCAACGTGATCACACGATATTTCCCTCGGCTGTTGCTGGCATTGTTGCTCTCCACTGGCAGTGGCGGTTCGCTCGCCAGCGCCCAGGAGCACGACGCCGGTGTTCCCTACGCCCCCGTCGAGCAGGCCGCCTCTCCTTCGAGCCACGCTTTTTGAGCGAGGATAAAATGACCGCTGCTTCTACCGAGATACGAGCGTGCTTTCGCCAAATCGGCGCAAGCGGAGCTCAGCACCTGGCGGTAGCGCACGTTGTCCGGGTCGACCGCGCACGCGGACAAGGCTGCGTAACCACGCGACACGAGCAAGAGCTCGCGCGTCATACCCATGCGCCAGAGCACGGACTTGCGGGCGCGGGGCCACTCCCGCTCGATTGCCTCGAGAGCGTTCACCCCACCCGCATAGCAGTGCACCACTTGCCTAGAAGTGAGCGCGAAACAGTGCTGAATGCCGAAGGTCTCGCCTTCCCAAACCGCCATCGCTGTATCGATCTCGTCGAGCGCGCGCGCCGGCGCATCGGCCATGAGATGGCGGGTATAACCTGCACCAGTGACCACGCAGGACGTGAATGCAAACGTGTCTCCGCGTAGCAACGCGTCTGAGATCCAGCGTTCTGCGTCCGCGAGGAAACTGCGATGATCGCCTACGGCAATACGTGCAGGCATGTACACGCTGCGCACGTTCGCGATCTGCCAGGTCTCCGAGGCGCAGTGGGTTTCGTAGGTGGCGTGGGCCGCCTCAAGCTCCGGAGCGGCGCGAATCGCGTGCCCGGTCGACAGCATGGCCGCACCGTGTGCAAAGTGTCTTAGCGCCACGAGCGATGCCGACTGGCTCCGTTCTACGAGCGGATCTGCCTGCGCGAACAACTCCGACGCAAGCTTGCCATCCGGCCCCTGCATGGCGGCCATCAGCCCCTGGAGGAGAAGCGCGCGGCCCACGTGATCCCGTTCACCGCCGTCGAGTGCAGCACGCAGGTAACGAATCGAGAGCTCACCAGCGCGGACGAGGTCGGCCCAACTCAGCGGCTGGCTGAGCCGCACCAGCGCATCGAGACGGGCTTGGTCGAGCAACGGTAGCGGCTCTGGTCGGAGTTTTACTTTGTACCCGCGAAGGCTGAGCGCGGCGTTCTGCCAGAGCATCCGCACAAGCGCGCGCGTCGGACTTTTGGGCCACGGCATCTCGAGCGATTCGAACGCCACCTTGGCCGCCGCAAGGCCCTCTTGGACTTGACCTGCACGGAGCAGTTGTTCGGCTGCGCGCACTTTTAAACCCGCGCGCTCAGCCGCGCCCGCGGTTTCGAGGAGTCCGAGCAATGCACGGGCGGACTCGGCGCCCCGTCCCGCACTTGACAGAGTTTCTGCCAGCGCGAGGCGAAGCGGCTTGAGGTCGGCGGGAGGCTCGCCGCGTTGCTCGCGGATGCTGAGTGCCTCGCGATAGAGCTCGACCGCCTGCCCATACGCACCCGTCTGCTCGGCAGCGTCTGCAGCGCGTTCAAGCCAGGGTAATGCGAGGGTTCGCTCCTCGGCCGCGCGAAAATGGGCGGCAATGCGCTCCGGTGCGCCGCCTTCGCGTTGCCACGCTTGCGCGAGGTGGGAGTGCGTGGCCTTGATCACGGCCCCGGACAAGTCCGCGACAATCGCCTCGCGAACTCGGTCGTGGTAGCAGACCCACGTGCCGCGGGTGGCTGGACGCGAGAGCTTGTGCGCGCGCAGTGTTGCCATCGCTTGCTCGAAGGCAGATCCATCGATACCCAGGGCACGACGGATGACCGCGCTGGGTTGTGGACCGCCTGCGACGGCGAGCAGCTCCATCACGCGCTGCGCGTCCGGGCCGAGCTTTTCGATACGCCGCCTGAGCGTGCCATCGAAGTCACGCAGGGGTGCATCGTGGTCGCCCAGCTCCTCTAGCGCATGCGTCATCTGCACGGCGCTCCACGGATTGCCGAGCGCCTCGCGCGTGACTCCTAGGACGGTGGGGTGGTCCAGTGGCAGCCCCAACAAGTCGGCTGACAGTCGTGTGGATGCGACTTCGTCGAGCGTGCCCACTGACAGACGAGCAAAGCGTGTCGACGACCTCATGATTTCGTGGAGCTTGCTGGCGAGCTCTTGCTCCAGCTCGTCGAGTGGACGCACGGTGCCGAGGAACAATAAGCGCGACTTGTTCGGGAGGGAGAGCAGCACCTGCAACACCGCGAGACTATCGAGGTCGCCCCACTGAAGGTCATCGACACAGATCACGATGGGTCGAACGCGCGTCACGCGAGCTAGCAGCTCTCCAAACTGTTCGAACATGGCAAACCGTTGCGCGCGTGTATCGATGCGCAGGCGACTCGGAGCGCGTTTGGGCAGGGCGTCAACCCGGGCGAGCACGGGAAAGAGCACGGAGAGGTAGTCAGCCTGATCCGGAATCAGCGCCGCGCATTCAGCGCGAGGCAGACCAAGCAAGTACCTGCAGAGCGCGTCGGCAACGCCATCCCAAACCTTATAGCGAACCTGCTCGGCGGCGTGACAGCGTCCCCTCAACGTAAGGAGGCCAGGCTCCTTGACCGCGAGCTGTGCCACCGCAGCGTCCATGAGCGCCGTCTTGCCGATACCGCTCGTGCCTTCGATGAGCACCACGCGAAACCCGTTTTGCTGCGAGAGCTGCCACTCTTCGTGCAGAGCCTGAAGCTCGCGTTCACGTCCCACCAACGCGCTCGGCGAATGACCTCCAGAGGTAAGCAAAGCGGGGAAGCTTCGACTGACCTCGATGCCCAGCGTGTGGAGCACGTCGTTGGCGCCTGCGCGACGCCCGATGTCACGCTCCAGCAGAGCCAGAGAAAGCCGTTCGAGATCACTTGCCACGTCCGCATTGTGCTGGCGTGGCGAGGGCGGCGGGCGCATCGATTTATCGATCAGGATCGACACGGCGGAGCCCTCGAACGGAAGGCGTCCTGTCAACGCTTCGTAGAGCAGCACACCGACGGCATAGAAGTCTGCTTCGGGACCCACGCGCTGTGAGGCTTGCTCGGGCGCCATGTACGCTGCGGTCCCCACGCCGGCAGCCTCGGTCGTTTGCTTGCCCGCCTCCAGATGCGTGACGAGACCGAAGTCGAGCAGAACCACCCGACCTTCGGGAGTTACCCGGATGTTTTCGGGTTTGACGTCTCGATGAAGCATGCCGAGACCGTGAAGTGAGACGAGTCCTTTCGTGAGCTGACCGAGCGCTTCGCGGAGTCGGTCTTCGTGATAGCCACACGCGTGGTCGCCGCCCCGCACCCAGGACAGGAAGTCCGTTCCAGGAACGAGCTCCATAGTAAAGGCCCAACGTCGATCGTCGCTCTCGAGCAACTCGAACAGGCGCACCAGATTCGGATGGTGCACGTCCGTGAGAGTTCGGAACTCCTTCTTGAAGCGAAGCAGTGCGTCTGCACCAAAGCGATTGAGCTCCTTGAGAGCGACCTCGCGCTGGGCCTCACGATCAAAGCAGTGCGACACGCGTCCGAAGCTGCCGATCCCGAGCAGCGCACGGACCTCGAATCTTCCTTCGAAGATTGTGCTTCCCACTGCGCTCAGGTTCCGCGTCTCTTCACTGCGCATGGGATGGATCAGGACTCCGGTCATTACTTTATCGGTGCCATCCGGGGTTGGAAACAGAGCAAGTGATCTTCTTAGGGAACGTGTGTGTGTTCTGGAAGTTAAGGTGTGTGCAGAGAGCAGTCGCTACCCTCCCGGAATACCCGGCAAAAATACCCTCACGATGTTGTCGGGATCACGACAGCCTTCGGCGAGCAGCTGCGCGCGACCGTGGGAGAATCGCGCTTTACCTTCTTCGCCACCCAAAATCGTACCGGACAGCATTCGTGCGTAGGCTCCCATCGTGTGCAGTTGGCGCTCCTGGCAGAGCGTAAGAGCGTCCTCGAATTGGGCGAGGGCTTGGTCGGGACGGTCGCTCAGCCAGCGCTCGGTGCCCAAGCACAAAAGCGATAGCATTCTGCCAATGCCCGACGCGCCGCGCGCGGAAGTTCGCAGGCTCTCGCGTAGGCGCGCGAGCCAGGCTCGTCGCGTGCTTCCCGTGGTCGCTGCCGCCTCCGTTGCAATCAGCGTAGACCGTATGCCCTCGAGCACGGTGCGGACCACGCGCGAGCGCATGAAGAGCGCGGAGCTCAGCTTGGCCGTGTCCGCCTCGAACACCGCCAGCGCGCCGGGCAAAGCCCGATGTTGGGCGAGTAAGCCACGCGCTTGCAACGCGAAGAAGTGCGGGATGTAAATGCGGTCGTTCGGCCAGCGTGCCATGGCTTCGTCAATCACCTGCGCTGCGGCATCGGGGTCACAATCGCGAGCGAGAACCAGTGGGTACACACCACGCAAGAGCACGATGCTGGTCAGCTGTTGATCGCCGCGCAAACGCGCCTCCTCGAGCGCATGTTGGGCGAGCGCTTCCGTCGCGCTGAAGCTCTCGACGAGGTTGCTCGTATCGAGCCGAAAGAGCTTACCCATCCATCGATCGTGCGACATGATTTCCGCGTGGTCGGAGAGCACGTGCTCCGCACGGTCGAGCAAGGGGAGAGCGCGTGCCGGATGCAGGTCGAAGAAATGCGCGGCTCCCTCCACCACGTCGAGCCATGCGGTCAGCGACGGATCATCCCCGGCAAGCGTGCGGGCGTGCTGCAAGCGCGCAAAGCTGCGTGTGTGCGGCTCGGCTTCCTCCATCGCGCTCATCGACACATCGATTGCGAGTGCACGGGCGACGCGGAGCGGCTCGCGCTCGCGGAGCGCCAGACGAAGTCCCCGCGCCTGCAGCTCTGCGGCGCCGATCGCGCTCGCTCCAGACACAGCCGCTGCAATGCCGAGCAGCGCGTCGATGCGCGACAATTCCAGGGGCGAAAAGCGCCGCTCCTCTTTGCGTGAAAAACGCGTTCCGCGACATGCCAGGATCACTCGCTGGTACAGCAAAGACAGCGCCGCATGAGCCTCGCTTTCAGGGATGCGCACCCCGAGCTCGAGCATCGCTTCGCGTGCAGAGCGCATTCCGTCCTCGATGCGTAGGCAACGGAGCAAGGTTTCGGTTCGGCGCAGCTTGAGCTCGAAAGAGTCCGCAGGAAGTGCGTGCTCGAGAGCGCGCGCAAACACGTCCGCCGCTTGCGACAGCTCCCCTGATAGCTCGAGCAAGGTCGCTAGATGCCGCAGGCGTCGACTCCCACCTTGTCCAACGGCGGGGTCGAGGTGAAGGGCGCGTGACTCCGACTCCGCGGCGCTCGCAAACGCGAGGCGACGAAGCGCGTGGGCGCTCGCCCGCTCGTAGCTGCGCGCAGCCTCGATGGTTTCGCCACCTTGCTCGAGAAGCTGTGCGCGATCCTCTTCCTCGAGGACAGAGTGCGGCGCATGAGCGCGAGCGAGCGCAACAGCCAAGGCCGAGCGCGCGCTCGCGGAGAGGGCGTGCCGCACGAAGGCATGAGCGATCCGATAGCGGGGCTCGAGCACGCCTTCACCGCCTTCCACTAAGCCTTGCTGCACGAGCTCGAAAAGTGCCCGATGAAACGTGCGCGGATCGAGCTCGACCCCATCGAGCCATTCTCCCTGGGGAACGACCCGGTCGAACAACGACAGGCAGTGAAGCATGCGGAGAGCGTGCTCCGACAAGCTTTCCACGCTGCGCGTCAGGGCCTCGCCCGCGGTCTCGCATCGCAGGCCGCCGAGCCGCGCACGCGCCAGCTCAGTCAGCGCCCAAGGCTCCCCTTGCGCGGCAGCCACGAGGTCCTCGACATTGTCGGGCGGCGAACCCACGGCGTCGTTCCAGATTTCATCAAGGACGCGCTTCGCCGCGTCGCCCGACAGCGTCTCGAGACTCAAGCACTCTGGCTTTGCCTCGCTTGCGGAAGGCCAGAGCGCCTCGCTGCCGGAGGTCAGGATAAAGACCCCCTTACGGTTGGCAAAAGCGGACTCGAGCACGTTTCGCGCATCGCTGTGACTTCGATCGACATCTTCGAGGCACACGAGGACTGGGCCACGAACAGCCAGCTGTGTGACCACCTCGCCAAGCAAGGCCGCCGCGCGCAAGCGACGCTGGATGGGGTCGTGAACGGGTGCGCTCTCGGGTCTTACTGTGCGAAAGGCGCGCAGCGCGAAGAAAGCGGGAAACATCTGGGCAAGCCAAGCGATCGAGCCAGCATGTCGAAGCTCAGATCCCTCGAGCTTAGCCCGCGTGATCGCTTCGCCGAGGTCGAGCATCACGCCATCGATGCCCGCGTAAGGCACGTGCGCGACGGAGGCGCAGCGCCCCCGCAGGATCACGTTCCCGGACTCTACCTCGCGGATGCGGCGGATGAATGCCTCGATAAGCGTGCGCTTCCCGCGGCCTTGTGGGCCTTGTACGTGAAGCCACGCGCCTTCCGTTCGAGCGCGCGTCCACATGCGATCCAGCCGCGTGAGCTCCAACTCTCGGCCCACCGCTCCCTTGGCGTGGCGCACCAAGATGCGCTTCGTTAGCGCTTCTCGCGGAGCGCCTAGGCGTCGTAACACTCGTGCGGCCTGCGGCCGATCCTCGGGGTCGCGACGCAGCAGATCGCAGCACAGCTGATCGAGGTCGGCGGATATCGTTCGCGCGCGGTGGCTAGGTGGAGCTGGGTCGACGGTGAGCTTGGCCATCACAAGCCCCTCGAGCGCTTCTGGATGGGGCAAGCAGCCTGTCAGCAGCTCGTACAAGATCGCTCCCACTGCGTAGAGGTCGGCGCTTGGTCCGATGGGACCGCCCGTGACTTGTTCGGGTGCCATGTAGGCTGGCGTTCCGATCGACGGCTCTGCCCACACCAAGTCCTCGCGTGAAGCCGTGATGCCAAAGTCGAGCAGCACAAGGCGCCCTTCGTTCGTGACCGTAAGGTTGTCGGGTTTTACATCGCGGTGCACGTGATGCCGGGCGTGCAGCGCATCAAGCACGCTCAACAGCTGAATCAAGCACGAACGTAGCCGTGCTTCATCGAGCCGTTCGGGTCCGCCCACATAACGGCTTAGACTCGTGCCGATCACGCGTTCCATCAGCAAGTAGGGCGCGCCTTCGACAACACCCGTTTCGTACACACGCACGAGGTTCGGGTGGTCCACTGCGCGGCTCAGCGAAAGCTCGCCCTCCAGGTTGAATCGCTGCGCATGGTCATCGTGGAACAGGAGCTTGAGGGCCACGCGCTCTTGGCGCTCCCGATCGAACACGTCGTACACGACCCCGCTCGCCCCTCGGCCAAGCTCTGCACACACCTCAAACCGCCTCGAGCGCGGGATGGCGTCGGCGAGTCGAGAAGGTGGTGGAGTCGAGATTAGCCGTTGCGTCATGACCAACCCGGCGAAAGCATGCGCAGCATGCGACTGACGTTGAGCACACCATTGGCAGCGAACCACCTTCGTGCGCTTGCGCAGCGCTCGTCTCCTTCCGGAGTGCCTTGCAACTCGCCGAGGCGAAAGACGGCGGCTTGCTCGTACATCCCCATGCGCATCGCTACGAACGCGGCCACTGCGCACTCGAGGTGCTCACGCTCACGCGCCGCGTCACCCTCGACGTGCCCAAGCCCCGCTGCAAGCAAGGCGGCCCACGCATCAGCAGCCGGCGATGTCTGAGTGCGCAGACTAGCGAGCCAGCGCCGCGCATCTCGCAGAGCGCGCGTCCGGGCCTTGCCTGTGCTCTTGGCCGCTTCCGCGAGAGCGAGTCGTGCTTGAACGTGGTCGCGCCGAATTCGGACCCAATGGATGCGGTCGAGCAGCGTGTTGCGAAGGCCGCGCAAGTCCCTGTCGAGCTCGACGCGGTGCTCGGGATGGCCGCGGTAGAGCAGAATTTCCCCGCGACTGAAGCTCGCCCAGGCATGGGGAAGTTGGAAGCTCTGGCCGTGCGGAGACCAGCTCGTGAGTGCGTCATCGAGATCTGCTTCGGCGCCGTTCGCGTCGTCTGCGGCCAGAAACAGCACGCTGTGGTAGACGCGTAGGGCCGTGTCGAGGAACGGATTCGCGCCGCGCCGTCGGGTGTCGCTTAATTCCTTGTAGCGTTTGCTCAGCGCCGGCAAGTGGCCGAGGTTCGCAAGGGCCCAGGTTTCGACCAGATCGGCGACATCCATTTCGAAAGACCGGCCAAGCCCCGCCTGGCGCCATAGCTCGTCGAGCTTCGCTCGCTGGGCGATGCAACCTTCCCAGTCGTGCTCGATCATGAAGGCCGTGAGGAAGCGGCCTCCCTGTGCATAGAACGCGGCATGCGGCGTGCCCTGGTGGGAGGCCGCCTGCACGGTCAGTGCGTTGAGTCGGACGGCGAGCGCTTTGTGCCCGAGCGCGGATACCGCGAAGGTCGCCCCGGATAGTGCGCGAGCGATTCGGTGCGAATCACCGAGCGAAAGACTGAGTCGTGCTCCTTTCATCGAAAAGTACATCGACTGAAGCGGCTCGCTGAACGCAAGCCCCGTCGAAAGCGTCCAGTAGGAGTCGACGCGCGCCGCACGCTCGTCCTCTGCGACCTTGGAAGAGAGCACGCGCAAGCTGCGAACGAGGGCGAGAGCGGCGAAATGGTAAGCTGCGTTCAGCAGCGTGAAAAGAGTACTGCTGGGAACTCGCACGCCGACCGCGCGCAGCAGAGATAGCCCGCGGCTCGTGAAGCCGCCCGTGAGCCACTGGTCTCCCGCGCGCAGGAGCATGGCCTTTCGCGTCGCGCCCTGTGCGTTCCGGGCAGCTCCTTCGAAGGCTCTGGCCGCGTCTTCTCGTCGGCCGGCATGCTGCAGCGCGAAGCCGAGCCGAATGCACAGCTCCTCCCTTTCCGGTGACGTGCGCTCGACGCCAGAAAGTGCGCGGCGGTACAGCTCGGCGGCGCGCTCGAAAGCCAGCGCCTTTGTCGCGCGCTCCGCGGCTGCTTGAAGCCACGGAACAGCGAGGTCGCCCATTCCAGCCTGCAGAAAGTGGTAGGCGACGCGCACGGGTTCCATCTCCGCTTCCGCCTCCCACGCACGGGCAAGCGCGTGGTGATAAGCAGCGCACAACGCGGGATCTCGGCTCTGCACCACCGCCTCGCGAATTCGGTCGTGATAGAAGATGGTTTCATCCCCATGCGCGACACGCATCAGCTTGCGTGCCCGCAGGACGGCCAGAGCCGAACGCAACGACTCGTGCCCCATGTCCACGGCCGCGGCCAGAACAGAGTAAGGTAGGGGACCGGCAGCGAGGCAGGAAACAGTCAGCGCCTGCAAGGCGTGAGCATCGAGTTGTGCGACGCGCGCCACGATGGCTCCATCGAGGTCGAGCTCTGCCTCGGTATTCGAGCTCTCTTGAGCATGACGAACGAGCTCGCTGACAAAAAGCGGATGGCCGCCGGACTCTAGAACCAGACGCTCCCTGCGTTCCTCTGCGATTTGGCCGCCGAGCAGACGTGACACGAGTTGACGAGACTCACTCTCGTGGAGGCGGTCGACTGTTATGCGCGACACGCCTGGGTGCCGGAGTAATGCCGTCAAGCGCGAGCCGACCGAATCTGCGAGCGTGGCGACTGGGCGCACCGTCGCCAACACCAGCAGGCGCGAGCTTGACACGTCCTCAAGAATCGCCTCGAGCAAGGCGATGCTCGGCTCGTCGGCCCACTGAATGTCATCGATGGTGACGATCACCGGCACCTGCGTCGAAACGCGCCTGAGAAGCGCGATGAACGCACGGTAGAGAGGGGCGCGTGACAGCAGCTCGCTCGAGTGGATCACACTTGCACGCGCGATGGCGGGCACGCGCGTCAGCACGGGAAACAGGACCGGCAAAAGATGACTTTCGTCAGGCAGCAGTGCCGCAACGTGCGCGTCATCTTGCGCTTTGAGGTAACGCGATAGCTCGTCGACGACACCATCGAATGCTTTGTACAGGAGGCGCTCTGCGGCATGGCAGCGACCTGATAGTACGAGTGGCTTACTCGGCACTCTGCGAGTCTCCGCCACGAAGCGTCTTACGAGCGCGCTCTTGCCGATACCGCTCTCTCCTTCGACCAGGATAAGGCGCGTGGCGCCCCGATCGATGCTCACAAGGTGGCGGCGAAGCTCGGTGAGTTCGTGCTCGCGTCCGATGAACACTTCGTCGCCCCGTGTCGAAGTCGCGTGACTTCTCCGAACGTCACTTGTCTGGCCGTCGAGCAAGCGCAGAATCTCGTCACCGTCCGGCCGTTCAGCGGGCGCTGGGGCAAGCAGCGCCATGCAAATTCGTTCGAGGATTGCAGACACATTGGACGCGATGCTCGAGGGCAGAGGGGGCATTCCACTCTGTTTCGACAACATGACTTCCAGTGGACCACCTTCGAAGGGCAGCCTTCCGGCGAGGGCCTCGTATAGAAGCGCTCCGACGGCGTACCAGTCCGCAGCCGGCATGGGCTTGTCGCCATTGGCCTGTTCCGGCGCCATGTAGGCCGCGGTGCCGAACATGCCCTCGGTGCCGCGCTCGTCATGCATCTGCGCAGCGATGCCGAAGTCCAAAATGACAACGCGGCCTTCGGGTGTGACCCGCACGTTTTCCGGCTTGATATCGCGGTGGACGATGCCGAGTGCGTGGATCACCGAGAGCCCATCGACGAGGCCGCGAAGCAGCGCGCGCACGCGTGATTCGTCGAAGCCCCCCACGCCGTCCTTGATCGTCCGCACCCAGCTCAGTGCGTCGCTTCCCGGCACGTATTCGAGCGTGAAGGCCCAGTGATCGTCGCTCTCTATCAGCTCACCCAGTCTTACTAAGTTTGGGTGCTGAACATCGCTCAGCGTCCGGAACTCGCGCTTGAAGCGCATCAGCGCATCCGGCCCGAATCGCTGAAGCTCCTTCAGCGCCAAGAGCTCACCACTGTCGCGATCACGGCACAAGGTGACTCGGCCGTAGCCACCCTCACCAAGCGCCATCACGAGCTCGAAGCGCCCGAGTAGCAGTGGACTCTCGGAGTCGACGTAAGCCACCGACCCCAGATCACCAGTCACAGCGCACTCGCTCCCCCCGTGGAGCTTGAAGCTAACGGACTAACACCAACCTACAATAGGCGCTTGCTTTGAGGCGCGTGTAGGATGGCGCACCGAGTGAGCCCAGTTGCCTTAGTGCACCGACGTCTCCCACATCACTCGCGCGGTTAGACCCTTAAGCTTGCTCACTGCCCGTTGGTTGCGAGCTCAGATCGACCGGATGTGCTCCGACGAGCCCATGCGGCAGACCGCGCGATCCCTCGGTGAGCAGATACGGCAAGAGAACGGTCTCATGCGTGCGGTGGAGCTCATCGAGCAGAAGGTAGGTTAGTAGTGAGAGCACACTCGGGGCGGCAGCCAAGCGCTACGCCTACTCGCTGACTGCAGACGCACCAAAGAATGTCTCGGCGAAGGCCACGGCGTCGAGGCCGACGAGGCTGCCGAGCTTGCGGCCGGTCAGGTCGTCGGGCGTAATGTGAATGCCGCCGTACAGGCGCGACTGGCCGGCTTGGTCAGCGGCATCGTAGTAGCTGGCCCACTGCAGGTGGACGTCGACAGACGGGCCCTGCTCGAAGACGAGGTACTCGTTCTTCTTCGCAACGAACTCGGCGAGGCCGCTCGGAAAGTAAGGACTCCCGGTGGCGACCGTCAGAACCTCTGCGGCAGCGCGGCTGAAGGTGCTGTGGCCCGAAACGAAGCCGGGGAAGCCGGGCGTCACGAAGGTGCGGCGCTGGTAGGGAATCCACGCAAGGGCGCGAACGAAGCCCACGCCGCCGACTTCTTCGGCGCGATCGGATGGCTCACCGCGGTATGCGCGCACGGCGATCTCTCCGACGTAGCGCGCTAAGTGTGCGTGGCGTGCGCCGCGCTTTGCCGTGGCCTCGGTGATGACCTCGATCAGGCCGGGCACAAGCGGCAAGCCATCGCGGTGGTACCTGGGCCGGCGCGGGTCGCTCGACTGGCCCTTGGCCGCCATGTAGCGAATCAGCGTGACCGGTCGTGAGCCCGTGTAGCGGCGCTTGATGCCCCAGGCCGTGATGGCCGCGTCGTGCACGGCGCCGTTGAGCGCGAGGTAAAGGCGAACGTCCCAGCTGAGCGGGTCGAGGACCTCGCCTTCGCCACGCCAGCGCGCCTCGAAACCGGCAGTGTCGGCGACATCGTTCGCGAGCACGTTCCAGTGACCAGGCGGCGTCTCGGACTTCGGCCCGTCGGCCCAAAACTCGGCGAGCACGCGGCCGAAGTCAGCGCGCGGCACGATTACCGGGGCAAACGGCGTGCCCGTGACGGGGTTCATCGCGTGGCCGCGTCCGTCGTCGAAGCCGAGGCTGTTGTTGCCGTAGCGGGCGGGCGAGATGTCGATCTCGACGCCGTCGGACGCATCGAGGTGTGCCGTGCGCTCGATCACCAGCTTGACCCACTCGCGCATCTCCTCGCCGAGCTGCGGAGCAGGGCCGGGATCATGGTAGAGCGCAGCGGGCGACGCGCGTGTCATGGCGAAGGGCGTCACGTCGTTCCACTGGGCGCCGATGTAGTCCTGCACGCCCGCTTCGGTGACGATGCCGTTCTGGGTGACGGCCTCCGCAAGGTTGAGAGGTTGCCACTGTTCGGGATCGACGGCGCTCGTGCCCACGTTCTCGATCACGAGCGGCGGGTTGGGCGATGCGTAGCCGGTGGTGTCGGCGTAGTTGTTCGCTTCGTTTGAGCCGTCGTTCATGCTCTGTGCGATGACGGTCTGGGCGATGCGATTGCCGAGAGCGACCGGCGCATCGCCCGTGGCAGCGTCGTTCGTCACGTCGAGCCCGAGCTTCTTCATGAAGGCGTCGAAGCAGGCCAGCGACACGTCTGCGCCCACGGCCTTACGGTAGCGATGGTGCAGCACGCGGTAGGCCGCGTAGCTGATCGCTTCGAGCCGCGCGCGCGCCACGTCGTCCGCTTCATAGTTTTCGTACACGAAGACGCCCGTAGCGGCTCGATCGTAGGCGGCCCAGGCGTCCCACATGGCCGCGGACAGGTGATAGAGGTTGCGCGCGTGCACAGTCGGCCGCGGCAAGTCTCGACGGATGGCGCCGAGGATCTGCTCGTTCCAGCGGCGTGCGATCGACCTCTCCGGCTCCGGATCGACCTGCTCGTCAGGACACGTGGCAGGCGCGGGCACGGGCGGTTGTTTGGGCTGCTCGTAGCTCGCGATGGTTGCACCACGGCGCACGATAGCTCCCTGATCGAGCCCGGAGATCGCGTTGCCGCCCACGGCCCAGGCGTTGCCCTCCGGGTCGAACCATACGGCGTGAAACGTCTGCACACGCAGCTCTAGCTTCGTGTCCACACGCGTGAACGGGCCGTTCGTACGCGTGAAGAGCTGACCGGTTCCGCCGCAGGCGAGGGCCTCGCCGCTCGCACTCACCGTCACGCCCTGAATCACGGGCGCGCTGCTCGGAGACACGTCTTGGAGGGCGCCGTTTTCGTGGATGCGCATGACGACACCACGCAGGTCACCGCCCACCGCGTAGGCCTCCTCGGCATCGCCGAACACGGTGTAGAGAGGCACGTCTTTGCCGGTATCAAGCGGCGCAAAACCGCGTTCGGCATCGCCCGCGAGCAGCACGCCGTGGGAGCCCACCACGTAGACGGCGCTCGCATTGCCCCAGACCTTGAAGAACCCCGGTGCTTCCCCGTCGGGCGCGGCAGGTATGCTCGCGGGCAGGGTAAGGTCGCGAAAGCCCGTGCCGTCGTCGTGCCAGATGAAGCCCGAGCGCCCCGCGATGCTGCCCACCGCGTACACGTCGTTTGGCGCGCGGCCCCAAACACCAAAGATCGTGTGCCGTGCAAGTCCCGGCGTGCGCACGCGCTCGAAGGCCTGGCCCGTCCAACGCAAGAGCGTGCCTTGCGCGCCGCCGAACAGCACCTGCCCGTCGGAAAAGCCGTGCACCCACCACAGGTCGCCGTGCGAGCCCGTGGTCAGGCGGGTCCACGTGCTGCCGTCCCAGTGCAGCACCAAAGGTCCGTGCCCCTTGTCGGCGCCCACCGCCCACACGTCCGTGGAGGAGGAGCCACCCACCGCCAGCACGGCTTCGTCGAGCTCGCTCGCGACGACGTGCCAGTCGGGCGTAGCCCCCGTGGGTGTCGCCGAGTCGCACGCGACCGAAAGCTGCATGAACAAACAGAGTAAGAGCACGCGCAGGACACTGACCGCGAGCGCGCAAGAGGACGATGCGGTCAGGGCACTAGGCAGGCAAAGTATCAAATGGGTTCTCCCTTACGCGGCGCTGGACCCGGGCCATAGTGTGCCAGAGACCGGAGGTCGTCGCTTCTAAGCACGTTGGATGCCGCTTCCTTTTGGCACACTCCAGGCGACCTTACCCACCACACCAAACTTGCACGCCAACTTGGAGATCGTGTGCCACAGCGTGCCGCGAGCGGCGCTCGAATCACGAAATCATGGTTCTTCTCGCGCTGGACCGGTTCCTGCAAAGATGCGGTGCATGAACCTTCGAGCAATTACTCACGCCGCGCTCGGTGCAACCCTGGCGGTCTCGGCCCTCGCGGCGCCGACCCCAGCGGCTGCCTGCGGCGGCTTCTTCTGCGACAGCGCGCAGCCCGTCAACCAGCAGGCCGAGCGCATCATCTTCGCCCGTGCAAGCGATGGCAGCATCACGGCTGTCATCCAGATCCAGTACCAGGGTCCGTCCGAGAAGTTCGCGTGGATGCTCCCGGTTACCGGAAGTCCCACGATCGAGGTCTCGTCGAACGCCGCCTTCGATCGCCTGCAGGCGGCATCCAATCCCCTCTACCAGCTCAATACGCAGGTGGAGGGCACGTGCCGCGACGAACGGGGGACTCGGGCGACCTCGGCCTCCGCTGACAACAACGGCTCCGAAAGCGACGCGGGAATGGCAGGGGGCGTGACCGTGGTCGACAGCGGCTCGGTGGGTCCCTACGACTACGTCATCATCGCGCTCGACCCGCAGGCGATGGACCTCGTCGCAGTGGCCATCGACTGGCTGCAGGAGAACGGCTACGACGTGCCGGAGCTGGGCGCGGCCGTGCTGCGCCCTTACCTCGAAGGCGGCATGAACCTGCTGACCTTCAAGCTGACCAAGGGCAACGACACCGGATCCATCCGCCCGGTGAAGCTCTCGTTTGGCCAAGGTCTGCCGTCCATTCCCATCCGCCCCACGGCCGTGGCGGCCCAGCCCGACATGGGGGTCATGGTCTGGGTGCTGGGCGAGCACCGCGCCATCCCCGCCAACTACCGCTCGCTTGAGCTCAACGACGCGCTCATCAACTGGCTCAATCCCAACCTCAACTACAACGACGTCGTGATTCGCGCGGCAAACGAAGCGAAAGGGCAGGGCTTCGTGACCGAGCACGCCGGCAGTGCGCGCGAGCTCGGGCAGGTCATCTGGCAACCGTGGGAAGCCGAGCAGTGGAAGACGCTCAAGGCGACCGACTGGACGAACCGAGAGGGGGAGCTCATCAACGCCCTCGGCAACTTCGCCGCGCTGGACGGCATGCGCGAGCTCTTCTCTGCTTTCCTCGTACCGCCGCGCGGGGTGAGCGAAGACGACTTCTATGGCTGTCTGCCTTGCTACGTCAGCTACGACATGGCGGACGTCGAAGGCTTCGAGCCCGCCGCGTTCATGGCGGACATGCAGACTAAGGTGGTAGGCCCACTCGTCGACACTCAGAAGCTCTTCACGGCCGCCCGGACGTCTACGCGGCTCTACACCACCATGAGCGCGCACGAGATGACCGTCGACCCGCTGTTCGATTTCAACCCCGACCTGCCCGCGGTGTCGAACCTTCACCAGGCGGGTCGCTTCATCGAGTGCTCGCAGTACGTGGACCGGGCTGACGCGCCATGGCGCGTCGAGCTTGCGAGCGGGCAGACCATCCGCGGTCAGGGCGTCGACTGGCCGTTCGCCACGGACACCGAAGCCATGCCCGCCAACTCGCGCATCACACGCCTCGGCAACCGCGGCACGGGCGAAGTGGTCGAAGACAACGTCGCGAGCATCACGCAAGCCCTCGACAACCACAACAAGACCGTCCCCGGACCGAAGAGCGGCGACGGCTGCTCCGTCCGCCCCGGCCGCGCGGAGTCTGCGCTGGGGGGCCTGTTCGCGGCTGCGAGCCTCGGCCTGATCGCCATCCGGCGTCGCCGCGTTTTGCTCACACGCGGACCCGCCCGCGTCGACCGCGCGTGACGTGATGAAGCAGTGCCTGCTGGTCGTCTTGGTCGTCTGCGCGCTCGGTCTGCACGCGTGTGGTGAAGCCGGGCCGCAAGATCCCGCAGGGCCCGCCACGCTCGAGCTCGGCACCGGCTCATGGCGCTTCGAGCCGCTCGAGGATGGCCAGGAAGTCGAGCTCGTGCACGGGGCGCAGGGCGGCTGGCACGCGTGGATCTCGCTGAAGGTCACGGGCGCTTCGGTCGATCACAGCACAGTGCGACTCGCGATGGAACCGGTGGACGAGAGCCGCCCACGCCAGGAGGTTAGCTTGGAGCTCCTCTTCGACGCGCCGGACGAGCACGGAGCCCGCAAGCTCATTGGCTACACGGGGGTCGTGAACGACCCCGCATGCTGGGTCGGCGCGCTTACCCGCGTGCAGGCGACAGTGACCACCGACGACGGCACGGTGCTGAGCGACGAGCGCGACGTGGTGCTGCGGGGCGGCACGTACCCTCCTCCGCCCTGCGCGTCGCCCTGAGCGTTCGTCGCGCACAGTGGAAACTCGCGTTACTGATCACGATGCGCCCCTCGCGGCCTTTCGGCATGAGCTCGATGTCGCGCTCGGACCGCGCGCTCGGGTGCTCACGGACGTCTTTCCTGACCTCGCGCTGCTACTGGGAGTCACGAAGCAGGCGTCGCCAGAGCTCGGTCCGAGTGAGTCTCAGAATCGGCGTGGGGCCTCTACTTCGAGCACGCGCCCACGCACACCTGGCGGATGGCGCGCGCATCGGACACGTATGCCTGTGTGCTTTAGTGGCAGTAGTTCTGCCCGCCGGGGATGGTGACGCTCCATGGATAGCGTCCGACGTTTTCCAAGATCTTATGGATCGCGCGCCTGCGAACATCGATGATGACGACGCGGTTGGCCTTGCTGACGGCAGCCACGATGTACTTGCCATCGGCCGTGGTCGATGCGGTCTCGGTATTACCACCGACGTCCAGACGCTGCAGGATTTCGCCAACCTCCGTGTCGACGATCGCCACGTCGTTCCGCGTGCGGTTCATAACGAATGCCAGGGACGGCGTGAGAGGCGAGAAGTTTACGCCGTAGGCTTCTTCGTCGCCTTCTAGGGTCTTGATCACCGCGCGATTGCTTTGCGTTCCGTTGATCAGGGACACCGTCCGATCGCCAAAGTTGGGCACGAGGTGACGCAGGCCGATGCCCGCAAAGGGATGTTCTGCAAAAACGACCCAAGGACGCTTGCCTACGCTGAGCTCGCTAAGCTTCGTGTTGCTGAGGGTGTCGTAGACGATGACCTTACCGCTCGCTCGGTGCGCCGCGTACAGCGTGCCCGTGTGATCGATCTGTGCGTCCGCAAAGCCACCTTCGTCCTCAACGCTGCTGTCGAGATCAGTGCCGTCCAGTTGAATCGGCCCGTCTACCTCGAGCGTATCCATGCGCACGCGCGTCAGGTGATTGGCGCCGGCATTGGCCACGTAGCCCCATTTTCCGTCCCGTGAGAAACGCATGAAATGGGGAGTCTTGAAACCGTCAATCTTTTTGACGATTTGGTCTTTCTCGGTGTCGAGCAGGGCCACGGCATTCTCCCCTTCGAGCATGATGGCGAGCAGGCCGGAGTTCGGCTCGAGCGTCAGGTGCGAAGGATGCTTGCCCGTGAGGATCCGGTCTGTGACCTTCAAGGTGCGTGCGTCGATGACCAGAGTTTCATCGCTGTGCGTGGAATCGACATAGATCTTGGAGAAGTCTGCATTCAGCTCTGCCATGTGATTTTCGATGCCGCCCGTGGGCACGCGGCCGGTCACCTCAAAGCTATCGAGATCGATCACAGTGAGCTCGTCGCTCTCGAGACTCACGATGTAGGCGCGATTGGCGAGCGCTACCTCGTCCACGGAGGGCTGTTCGGCCTGAGTGGCCTCGGTCGCCGCTTCACCACACGCGCTGAGCGCGAATAGGGCCATACATTGGAGAACACTTTGATACGTGTACACTGCTTTTTTCATGCCTGTCTCCTCGGATCAGATTCCGCGTGGGACAGACAGAGCTCGCCTCTAGACGAGCACCATAGAAAGGAATGAGACGTCAGGTGCCTCATGGCCTCTCTCCGTTTCCACGCGGAGTTGCCACGCACACTGGTAGGTCTCCTGGCTCGCAGATTCAGGGCTTTCGCCCAACGCTTTCGCCGCCTTCCCCGTTGCCGAGTGACATGAGACGAAAAGCTCTCTGCTTACAGTGGCGGGACCGCGCCGGACTTGCACCGGCTTCCCTGTTACGCCCCGAGGGGCACCCGTGTACGGCCGTCTATCGACGACGGGGCCGACCATGCGTCACCGCGCGGCCCGGGTCAATCGCCTATCGAGACGCTGCGACCAACGGCGCCGCTCAAGAAGACTTACGTTCGGCCGGTTTCCTTCTACTCCCAGCACACGCGCGTGGTCTGGTGGGTCTTGAGCGTGGTGTTGTCCCTGGTGCTCGCGGTAGGCTGGCTCGCGCGACTCGTGGGACGGATGCGTCGGGCGGAGCAGGAACTTATCGAAAGCCAAGCGCAGCTGCGACGCGCGCAGCGCCTGGAGCTTATCGGCCGGCTTGCCGGAGGCATTGCCCACTCACGTGCGGCGGATCTCGCACGGCAGCTGCTCGCATTGAGTCGGCCCCACCCGCTCCCAAAGCGCACCATCGATGTAACAGCAACTGCGCGCGAGCTTGAGCGTGTCTTACAGCGCACGGTCAGCGAAGGTACGAACCTTCAGGTCCAGTTGTCCAGTGAGCCGCTTTGGATCGACGCCGATCGCACGCGGGTGGAGCAAGTCATCGTCAACCTTGTGATCAACGCCAACGATGCCGTGCTCGCCACCACGAAGCGCACGGGCGAGGTGAGGTTGAGCGTCGCCTGGGCTGCGGCGGAACCCGCGGTAAGCGCTCGGGGTGAAAATGCATCGCCCCAACATGCATCCTAATGGCGGAGTGATAGGTTGCCCGCCCATGAAGTCTCTCCAGTCCTGCACGCTGGTGCTCACCCTCCTTGTCTGCCTCTCGTCGGCTTCTGCGCAAGAGCCCGATGCCGCAGCGCCGGCCCTACCAGAAGCCCCCGCGCCCGTGACGCCCGAGGCGCCCGCGGCCCCCGAGGCTGAGCTGACGGAATCGCCGCCGGCGCCGGCCCCTGCACCAGAACCAGCGGCCGCTCCCGAGCAGCCCGAGACACCTGCGGCCGTCTTACAGGTTGCCCCGCCTGTGCCCGTGTATCCGGGGCCCACGGCTGAGGCTTCCTACCCACAACCCGCGTCGGCCATCTCCCCCTCCGACTACCGTCGCAACCGCGGCATCGCCATCGCCGGTAAGGTGCTGACCGTGGTCGCAGCCGCGCTGTTCATTCCCTACGCCGTGGCGCTCGACAACGCCGAAGAGGCGAGCGATGTGGCGGGGCTCGCTGCCGCTTGGTACCTGATTGGCGCCGCAGGGCGACTGACCTGGGCGGGCGCCGATCTGAGAATGACGAACATGATGCGAGATCGCGGCGCGAACATCGGCCGGGGCCCGGCCATCGCATCCATGGTTTTTGCAGGGGCGAGCCTGATCCCTTACCTCAACCTCGTGGGCACGCCCGGCACCTGGATCGCAGGCAGCATCGCCAGCGGGAACATTCGAGCCGCACGTGACGATCTCGGTGTGGCCCAAGTGTCGCTCACTCCTCCCACGGCTCAGGGGGTGCGAGGCTTCTCGACGGGGGTTACGCTGCGGTTCTGAATCCCAGGCTCGACGGGGCACTCGGCACACGATCCACGGCGACGGGAGGTACGTCGCGATGCCATCGGAAACTTCGTCATGGTGTAAGCCACTGCATTGTGCCCGGAGCTTGACCGAGCCCGACATGGAGCAACTGGCCGATGTCTTACTTCATGCATCCGCTGCCGCGCGAACGAGCCATTGCATAATGGAAAGGCATTGCCGACGACCTGGCCCCTACGCCATGCGCAGGGTGCATGGCGCTCCCATGGAGGATGCTCCCGGTGCGGATGCGATCATCACGCAACCCGGTCCCCTACTCAGCGACGTGCAGGCTCGGCTGCGCCACACGCATGCTGCGACGCGGTGACGTGCGGACACGTCATCGCTTCGCGCGCGCCACCCGCGACCCAGCTCAGCAGGCAGGACCCGACGCTGCGCGGCGTCTGATCGTCCTGCGCGACCGGCGCATGGGCAGACCTGCGCGCAAGGCTCCGAGGCACAGCGCCGACCTACCTGTCTGAGCATCGCCCGAGCAGGCGTGCACCCGAGATGACGGCCATCGGGTGCGCGCCTGCGTTTGCGTGGCGGCGATCCGGGCTGTGGGGCGAGCATGGGGGCTTGTTGCGGGTGGGATTGGGCGTGAGGAGGCGGGAGCGGGGCGAGTGGGGGCTCGGTTTGGAGCGGAGCGACGCTGCGGGCTTCGTTGACCGTCGGATGGCCGTCGTACCTGGGGCGGATCTCGAGGATCTCGAGCGGATCTCGACCGGTGAGCACGTCGGCCAGCTTACGCTCGCGTTGTGGACGCTGTTGATCGCAACCACGCAGTCGGTCACTGCGCTGCGCTGGCTTGGGCACCTTGCTGCTGGACTCTTCGTAGTCGGTCTCGGTGATGGTCTGGCGACCGTGATCTTAGTGCCAGGTGCCGAGATGTTTGCTCACGCGCCGCTGGTCGCGTTTCTAACGTGGACAGTTTGGATGGTTGCCACAGGAATAGGCCTCATCCGCCACGCACGGCGCCTGCTGAAAGCGCAAAGTCCGTCACCTGCGCAGCGCGCGCAAGCGACGCCCGCTCCTGGCCGCGGAGTCATAAGACGCTAGCTTCGGCGCGACAACAGGATGCGCAGCACATAATAGAACAACAGCATCACGGCCGCGAACAACGCGAGTGATGCTGCCACGTGCTGATTGGTGCGGTAGCGCTGCATCACATTCGAGGTGTCGTAAAGGATGTAGCCGCAGGCGAGCGCGACCATGGCGTAACTGAAGGCGATACCTAATATGAAGTTGAAGAGGATCGAGGCAACGACTAATCCCATCGCCGCAAGACCGCCGAACATGAGCGCACTGCGCATGAACGAGAAGTTTGCAAGCCGCGCCGTTCTACTCGACCTGTAGCCCGCGTTGGCAGTAGCTCAGCGAGCGCCGCGTACCCAGGGGCGCAGAAAGCTGCGAATTTCGCGCACAGCACCTGCGCGCTGGCTGCCGGTCAGGATCTCGTGGGCGGGCGTCATGAAAGTGACGCGGCGGCAGCTACCCGAGAACTTGTCGCAGGTGTGGCTTTCGCCGCTGACGATGCCATCGTTGGGGTTCGAGAGGATCAACATCGGCACCCTGATCTTCGGTCCGCTGAGGAAGGCTTCCTGCGCGGCGAACGAAGCCGACAGCCAGCCCAAGGTCGGCCCGGGGCCGGAGTTCGGATGGAAGTTGATGTACTCGCAGAACGCGTCGTCATCGACCAGCCCGGGCGCGGGGCACGGAAAGCCGAAGTCACTGCAACCCTCAGGTGCAGTCTGCAACTCGGCAAACTTCGCCGCCAAGTACCCTCCGGTGGGATCGGTACAGGCCGCGGGCTGAAAGATACAGGTCTGACACTCAGGTCCGAGCAGACCGCCCGCACACTGCGCGATACCGCCGAGCTCCTGAGGCGTCGCAAGGGGCGTCAACGCGCATAGTCGCGACAGACCCACCTTCGGAGCCGCGTAGAAATCCGCGATGCCGCGCACGGCGGCGGCGGGCAACTCCGGCTGGTCCGGGTAGCCCCAGAACGGCGACGCCATGATTAGACCATCGACGAGTGCCGGATACTTTTGCGTGAAGCGCACGCCTACTAGACCACCCATACTGTGGCCCAGCAGAAACACGGGCTTCTTCCCGTCGTCGAGCCCTCGCACCACGTTGAACAGGTCACGAAGCTCCTCCACGTAGGTGTCGTAGGTATCGATGTGACTCGGCAGACATCCTTCTTTCGAAGCGCCCTGGCCAGCGAAGTCGATCGACACAAACCTTACCTTGAGGTCGTCTAAGCTTAACTTCTTGCCCAGGGAGGTCCCGGGGAACTCGTTGATCGGGCTGAACATCGAGTCGTACTTCTCAATGAACTCCGCACGCCCCTGCACGAACACGATCGTCATGTCGTTTACAGCGCCTGTATCCCAACGCTGCTGCGAAGGACGGCATGTATCAGCTCGCAGCGTCGTTCTACCCGATCTTCAAACAGAGCATGGTGGGACGCACCATGGCTCCGCTCATGGGAACGAGCCCGCTGCAAATCCTTTCTCGCCTCGTCGACGCATACCGTCTCTGCGTCCCCATGAACACTCACGAGCTGTCACGCACGGGCGCTAGCGAAGCAGAATGGACATGCCAAGTAGAACCGGGTGCCCTGTACCCGGCGATCTTTCGCGGAGTCGTGTTGGGTACCATGCACGCGCAGGGAGTCGGTGCTCCAGCGGTGCAACTGGTGTCCGCCGGATCGCTTGGCTATGGCCAGAGATACGTGTTCTCCATCCGTTGGGACGAGTAGCGAGAAGCGGACGCTCGACGCGCTCCGCCGGTTGTTGAACACAGCCGTCCGTCGCGAACCCCCTTGGACAGAAGTGCTTCCTAGCTAAGCCTTCGCACCTCTACACGCTCGCAGCGCGGAAGCGGGCAAGCAACACACTTGGTTCGATCAGCTGTGACACCGGCTGCGCCGTCGGATTCGCAATACCAGTAGCCCCACGAACACGCTGCTAGCGAACGCGGTACCGTGCGTGCGGCTATCGCGCCCCCCGCTGCTGCAACCTCCATGGTTCGCGGCCGGAACACGCTCGGGCGCGCCAGTCTCAGCATCAATGCGCAATCTGGGCACGTCCTCGCAACTATCACTGTTGAGCGCGCTCCACACTCGCCAAGCGATCGGCCGCACGCTGTCGGGCCTGCATCCCTCAGACGCCACGCCGCCGCGATCGAAGGCGACGCAACGGTCAGGTTTACACAGACTGTCCTGGGCCACCGTGCTGCCTGCTACGTCCACCTGCTCGTATTCCAGGCACGCGCCAGGGGCTACACGGAAGGCCGTACTGGCGACGTGGACTTCCAGTGCCTGCTGGCCCAGCGGGAACACCGAGTCCGGACGCGCGTCCTGGTCAGGCGAATGCACCAGTAACCAACTCGGCGCGGCCGCCTTTTTCTCGTCGACCACGAGCAGCTCCAACTGGCCTTCACAGTGGCTCGCATCGCACTCCTGCGCATCAATCAACGTCACTTGAACAAGATGAACATCGACAGGCGGTGGCATTTTTTCAGTCACCACGTCGGCGCCAGTCGCGAAAGAAGCCAGCACTTCGGTTCGCGTCGGATTGTTGCCATCCTCGATCGAGACGCGCACTCGGTACTTGGTGTTCGCTGCCAGCATGGCCTTACTACTCAAGAACATCAGGCGGCTTGCGCAACACTCAGACGTCTCGATTTCGCGCACCTTCTGCAACGGAAAGGAGACGTCACTCGGATCGACGAGGCTGACCTCCGTAACCACCAAGTCCGCGTAGCCCTTGAGCACGATACTAGGCAGACGTGACACCCCCAGCGCGTCTGGCGGCAGGCTGACCAGAGAAACCGAGGCCGAGCAACTGTTCTGAGCCTGCACAGGCATGGTGCTCCACGCCATGCCCAGCATGCTGAGCCAGCCGGCAAGAAGTAAGGTCGGGAGGAGGCGCTTCATCCGCCCAAGCTACCACGTCCGGCTCCAAGACCAGCCAACGGCAACGGGCGTCGGTTCTGACACCGCGTATTCGCAAAGCCGCGCATCCTACGCACCGCGTTAGCTTGCGAGACCATCAGGTTGGTAGATCAGGAGCTAGTCCAGGTCGGCGAGCTCGCGTCGCAGCTGCTCATCGTACCTTCCCTGTCCGTCCCCGAGATGCCTTGTTTCCCCGGCTCCGGCGCCAGCCCGAAACCAGCGGCGCGCCGGCTTCATTACCGAGCCCTTGTGTACGCAATCCATCCCATCGCGCCTAGTGCGCCGGGCTAGTCAGAGGCTCAACAACTTCGTGCGCGGCGCGATCTTAGCTGACGCCGCACCATCAGTGGCACCAGCGCCCACCATGCCCAAGGCACCTGCGACGCAGCGCCCGGCGCGAGCACGCTGCACTCGCTGGGCTCGACCATCCACTCGCGCGTGGCTGGATCCTGCGTGGCACGTCCTGGCGCGCTGCAGCTGTCGTCACTCACGCTCTCCCACAGCTCGGGACCGAGCTGCGGATAGCCCTCGCCACAACCGAGCTCTCCGAATGTGGCCGCAGCCGAAACGCATTTGCTGTATTCGCAGATCTCGCGCTCCGCGATTACCTCGCCGCGCGCATTGATGCGCTCATAAAGCACGCAATCATCCTGGGCTGCGAGCGGAAGCTGCACATGCACGAACTCCTCGTGGGGCACTAGCCCGTCTGGATCCGAGCTCAGAGCGCCCGTACCGAGTGGGCCCACCACGCTCTCTCCTCCATTGGATAACCTGACCCAGGTTGGAGAGCCGCTGAGGATATCGCTGCCAGCGCTGGCCTCCGCCAGGTCCTGGCATTTTTCGCTTGCCTTGCAGCGGGCTTGATTCGTGATGCGAAAGAGATCGATGGAGATCTCCGACGGCGCTTGATCCTCGGCCCCTTCCCCACCGGTGGTAAAGGAAGACGGCGCATAGCTTTCGTCAGGGAACGCTTCCGCAGGCACCTGACTAACATCGAACCTTACGGTGTACGTCGTGAAGGGAGCCAGCGCATCTGCGGGCCGTAAGAATTCCACGCGCGCGACGCAAGCGTAAGGTTCCTCTAGCGTGTTGCGAAGCTCGAGTGGAATGGTCGTACCACCACCGCCTTCAAGGTAGGCGGGCGCAGGCGACCCCGGATATGACGTCCGCTGCACGACGATCGAGGGCACGAGTGGAACATCGGTCGCGCCCTCGTACGGCCAGCTCGCCCGAGTCTCCGGCGAGCACGTACAGGCGTCCGCAACCGGAAGGTGCCATGCCCCGAGCCCGACGAATCCCGCGGCGAGCAGCCAGGCGCGAGGCAAGCGTAACCGACGGTTCATAACGTGTCCTTCTGTAGAGCGGGCAATCACCACGTGTCAACGACACGCACGCAAAGAGTAGGCCAGCGAGAAGCTCAGCTTTTTCGCTGACGAGCCGTGCCAGTGTGCGCCATGCGTGGACGCTGCAACGCTAAAGCGGGCTCTCGCTTGGGTCGTCGGTGAGCTCGGCAACGCAATCGAGGTGGTCGAGGCCGCTGTTAAAGGTGGCGCGCTGCTCAACACGTATGACTTCGGTTTCCGTGGGCCTGCAGGCAATCCAGCTGAGGGAACGAGGGAACGTCGACCTAGTTACCGGCACGAACTACAGCTGTGCTCTGAACGACCTGGGTCAAGTCACTTGCTGGGGCACGTCCACCACTGGTGTGCTGGCGCCGCCCGCAAGTGCGCTGGGCTTAGTAGAGCTCACAGGCGGCTCAACGCAGGCATGTGCGGTGGACAGCGGGGTTGGCCTGAAATGCTGGGGCGGCAACAGCTGGTCGCAGACCAACGTCTTCCAGTAGACGGTGGGTAGACCCATCGCAGTCGTGATCGGTTTGACAGTCCGCAGGCATGCAGGTTCCTAGTCGCAGCTAGCCGCTACCTCGTCCCCGCAGATCCCGTCCTTTGTGCAAAAGTTCGATGCACAAACGTCGTCGTAATTGCGCGGCGTGTTGCAAGGCGCGCCGGCGCCACGCTTCTTCTCACATTTTCCAGGGCTTGCTGAGCACGCGCTGGTGCGCTCACAGTCTGCACTTCGCTCACAGGTCTCCCCATCCTTGAGCGGGAGGCGGCAGCGGTACCAACTGCAGACCCTTGGCGCCGCGCAGTGCCCGTCGGACAAGCAGGGCTCCCCTTCATCACCGAGGCCGCACTCGGCAAAGCCGGCGCACTTGCCCTCGTAACAAAAGGTGGCCTGACAATCCCAATTCTCGTCACAGGCCGCGCCGAGAGGGAGTGCAGGTGTGCACTTGCCCTTGTCGCAGCGTAGAGCAAGGCGGCAGTCGAGAGAGTCCTGGCATGGGCCCTGGCATGGGCTGCCTTGCAGCGACTCCGCCGTCTCGCAGCGCCCATCGACGCACATGCCGCTTGCGCACTGTAAGACGCCCTCGCACGCAGCGCCTGCGGGACGCTCCTTCTCGCACGTGCCGGCACCCGCGCAGTAAAAGCCCGTGGCGCAAGGCACGCCAAGTCTCTCGCACGCGCTGCCTTCCGTAAGCCGAGGTTGGCATGTCCCGCAGTTGCCCGCGTAGTCGGTGTCGCACCACGCATCATCCGCGCAGTAAGTGAGCCGCCCGCAGCTTTCGCCGGCATCGACTGCGCTGGCACGTCTCCAAAAAACGGCCCGCGCGGGCTGACACGCAGGCAAGGGGTTGTCGTGCCACCAAGTTGCCCCTTGGCATGGTGTGGTCTCGAGTGCCGTCACGCATTCCGCGAGCCCGGGAAGCTCCAGCGTCTCGCGTGTAGGGTTGCAGTGCTGTCCGGCCATATGCTCGCGCCAGGACCTCAGCTGGTCGGTGCCTGGCAAACAGGCGATCGTGTAACGACAGAAGTTAGAGCCACCGGTTGCGGGGTTAGGTGTGCAGCGTGGGCTCGCGCTGTGCGGCTATTCGGATGATGACGCCGGCAGAATCGCTTTCGATGGTTGGGTTCGGTCGTGCAGGGACTAACCTTCCCGTTGCTCGCCGCCGCCGGCTCTGTGATCGGCCCTGCGAGGCGCGAGGTGAGCTCGACCGCTGTGCTCGCTGCGGTCCACAGCGTTGTAGGCACGGAACCGCGCGGCCAGGGTGCACGTGACCACCTCCCTGAAGTAGCGCTGGCTCGCCGAGTGTCCCTTCTTGCTTGGGCGCGCGCCGGCCGTGCTCGGATCGAGATGGCGCGCGCGCTGGGAATCGGTGCATCGTCTGCTTCCGACCTGGTTCGCTTGGCCCCACAACCTGAGCGTGTGCACGCCTTGGTCGATCACGTGTGGGAGACGCTGCAAGCCTCGAAGGCGGTGTAGCTCCGGAGGGGCTTTCCGATTTTCCGTCGTCCGACGTGGTTCCAGTCCGTCACGCCCAGTCCGTCACGCCGAGATAGCTGCCGCTCGACGCGCCTGGTTTGAGTGGATAGTAAGATAGTCTGCGGTAGCGTTTTGGAGTGCTGATCAAGACCTTACACCCGCCCAATTGGACGGGAACTAGCCAGCGCTGGATGCGCCGGATTTCTCGTGCGTCGGTGACCTGTTCCAGGAACCGACGAAGGCGCGAGTGGTCTCTGCGAGGACGCGCGCTGCCGCGTACCCGGTAGCGCGGCACCCCGAGGGGCTCTAGTATCCAGTTCCTTCGCAAGCGGAGCTCAGATGCGCATCCCGATATTTCAGCTTGACGCATTCGCAGCGCGTCGATTCGAGGGGAATCCGGCCGCGGTCATGCCGCTCGACCAATTTCTGCCAGACGCGCTTCTGCAATCGATCGCTGCCGAAAACAACCTCGCGGAGACGGCTTTCTTGGTCCGCGAAGGTGTGGACTATCGCCTGCGCTGGTTCACCCCGACCGTTGAGGTTCCGCTTTGTGGCCACGCCACGCTGGCAAGTGCGGCAGTGGTGATGGAATGGCTCGAGCCAACGCGTCGTGAGGTCGTGTTCCATTCGGCCAGTGGCCCCCTTACCGTTCAGCGCAGGGAGCGGGGTTACCTCATGGACTTCCCTCAGCGACCTACGTCACTCATTGCTGTGCCGCCTGGACTCGCCCATGCACTGGGCGCGTCTCCGGTGGAAGTTGTTGCCGATGCGTTCAACTACACGGCGCTCCTCGCTAGTGCGCAGGCGGTTCGTGAGCTCGTTCCCGATATCGCCGCGATAGCTCGTCTTGATCGCGGTGGGGTGATCGTCACTGCGGCCGGCGATGGTGATTACGACTTCGTCAGCCGCTACTTCGCGCCGGCAAAGGGTATCCCGGAAGACCCGGTCACAGGCGGTGCGCACTGCATGTTGACTCCCTACTGGGCAAGGCGTCTCGGCAAGAGTCAGCTCCTTGCGTTCCAAGCCTCCCGGCGCGGCGGAGAGGTTCGCTGCGGATTAGCAGGAGAGCGCGTCACCCTCGAAGGCGAGTGCATCCTTTACCTGCGCGGCGAAGTGGAGCTCCAATGAACCGTCTCATACGAACGCACGAAGGAACATGTCATTGCGGCGCCATCCGGTTTCAGATCTCGTCGGCCTTCGAGGAACTCACGACTTGCGATTGCTCCATCTGCCGGCGGAAGAACGCGTTGATGGTCAAGGTGCCCGAAAGTCAGTTCAAGTTGTTTGCAGGACAAGAGGCACTGTCCGCCTATCAGTTTCACACGCGCACGGCTACCCACTACTTTTGCAAGTTTTGTGGGATCTACCCGTTTCATCGCAAGCGCGTCTCGCCCGACTTCTTCGGAATCAATGTGTATTGTCTGGAGGGATTCGATCCAGCGGGTATTCCCGTACGGGCTACGTCTGGCGCCGCGATGCCTTGAAGCAGACACCGACCCGAACGAAACATGCGCAATCCGGTGCACGGCACTAGACAGCAAGGCCGCAGCGCGTCGGTCAACCACCACCCATCGTCGCGCGCTTCACCACCAACCCACGCGCGGCCGATATCGTCGTGCGTCCGCACCGCCTCGAGACTTGCCACCGCCTCGACAAGGAGAAAGAAGAGGAAGACTGAGACCCGCCACGATGACCTGCGCGCACGTCTGCGAAAGCTCGGTCTGTACGGCATGCTCGCGCGCTGGGACGAGATCGCAACCAAGCCGTGGCTCGACGAACTGCTCAACATCGAAGAAGCCGAACGCCAGCGCCGCAGTCTCGCTCGGAGGATCAGACATGCGAGCATCGGAGCCTTCAAGCCCATCGTCGACGGTTACCAAGCGAACCCGTCTGTGCAACGCTGACGCCAACCGACGAAAGCGTAAGATCATCTGGCGTTTCGATACCGTCGACGCACGCCGCGTCTTTCACTACCGGAAGAGCACTACATCGCGGTCAGAACACTAGTGGGGTGGCCGAGGGCTGTGCGAAGCGGCAGGTCGATGTCAGACCGTGTGGGAGGAAGAACACCGGGACGGACTAGGTTGATACGTTTTCCCGCAACCCCCTGGACCGGCCGCTCGATACATGGGCATGCCTCGAATGCCTCGCATGGTCACGGTGGGTACCGTTCATCACGTCGTCTCGCGGTCGTGGACCGCTCTGGGCAGCTCGTCGGGGATGTGGAGCGCGAGGCGTACCTCGCGCGACTTAGATACGCGCTCCCGCGGACGGACTGGGTGCTGCTCGGGTACGCGCTGATGAGCAGCCATGTTCATGTGGTGCTCGAAGCCGGTGCGGGGTCGCTCGGGAGCTGGACCAAGAGTGCGTACTCGCGGACGGCGCGCTGGCTGAACGCTCGGCACGGTCGTCTTGGGCCTGTGTTCGCAGATCGTCCGTACGCGGAGGCAGTGGATGACAGTCGGGTACCTTACTTGCTCGCCTACGTTCACAACAATCCGGTGCGTGCGCGGCTCGTGGGCAGCGCCGACGAGAGTTCGTGGACGAGTCATCGCGCATACCTCGGCCTCGCGCCTGCACGGGCAGGGCTTCGATCGAAGGGGGCCGTGGTGGTCGCGACGCCGCGGCAGGGCGCGGAGGGTATGCGCGCTGCGGTGGTCGTTCCCCACTCCGCTGTTTGGTGGCCTCGCCCGTCGCACATCACGCCCGAAAGCGTGATCGCGGCTGTGCGCGACCTGACCGGCATCGACCCGCGCGGAAGCGCCGCCCGTGACCGTCGCCCCGCTGTGACCGCTGCACGCCGCGCTGCACTTGCCGCGTGGGCGCATATCGGTGGCGCTCGCATCCAGATGGCGCGCTCGCTCGGCATCGGAGCAGCCGCCGCCTCGGACTTGGTCCACCGGCGGCCGGGGCGACTTCAAGCGGCGCTACTCGACGACCTCTTGGCGCGACTAGTACCCCGAGTCGTGCCTCTTGATAAGTTCACCTGCCAGGTGTACACTTGAACGGCATGGTTCGGTCGGTCGAGATCACGAAGCTGGCCGAGAAGCAGCTTCGCAAGCTGCCACGGCACATCGTGGACAACTTGATGATTTGGGTCGCGGCCGTCGAGGAAAACGGCGTCGAGAAAGTACGCAAGGTCCCTGGCTATCACGATGAGCCGTTGAAGGGCGACCGCGCTGGGCAACGCTCAATCCGCCTGAGCCGTGCCTACCGCGCCATCTACGAGATCAAGGGCGGCGTAGCTAAGTTCGTGTCGGTCGAAGAAATAAACAAGCACGACTACTGAGGGAGGCACGATGCGCAAGGCCAGACCGACAACAAGCAACGCGATGAAGCTGCTGGAGAAGCTCACCGGCGGGCCGCTCACGCTGGCCCGGGCGCTCGAGTCCGTTCGCAAGAGCGAAGAGCTTTCGCAAGATGCCTGCGCCAAGAAGCTCGGCGTCTCGAAGTCCCACCTGTGCGACGTCGAGAAGGGCAGGAAGACCGTGAGTCCCGAGCGGGCAGCCAAGTGGGCTCGCATCCTCGGTTACCCCGAGTCCGTTCTTGTACGACTCGCGATCCAGGCCGAGCTAGACGCGGCTGGGCTGAAGTACAAGGTCGAGATCAACGCAGCGTAGACGCCCCTTGATCAACATGCCGCGTGGGCGCATATGGGTGGCGCTCGCATCCAGATGGCGCGCTCGCTCGGCATCGGAGCAACCGCCGCCTCGGACTTGGTCCACCGGCGGCCGGGGCGACTTAAGTCGGCGCTACTCGACGACCTCTTGGCGCGGCTAAGGCGGGATGGGGATAACGTATCAACGGAGTTCGTCACGAGATGCTCCGTCACCGTCCCTCGCTACGCCTGGACCCTGCCCAGATCGCTCCGGAACCAGTGCCCAAGTGCTCCGGAACGGCTGCCCAGATGCTGCCGGAATGCGTGCCCAGATGCCGCCGGAATCGCTGCCCAGATGGGTCCGGAATGCGCACTTCCAACGTACCAGCGCGTCCACGGTGCCCTTGGCCCACAGGGCCGCAGACTCCTGAAAAAGCTCGCGGCCACACTCAGGCCTCTTCACTGTTCAGGAGCCGCAGAATGGCCTTCGCGCTCGGCCATCCAGAAAGTGGTGGGTCTGCGACGATGCACTCCGGTCCAACAAACAGCACGACGTTGGCGTCTTGCCTCTTCGTGCTCCCGAACTTCATTCCGAGGACGCCCTTCGGTCTGAAGGCGTGCATCAAGAACTCGCTCACGACTTGCGTGGGCACGTACTCGATATGCTCTCGATCATCGCGCGCAACGGGTTTGGCGCTCATGGTCGCGAAAGCATCGAGAAACTGCAGGCTGTGTCGGGTCCAGGGTGCAGCACCAGCGAGGAGCCGCGGTGGCGCGGGAATCTGCGTCAGATCTATCAGCTTGATCTCGTGTTCGACGGCCAGCGATGCGACGAAGCGTCGGTATCCACTGCGGATCGGGATCTCTTGGAGGCAAGTGTCACGGGTACGCGAGGTGTACAGCGCGCTGATCCCGGGTGGGTTCATTCGATTCGCCTGCGTCGACCTGCCAGCGGGAGGTGGCCCGAAGTCGGTAGGTCGCGATGGTGCCTGTTCGCCATCGGCGACTTCTCGCACGCGATGGAGGACCGTGCCCGTTGGCAACGTGTCGAATAACTCGCGGGCCTCGACTAGCTTGACCAATAGCTCGAGGACCTCCAGCGGCGCCGGAGCGCTAGGGTTGTCGTGGTTCCACTTGATATTAGCCAGGAAGAAGCGGACCTGGTGCTTCACCACGTTTTCGAAGTAGGTCCAACCTCCTGCGAGCACGGTGCCAGGTGCTCCATTGATGTCGCGCTCGCACCAGGACTGGCCGTGGTCGATGTCCTGCACGAGTGCGTCGAGTACATTGTCTTCGCAGCCGAGTTGCGGGCTGGCCCCCGAAGCAAATCGCAGCGATGGCCAAGGAAGGCTCTGCGGTGCGCGTCCCAAACTGCGCGTTTCCTAACCGCACACCACTTGCCTCATGCCTCATAGAGCGCGAAGCAACCGACCCATCGGGGCTTCGCCTCGTAAGTACAGTACATCGCACACATTATAGCGTGGGAGGCACCGACCATTCAGATTCCGGGCTTAGGGCCTGCCTACGCATGGGAGGCAAATGGCAAGCGACCGAGCGTGGGAACGACGAAGTAGCAACCGAGCGAAGACGCCAGCAAATCGGAGAGCTGCGGGCCCTGGCCGCGGGCAAGTAATGGTGAATGGCGGTTCGCAAGCAAGGTCTGCTGCTTCTGGTTACGCGTTGGGCGCCTTACGGTTTGATGAGAAGACTTGAACCGGCCCGGCAATGGGGTGGCCAGTTGGCTTCTGCACGCTATTGCTATGAGGGAGCCTTCGCAACTGGCAAAATGATCGGGCATGAGCGAGCAGCGCCAGATCCTGACTGCCTCTCAGAACAAGAAAGCCTCGATCGGTTGCCTGTGGATGTTTGGCGCGGCCTTGATATTTGTGGTCGGCGCAAAAGTCATCCAAACCGTCTCGGAACGCCAACCGCAAACCACGGGCGTGATGGTCGCGTCTGCTGCCGAAGCTACAGCACAAGCGGAAGCAAGGCGTAAGGCAGATGAGGACACGCTTCGCGCCGAGGCGCCTGCCATGATCGCTGATGGTCGCATGAAGCTGGCGCACGCCTTCGAGCTCCTAAGCGCTAGACGCGTCAAGGAGGCAATTAGGCATCGCGCGCGAATAACTGATCCGGATCGGCGTCGAGGCGCCCCTTCGTCAGTGATGAAAATTCGCAAGGATACTCCCCGTATCTGGAGAATTTTCAGTGCTGACGAAGGGGATGCATCGGCGTTGAAACGGGTCAGTTATTTGCGCGCGATGCCTTACGGTTGTCGAGGAGACGAACGCGGTAACCGAGCGGTTGGCAGTGCTCACGCCTCCAGCCGATGGCTTCGTTGCATTTGAGACCCAGAGTCGTGCCTTGTGGACCGAAGTACAGCCGCTCGCACGCACGGTGAAGGCAATCGAGGAGGCGAATACCGATGTTGCGTACGAGCGAACCTCTGGCTTCGTGAACTACGACCTTCTGCTCAGCCGGCATCTTGACGCACTCGGCACTGTTGAGGGGACGACCATGGCGCACCTCAGGAAGGAAGTTAGTGCGTCAAAGATCCGGGTTCAACGCATGCGTAGTAAGATCAGGAGAACGGTTGCCGCCGAGCGTCGCGACGAAGCGAAGAGGCGCGCCGGACAAGCGCGAACGCTCAGCGGGTGGCAGGCGGAAGCCGGTTTGGTCGCCGCGATCGCGTCACGCTACAGCGTCGAGCAGCGCAGCGTCGCCGCCATGGCAGAGCGGGCAGCGGAGCTGTGTGAGAGCGTCGGCAAGCACGGCGTTGCGGCATCTGCGCTGATCTTCGTGGAGGGGATCAGTCGCACAAGCGCAGAGCGTGAGATGATCTCGCTCAATGAGGCGTTCGTGACGTGGACCCTGATGGGATGTCCGAGATGAACCTCAGGCGGAGCGCACTTGGTCGCGCGGCGGCCAGCGCCGCACTCCGACACACGCAATCATATAAGCTTGCGTGATGATTGGAGCACCGCAGCGGGGGGGTGGTCCGACCTCAGGTGCTGGGTACTCAGGATTCGAGCGTGAGCGCCTGTAGAGCCCTCACTATCTCGGTAAAGTGTTCTCGCGAATCCGCCGCCGTCTTGATATGAGCACCTTTTAGCCCGTCGGAACCATTGCAGTCGTATACGGGCTTCCTCGCTTCCAGCGAGTAGGGTACTAGACTATGAAGATTGGGAATCTTTCCAAGTAGGAAATTGCCATTTGTGGGCTCCCGCACCTGCTTCATAGGGCGAAGTCGCTGCACGATGTTTAATTCAATTGCTAGTCCAAGCCGGTCCCCAAAAATTCGCCAGCCTTTCGTCATACCGCTCCTCGGAGCGCTTACGTAGATTGTGCTGCTGAACGACATACCCGACGAAAGCCGGTATTCCCGGCGGCAACGCCAGCTCGCTCCCCCATACGTGTTAGCAGTTTATTTGCCCCGCGATCTTGAACGTGATCTGAAGGGGGCATGGCTGAGCAGATCCTGAACGACTGGCATATGATCACCTCGCTTCTCCCGGCGAACTGGGAGCAGCTTGCCGATGAGCACAAGCAGCTTCAGGTGCAGTACGGAAACGCCAAAATCACCAATGCTAGCGATCTGTTGCGGCTGATGTTGGTGCATGCAGCGGCGGGCCTGCCACTGCGCCAGACGGTTGCCCTCGTGGCCGCGTCAGGGGGACCGAACGTCAGCCCAATG
>JBBSJC010000004.1:0-40461 GCA_038257655.1 Polyangiales bacterium | reverse complement strand
TGATCGCTTGATGGGCATCACCAACCTCGCCGGCTTCTATTTGATGGCAGCCTGGGACTGGGCCAGCGAAGGAGATGTCAGGCCTGGCGTTGCAACCCCCTCGGGCGTGCCTATCGACACCGCTCAAAATGATGATCTGGACGCCTACACGTTGGCCGTGGCGCGCCGCATGGACGAGGCCGAGCAACAGAGTGCGCTGCTGCGCGGCGAAGCCGTCTTCAACTACGGCGTGTACTTCGTGTACCGCGACCAGTTGCTACAGGTTGTCGACGACAACGACAGCGAGTTTAATTTCACGCGCCTCAACAAGACCGAGTACGTGCCGGACATCTGGGCCCAGCTGCGCTGGCAGGGCTTGCGTGTCGAGTTCGAAGGTACTTACACGGCGGGCAGCATCGAAGGCGGCTGTCCGAAGCTGGTCGTCGAGTCGACGGATCGAGACGCAGCAGTCTCCAAGGCCGCTGAGCTGAGTGAGCGTGGTTCGCCCGGTCGCGCGACCAATGGCACCTGCAAGCTGCGCCAGTTCGGCGCCGCGCTCGAGACTGAATACCGCCTGTTTGACGAACGACTCGGCCTGTACCTGTACTCAGGTTTCGCGAGCGGCGACAGCAATGCTTACGGTCTGGCAGCGACCAACGATCCGTCGTTTCAGCGCGTCGGAAGCGAGGGTGCGATCGGCAATCGCACGATTTCCACGTACCAGTTTCACCCGGACTACCGCGTCGACTTGATCCTCTGGCGTACGCTGATGCAGCGCGTGGCCGGCGGCTATTACTTCAAGCCGGGTGTGAGTTATGACTTCATTCGCGATCCGTACGGTCAGCTCGCTGGCGGCCGCGTGGACATCGTGTACAGCCGCGCGTCTGTGGCCGATCAGACCTGGGGTGGCAGCGGCAATCTCGGCCTCGAGATGGACGTGTCGCTTTACTATCGCAGCGAAGATGGGCCCGATCCCATGGACGGCTTCTATGGCCTCGTGCAGTGGGGCGTCCTCTTCCCCTTCCAGGGGCTGAACCTGCCCGGCGACGATGCAACGAGCGCGATGATCTTTCGCGGCGTGGCCGGCATCGCGTACTGATGCCTGCGACCGGTGCCCGTCCGAAGCGCGCACCCGGCGCCTGTTAAAAGCGCAACGAGCGCAGGCAGCGGCCGATAACGCGAGCACTATGGCCAAAAACAAAACCGTCTACGTGTGCGCCGCATGCGGGCACAACTCACCACGTTGGCTCGGGCGCTGCCCCTCGTGCAACGCCTGGGGTTCACTGGCTGAGGAGCGCGAGAGGCCCGCCGCATCGACCACGCTGAGCCAACGCGCCCAAGCGGCGCAGGCAGGCGGCAGCGTGCGCGCGATGCCCTTATCCGAGGTGACGACGGATGCGGCGCGCCGGATTCCTACTGGTATTCAAGAGCTCGATCGCGTGCTCGGTGGCGGACCTGTCGCGGGCGGGGTGGTGCTGGTGGGTGGTGATCCTGGCATCGGCAAGAGCACGCTGCTCCTGCAAGGCTTGGGCGGGATCGCGGGCCAAGGTGGCTCCGCGCTGTACGTGACAGGCGAAGAGTCCGCAGCTCAGATCGCTTTGCGCGCCGAACGCCTGGAAACTCCGGGCATTTCGAAGGTACACGTGCTCGCGACCACGGATCTTGAAGATGTCGAGGAGCTGCTCAAGCGCGATGCTCCCGATGTGGTCGTGATCGACTCAATCCAGACCTTACGGTGCCGCGAGCTCGAATCGAGCGCGGGCAGCGTCAGCCAGCTGCGCGAGGTGACGGCGCGTCTTGTCGATATGGCCAAGGCGCGGGGCCTGTCGCTCTTTCTGATCGGACACGTCACAAAAGAGGGAGCTATCGCGGGTCCAAAGGTGCTTGAGCATCTCGTCGATACCGTGTTGTCCTTCGAAGGCGACGCGACCCAAGCCTTTCGCATTTTGCGCGCAACCAAGAACCGCTTCGGCCCCGCCCACGAGATGGGCGTGTTCGAGATGCTGCGCGAAGGCCTGATCGAGGTATCCGACCCAAGCGCGATGTTTCTTTCGGAGCGCCCTAAACATGCGGCAGGCTCCCTGGTGGTGCCGACCGTCCAGGGTAATCGGCCGCTGTTGATCGAGGTCCAAGCGTTGGTGGCGCAAGCGGCTTACGGCTCAGCGCGCCGCGTCGCCACCGGCGTTGACTCCAGTCGTCTCGCGATTCTGCTGGCCGTGCTCGATCGTAAGGCTCACGTGCAGGTGCTCGATCAAGACGTCTTTGTCAGCGTCGTCGGTGGTGCACGCGTCGATGAGCCAGCGGTCGACCTGGCGCTTGCACTCGCGGTCGCATCAAGTCTGCGCGATCGGCCGCTTTCGCCGGAAACCGTGGTGTTTGGCGAGGTGGGTCTGACGGGCGAAGTACGCGCGGTGGCACGTGCCGGACTGCGCTTGGCCGAGGCGCGTAAGCTCGGCTTTACCCGTGCCATCCTGCCGCTCGGCTGCGTGGAGCGTCTGCGCGCGAACGAGCGCGAGGGCATGGATCTGGTGGCGGTACGAGACATCCATGAGGCGCTCGCCGCGGCATTTCGCTAGTCGAAGTCCGCTCAACAATTAGGGCGCGGGCACGAGCACAACTGGCTGAGCACCTGGCCCGCTGCGTCTGCGGGCTCGTTTGCATTCCACATCGCTCAAGCGCTTGGGTCCGGTCACCCGGCCTTGGCGTGCGTCCGAATCCATCAGTAGATAGGAGCGATCGGGCCCCAGATTGTCGGGATGAAATGGCTCGTCCATCAGCACGTGCCCAAGCTCGTGGGCTTGCACCCAAGCTTGCCGCTGATAGCGCACGGCATTGCGATCGAAGATTAACGTGTTGGCCATGTTGCTCACGTCGGACTCGATGAACGCTTCCCCCTGACGGTCAGGATTGACGAAGTGATTGATCAGAATCACGTCGATACTGGTCGGATCGTCATCGCTCAAGAGCTTCATCAATGTGCGCTCTTCGAGCGTACCCGCAGCAGACACATCGTTGTCGAACTCTTGGATCCCATCTCTCAGATCGACGTGGCCCACTTCCATGCGTTGGCGCGAGTCGGTGGTCAATGGTCCTTGACTATCGACCGACAGGGCGACTAGAGCACCCCGCCTGTCGCGCACGATAAGGTCCGCACTGCCATAGGCGCCGCGTTCCGTACGCGGGTTGAGGCTGACTTCTGCGGAGAAGCCAGCAGACCGGAACGCGCGCGCCAGACTTTGGGCAGTCTGCTCGGGCGTATTGCCACGAATCGTAGGGACGGGGCCGATGCTGCGTTCACCCGCCCGCACGCGAATCTTACCATCGCCTGCTGCGGGCAGCCCATCGATGTCGGCAATGCTGAGCAGGGCAGGGGGAGGCGGGGCGACGATCCGCACCTCGGTCTCTTCAGGCCGGCCGAAGTCGATAAAGCATTGGGCCCAGATCTCGTTGGCGATCACGACTTGCTCACGTGAAAGCTGTTCGGCCTGCTCTACATCTTCGCCCAGAACGGTCGCGCCGTCGGGCGCCATGCGCAGGACCGTCACGCGTAGCTTGCCGCGCAGTACGGACCTGTCGCCGCCTGCGTTCCCGGATTTTCCGACGAAGGCATCTTGGGTCAGTGGCGCGCGAGCGTCTCCCAGCCGAATGCCCACACGGTCACGCAGTCGCACCTTCAGGAGTTGACCACCGATCTCGGGTGCGGACTTGTCGGTGTTGTCAGCAACCAGCCGGACGAAGCCGCTGCGAAAGCGGTGGCTATTGCCCACCCGAGACAGCGGAAGGTGCCGCAATACATCCGTCACCAGGCCGTGCACGTCGCGGGCCACGAGGTTGACGTAAAGCACGCGCGCCTGAGCGCTCGCATCCTCGACTTCGATGCGTACGTTTTCGGGATCCTCGCTGCGCGTGTTCTCTCCGATTTCGCGCGGTAGCGATCCGTCATGGGTGATGTGGCGGGAGATCCCGAGCGCCGTGTTGGACGCATCAAGAATGGCATTGCTGGCATCGAGCCACGACAATCCGACCACCGTCACCGGGAAGCGATGTGCCTGCTCGCCTTGCTCAAATACCAGCGCCGCGTCGCCTTCTGACTTCGAGACGCGAACGCCTTGTAGCTGCAGCGTGGCATTGGCGGGTGCGTGAGCGACGGGCGTGCCTGCGAGCAACAGACGCAGGCCGCCTTCCGCGCGCACCTGCATGCCAGGTTTGGCGCCGGTGATGCGCAGCGCAACGAGCTCATCACCTGCAACCTTGGTTTGCTCATCGGCGTCACGTGTGCCGTTCTCATCGTCATCGTCGGCGTCGAGAGCGACGCGTAGTACCGCGGGTACGCTCGCGCCCGTTTTGAGGTCGATGGAGATGGCTGCATCCGCACGCGCAGCGCTCGCGACACTCAGCATGCTCACCATGCCGCATAGTCCGGCGCATAACGCAGAGACCCGAACCCAGCGAGCGCTGACTAAAGCGTTTGAAAGGGCCACGTTCCTACGGCCTCATCGCGCAATAGACGCTCTGCCGACGGTGCCATTCGCATGCAACGCGAGCTCTCCGCGTACACAACGCTGCGCAAACGCCAGAACGCCTTGTCGTAGTCGTCGTTGACGATCACGTAGTCGAACAAACGATAGTGTTCGATCTCGAGCTTGGCCTTGGCGAAGCGGCGCTCGATCGTTGCCTCATCGTCCGTGGCGCGACCGCGCAATCTTCGTGAAAGCTCATCCATGGAAGGCGGCAGGATGAAGACTCCCACAGCGCTGGTCAGCTGCGCTTTGATCTGACGCGCGCCTTGGTAGTCCACATCGAAAACGATGCCGACCTTGCCTTCGCCACGCGCGCGGTCGAGCTCGGCGATGCTCGTGCCGTAGAAGTTCCCGTGGACCTCGGCCCATTCGACGAACGCCCCCTCGTCTACGCGCCGCTTGAAATCGTCCTTGTCGATGAAGAAGTAATCTCTACCGTCCACTTCTGTCGGGCGAGGCTTGCGCGTCGTACATGACACCGAGAAAGTAAAGTCTCTGAAGTGCCGCAACAAATCCCGCGTGAGCGTGGTCTTACCGGCGCCCGAAGGGGAGCAGATGATGAGCAAGAGAAGGTCGGAACCGGGGTCGCGCATCGAGGCCGATTAAAGCACATTCTGCACTTGTTCTCGCAGCCTCTCGAGCTCTGATTTCATCTCCACGACTCTGTGGGCTAGCTCCGCATCATTAACCTTGGAGCCGGTCGTGTTGATCTCGCGGCCCATCTCCTGGATCAGGAAGTCAAGCTTCTTGCCTACATGGTCGCCGCCGCGGCGCAGCAGCGCCTCGAATTGGCGTGTGTGACTATCCAGACGAGTCAGCTCTTCGGTCACGTCCGATTTATCTGCGAACCAGGCCACCTCTTGCGCCACCCGCGCCGAATCGAGCGTCAGGTCGGCCCCTTCGAGCAGCTTCTCGATACGCTTCGTCAGCCGCACGCGTGCGGCTTCTACGATCGAGGGACGCTGCTGGGCGATGAAGCTTGAATGGGCGCGCAGCGCGACGACCCGGCTAGCCAAATCCTCAAGGAGGGCGGCCCCCTCGGTGGCGCGCATGCGCGAGAGATCGTCAGCTGCCCGGTCGGTGGCGGCCCGGACCGCTGCCACCAAGCTCTCGGCCTCAAAACGCACGCCACCTGTGAAGAGACCGGCCACCGAAGCCAGCGCTGCGATCGGCACCTCTTGACCGGGGGCGAGCTCGTCACGTAGCTCACATAAGGTTTTGTATACGGCGCGCGCGCGAGCACTGTCGAGGCTTTGCGCAGCCGCTGTGTGTGCCTCCCAGCGGGCGTGGGCTTCGATGCGGCCCCGGCCGCAGCGTGCACGTACTTCATCTTCGATCACCGACGCGACTTCCGCGAGCTCGTGACCTGTTCGAACGCGTACGTCCAAATGCCGATGATTTACTGCACGCAGCTCCACGCGCAGTACTCCGTCTGACAAGGGAGCTTCGCCCATGCCGATGCCCGTCATGCTGAGTAGCGCTGAAGGCAACGTTGAAGGCGCGGTTGGCACGAAGCTCAGGTCAGGCCCTTCTTGCGCTTCATATCGCCCATGATGCGGGCGTATTCGATCTCGAAGGTCGCGGTGCCTTCTTCCAGGTTCTTGATCTTCGAGCGCACTTCCTCGTCCAGCTCACCGCCGACGTCCATGTGCTTTTTCAGGATCGGCGTCACCTTGAGGCGAAGCTGCGCGTCTTCTGCGAACACTTCGTCTACGTTCTTGCTGTGGAACAGGATCTCCAAGATCTGATCGAGCAAATAGGGCAGGACGTCGTCGACCTGGGGCGCGCCTTTTTCTTTCGCGACCTGGTTCTTCAGCTTGCCGAGCTGCGCGTAGGGCAAACCGCGCGCTTCCAGGCGGTTTTTGGCTTCCTCGCTCACCATTCGCTCGTAACGCAGGTACTCTTTGAGCACCGACTCCACGTCGAGAACGACCTCGGCAGGGGCCTCGGTTTCGATGTCCCCGTCGGCCGTGAGCACACGGACGATCTCCTCGGAAATGGTCGGGATTTTCCCGCTGAACAGGCGCATGACAGTCCCCTTCGCACAGCCGATTCAGGGTGCCCAGAACCGTGCGCGCGCGGGAAGGTACGCCTTCCTATCCAGTACGTCAATGAACACTGGGTCTTACCTCTCGGAATTACTCGGATATGTGAGAATATGTCAGGCACGGTCTTTGCGTCAGAGGCCACGAATCACCCTTGACCTGATTTGCCATATGGCAGCAATATAACTGTATAGTTGTAACCCGGGAGTTGGGGGCTGTATGGATCAACGCGATCAACCTGTTTACCGCGACTACCTCGGTGCGGCGCGAGCCGCCTCCGATCAGGAGATGCGGAAGCGGCACATCATCGGACGCTGCGCATTGTTTGGTGCGCTGGATACCGACGCTGTGGACGAAATCGTGCGGCAAAGCACCGTTGTTAAAGTAGCGCGACGAAGACCGATTCACTCCCAGGGTGAAGCCGGCAATTTCCTCTACGTGGTCGGCAGTGGACGCGCACTTGTGGTGCGTCGTGCAGATGGCGATAGAGAGTTCACGGTCGCGTATCGCGGCGTGGGCGACATCGTCGGAGAGACGCCACTCGCCGCGGGTGGTGCGCATCGGGACGGAGCTATCGCCATCGATCAGCTCGAAGTGTTGCGGATGCCGATGCGGTTGGTGACGGACCTGCTGGAGCGTAGCTCGAAGCTGGCCGTGGCCATGATGCGCATGATGGGCGAACGGCGCATGGACGCAGAGCGTCGCATTGAGGCGCTGTTGTCGCGCACGGTCGAGTCACGGGTGGCGGACTTCTTACTGCGCGCAGCCGAGTCACACGGTATTCCCGAAAGTCGCGGCAGGTTGATCGGCGTGAAGTTCACGCACCAAGAGATCGCCAACTACGTGGGGTCCACGCGTGAGACCGTCACCCTTACGCTCGGCGACATGAAGCGACGCGGCTTGATTTTGTTCGATCACCGCCGCGTGGTCGTTCAAGACGAAGAGGCCTTGCGCAAGCTCGCCTGACCAACCTCTCGTTGAGCTCCCAAGCAACCGAGACCCCTCGAGCAACCTTGCTCGGGGGGTTTGTTTTGGGGCTGCACAACGCAGCCAGTCGCGGCGTATCCGATGCTAAGCGCCTAAGTGGACGCGCTCACTCGCCGGCGAATTCGTCCCAGGAGTCCGAGTCGTGATCGGGCGTCTCGAGGAGCGAGCCGTCCTCTGCGTCACGCCGAACGACGAAAGTTTCGCGCGTGACGACGTCCTGATTCTCTCGCGCGAACACGCTCACGTAGTTGGTTCCCTTTTCGAGCGGTAGCTCGGTAGCAAACGCGAGGCTCTTGGCGTCCGCGCTCGTGTTGGCCTGATAGAAGACTTTGCGCGAGCCTACGAATACGTACACGTCACGGATGCGCGCGTTGTCGACGGCCTTACCATTCAGCTTGAGGGTCCGTTCGCGCGTGACGAGTGCTTCGCCGTAATCGACGGACAAGCGCGGCGGCATGCGGCCCATATCGAATACGATGCTGCCTCCCGTGCCCGTCGGAACCACGGAGCTGGCCGGAATCCAGCCGGGTCGACCATCGCCGAGTGCTACGCGCAGATAATCCCCGAGTACGGCCTCGGTAGTGATGGTTGCCGGCCCGCCCACCACACGGGCGATCGTCTTGGCTCCCTCGGCAGGTGAGACGAGAATCGCGGTGCCATCTTGGAGCACAACACTGCCGGGCTTGGCAGCGGGTGCGCCCGGAACCTTGGCTTCGACGGGGATGCGAATTTTCTCCGAGACGAACTCGCGCAGCTCGGTGTCGGCGACGGACACTTCGACCTGTGCAGAATCGCCCTCGAAATCACTGAGCATGTCGAAGGTGAAGGCGACGCGACGCGTTTCACCGGGCGCCATTTCTTTGAGCTCGAAGCGGCCATCACGCAGTAACAGACCGGGCCCGCCCAGATTGCGCAGGTTGGCTGTAACCTTCAACGCCTTACCGGCGCCGGTGTTTTTGACGTCGAGATAGACGGTGACGCTCTCGCCGCGCTCGATGTGGCCATCACCGTCGCCCGCGGGATCTGCGACCTGATACTCGTAGGCAAACTGCGGGCGAGGCAGCGATTGCACGCGGGTGCGAATCTCGGCCGGCGGGGGCACATGGCCGTGAGCTTCGTCGAACACGATCTTCACGCCATCGGCGCGATCACTGCTGTCCTTGGGCAAGATGCACGAGCGCTTTTCATCCTCGACCGCGCAGAAGCCGAGCGTAGTCGACCACTCCCGCGTCTCGCCCGGCGCAAGCTTGCCGAACACAAGCTCCCGGCCCTTGAAGATGGGATAGTTGCTCTGCGTTTCCGCGCGTAGGCGATATAGGGTCTTGTCACCCTTGTTCGTGACCTTGACCTTCAGATCGAACGGCTGCCCGGCCATACCGACTTCGCTGCTGGTTGTCGCGACGACTTCGACCGGGCTTGCGCCGGTATCAGCGCCTAGACTCCAGTCGACTCCCAGCTTCTTCATCTCTGCGATCGCGCGGTTCAGCTCGCGCGTGCCAGATTCCGCGATCACGGGCGCTGCGTCGGCGAGCAGCTCTCGTCGGCCGGGACGCGGCGCGCGTGCCAAGAGATCACGCGAAAAGCGGGTGAGGAACTCGTCCTCGTGCGTATTTTCGGGATCGTCTTCGGGCGCCGCTGAGCGAATCTCCTCGCGGGTCGCGCGCGGCAGGTAGTAGCGCATGACCACCCCAGACTTCTCTTCTTCCGCGGCACGCTCGTTCGTGAGGTGGCGCCGCAGGTCGGACTCGCGCGTGTAGACATCATCGACGGCCAGGTCCATGTCCTCGGTGTCGACGGTCATGGGATCGATCGCGATATCAGGCACGATGCCCACGCCTTGAATCGACACATCTCCGGGCGTCAGGTACTGGGCAATCGTCAGCTTGAGGGCGGACCCGTCATCTGGAAAATCGTAGAGCAACTGGACCGACCCCTTGCCGAACGTCTGTTGCCCAACGACCAGCGCGCGATCGTGATTTTGCAGGGCGCCCGCCACGATCTCGCTTGCCGAGGCGCTGCCGCCGTTAACGAGCACGATCATGGGGTAGTTGGGCTCGGTCCCCTCGCGGGTTGCGAACTTTTCATCCCGTTGCGAGGGGTCGTTTGACGAGGTGGTGACGATGGTGCCGCTCGTGATGAACGTATCTGCGATGCGCACAGCCTGCTCGAGTAAGCCACCCGGGTTGTCACGCATGTCGAGCACGAGACCTTTCATCGGCTGACGGTGCAGCTCGGTGAGCGCGCGCTCCATGTCTTCGTGGGTATTGCCCTGAAAGCTGGTCAGCTTGATGTAGCCGATGCCGCCCGAAAGCATGCGGGACTCAACGGATTCGAGATGAATGATCGCGCGCGTGAGCTTGAACTTGCGCGGTTTTTGAAAGCCGCTGTTGCCGTCGCGCCGCACCCACACGTCGACGCTGGAGCCCGGCGTGCCGCGCAGGCGCTTGACCGCCTCATCGAGCGGCATGTTGAGCGTGGATTCTTCGTCGATCTTCATGATGCGGTCGGTCTTGAGCAGACCTGCGCGTTCAGCCGGCGTGCCGGGTAGCGGGCGGATCACGGTAAGTAAGCCATCGCGCAGCGCGATCACGATACCCAGGCCGCCGAACTGACCGCGCGTGCTCGTGCGCATGTCGTTGTAAACGTCGGGGATCAGAAGCACCGAGTGGGGGTCGAGCGTGCGCAGCATGCCGTTGACGGCGGCGTATTCAACGTCACGCAAATCGAGGTCTTCCTCACGCAGATTGTCCTGCAGGAAACCGAAAATTTCCTTGAAGCGCTGGGTCAGCTGCCAAGGTGCCGTGACGTCATCGACGCGAAACTCGGCGCGCTTGTCGTAGAGCTGCACCGTGGCCTTGGCCTCGCCTTCCTTATAGTGAACGAGTACAGGCGCGACTGAGCGCTGGATGGCATTGAGGCCCGACAGGAGCATCCGGCGCGGGTCGACGCGCTCCGGCTCCACGTAGGTGTCCTTCACCTTGAGAATCACCCGGCTCAGGACCTTCAATCTGCGTAGATCGTAGGTTTCCTGTTGTCTTGCTGCTTGGGCCCGCGGTGACCCATCTATGTCGAAGTCGAGGGCGTTATCGCGCGGCCACACAAAGGTGACACCAAAGGCGATGAGCACGACGACGAGTGCGAGCAGAGGCCTTGTGGAACGAAAAAATCGGCGCATATCTCACGTCTCGCGCGGGTTCGATGCTGCGGGCCGCGGCAAGTACGAGGAGTATACCCCGGTTGGCCGCGTGCGCGGCTGGCCCGCGCATCTTTGATCAACGTGCCTGCTAGGCTGAAATCGAGAAGGACCCTCGTGCGCAACCAAGTGACCCCCAACGACATTCCGAGCGAGGTCCGAGAGCTCTGTCGCGAGTTTCACCGACATGGCTACAAAGCTTGGGTGGTCGGCGGCTGCATGCGCGATCTTTTGCGAGAAAAGCCGGCATCTGACTGGGATCTCGCCACGAGCGCCCGTCCCGAGGAAGTGCAGCGCGTCTTCAGGCGCGTCATTCCGACCGGAATCCAGCATGGCACGGTGACCGTACGCCTACATGGTAAGAGCTTTGAGGTTACGACGCTGCGCGGGGAGGGCGCCTACTCGGATGGACGCAGGCCTGACCAGGTCGAGTTCGTCACCGACATCGAAGCCGACCTAGGTAGGCGGGATTTTACGATCAACGCCATTGCCTACGACCCGATCGACGACAGCTTGATCGATCCTTTCGATGGGCTCGGGGATCTGCGGCGCGGCGTGATTCGCGCGGTGGGCGACGCGACCCGGCGCTTTTCCGAGGATGGTCTGCGCGTGCTGCGCGCTGCCCGCTTTGCGGCGACGCTGGAGCTCACGCTCGACCCAGAGACGGAAGCCGCGATAGCCCCGACGCTCGACACATTTCGTAAGGTATCCGCCGAACGAGTGCGCGAAGAATGGCTGAAGGCGTTGAGGGCAGCGAGGCCTTCGCTGGCATTCAACATCATGGCGCGCACCGGCATGCTCGAGATCACCGCACCTATGCTGGCTAGTCTTTCGGCTGTGGAGTGGGGCTTTGCCCTCGCGGCGCTCGATGCTGCGGACGCGGGCGGTGCGTGTCTGCGTTTGGCGGCGTTGTTCCATCCGGTCCGCGATCTGAATGCCGTGGGCGAATGGTCGACGCGCTACCGGTTTTCGAACGCGGAGCGCGAGCAGCTGCTCAACGTAATGAAGCACCGAACGTTGTCAGCAGGGGAAGCGAGTGATGCCGACTTGAGGCGCCATGCGCGCAAGGCAGGGCGCGAGCCCGTACACGATGCGGCCTACCTAAACAGCTTGGTGGCACGGGTGCGGCATGGTGAAGGATCGCCCGCACATCTTGCGGCGCAGCATCAAGCCGAACGTTTGCGGGCGCTGATCACGGATGAAGTCGCGCTCAGCACCAAGGAGCTTGCCGTCACGGGGCGCGATTTGATGCAGGAGCTGACGCTCACGCCGGGCCCGGAGGTAGGCAAGTTGCTTGACCGTTTGCTGGAGTCTGTGCTCGACGACCCCAGCTTGAACACGCGCGCTGGGTTGCTGGAGCGCACCAAGCAGCTGCGTGCGGAGGCGCGCGCATGAGCGCTAAAGGCGGCTACGTGGACCTGCACCTGCACTACATCCCGAATGTCGACGACGGCGTGAAGTCCCTCGAGGATTCGGTGCGGCTGTGTCAAGGGCTCGCTGATCTCGGTTACGTTCGGCTCGTCACTACGCCGCACATTCGCAGCGGCATGTTCGAGAACCGTAAGCCGGGGTTGATGGCGGCTTTCGAAGCGCTCAAGGCCCAAGTCGCGGATATCGGCGGGATGCCTGCGCTCGACATCTCCGCTGAGCATCACTGCGACAGCTTATTTTTCGAGCTGTTTCAGGCCGGTGAGCTCTTACCATATCCCGGCGGGCGCGCGCTTCTGATCGAGTTTGCCAATGAGAGTCTGCCCGTTGGCTTCGAGAACCTGATGTTCAAGCTGGGGCTCAAGGGCTTACGCCCGATCCTTGCGCATCCTGAGCGTTACGTGCCGCTGTTCAAGAGCACGCGGCCGATCGAACGCTACCTGGACCAAGAGCTCGGTTTGCAGCTCGATCTCATGTCGCTGATCGGACGCTACGGTCGCTCGCCCCAACGCGCGGCAGAGCGCATGCTCGAAGAGGGCGTGTACACGATCGCCGCGAGTGATGCCCACCAGCCCGACGACCTGCCGCGGGTCGCCGCCGGGATCAAAGCGCTGATCGCCCTGGTCGGCGACGATGAAGCCGAGATTTTGCTGCGCGACAATCCAGGGCGGCTCTTGTCAGGCAAAGCCACGCTCTGATAGATGGATGCTTCGTGTCCGTCGAATCACAGCCCGGTACCGCTGAACTACGCGAGCGCAAACCCAGTGCCTCGCTGTTTGCGCGGCTCGCACCCAAGCTGTTGATTTCGATTTTGCTGGGGGGCGTGTTTGCGTGGCTCGCCCAGCGCGGAGGCGTGCCGCTCGTGCCCACGGCAAGCAGCATGCGCGGTGTCCGCTGGGAGCTCGTACTCGTGGCGGCGCTGCTCCTGTTTGCGCTCACCGTGGTGCGTGCGACGCGCTGGCGCTTTTTGATCGCCCCCGTGAAAAAGCTGCCGTTGCGCGAAGTCATGCTCGTTAACTGGATCGGGTTTTTCGCGATTTTCGCGCTCCCGCTCCGCTTGGGGGAGCTTGCGCGTCCGACCCTTAGCAAGCTGCGCGCAGGGATCCCCATCGCAGCGGGGCTGGGTACGGTCGCGGTGGAACGCGTGCTTGATGGCACGATCACGAGTTTCTGCGTGGCTTGGGCCTTGTGGATGGTGCCGCGCCGCGAAACACAGGATCCGATCGCCAATGCTGTGCCCGTGTATGCGGGCGCGGTGCTGGCCGTATTCGTGTGCGCGATGCTCGCACTGGCGGCTTTTCTATGGCAGCGCGCCCTCGCTGTGAAATTGACCGAGCGCGTGTTTCGCCTGATTTCTCCGCGGCTCGGCGCACTGCTCGCTTACAAAGTCGACAGCGTCGCGGACGGCATCCGATCGATCGGCGATCCCAAGCTGGCCGCCGGCTTTTTCGGTGAGTCCTTGATCTACTGGGGCACCAACGCGTGCTTCATGTGGGTGCTAGCTATCGCCTGCGGTCTGCCGATGGAGCTGGGGCACGCGATCGCGGTCATGGGAGTGCTCGCGTTGGGTATTCTATTGCCCAGTGGACCGGGCCTGTTTGGTAATTTTCAGATATCCGTGTCCGCGGGGCTCAAGCTCTACTTTGCGCCCAGCTTGGTCGCAGAGCAGGGCGCCGCTTTCATCTTTCTGCTTTACGCGATGAACGCGATCATGATGATCGCCATCGGCGTCGTGCCTTTGATCTACGCCCACATCCCATTCCGCGCGCTCTTGAACGCACGCGCGACCGATGACTCCATCCCGCCAGCTCGCGTAGGGCCGTAGTCGAGTTTTTGGCAGCCCCCGACAGGCACGTATGCTGGAACTGGCGCTGGTACAGGCGCGCGTCGGCGTTTTTGTGGACGCGCGGCGACTGAATCAGGGATCGTGTGCGGGTGAGCTCACGATCTATCCCTGCGGTTTTAGCTTCTGTTTTGGCGCTTTCGGGCTTAGTCGTGCCCGGAACGGCCGAGGCGAAACGCCAACATGAGGTGCGTTATCCTTACGCGCGCGTCTGGAACGCCGCTTTGCGTATGGTTCGAGTCGACATGCGGTTGCCGATCACAGATCGCGATCCCGACACCGGCTACATGTTGTTCGAATACATTGACCAGGATCGCAGGTACCCGGGCAGCATTGAAATCGTCGCGACAGAGCGCGAGAAGCGCCCGGTGGTGACCGTCATCATCAGCGTAAGCGGCATGCCCAGCTACGTGGAGCAGATGATGCTCGATAAGCTCGAAAAGAAGCTGGGTACCGAGTACGGCGCACCGATGGATCCGCCCAAAGTCGAGGATGCACCGACCAAAGAGCCCGAAAAAAAGCCGGACGTGAAGCCGGATGAGGGCATTGAGCCGCCTGTCACTCCCAGCGAAACCTGATCTGCGCCGCGGACAGTCTTTGGTCTGAGATGGTTCGCGGCACGAGTTCTTGGCAACTTCCTAAGGCTCAGGCCGATAGCTAGCGCGTGACCTCGGATGCACGTCTGGCTCTGACGACTCTGATTGCCGTGCTGGTATGCGGCGCTCTGGCCCGTGCGACGCCTATCCCACAGCCCCCCGTCGTCAACAGGGAAGCGAAGGTGCGTTCAGGCCAAGCCCTGTTGTTGCGCGATGGGCTCGCGATTGATCCCAATCGCGCGACAGCTGGTGACTTGGACCTTTTGCCCGGCGTCGGCCCGAGCGTGGCTTCGCGCATCATCGAGGCGCGTACCCGGGGCGGCCCCTTTCACAGTGCAGAAGACATGCTGCGTGTTCGCGGCATCGGTCTCAAGACGCTGCAAAAGCTCAAGCCGTTTCTGCGATTCGACCTACAAGATGTCGAACATGCGACTCACACGGATCTGGGCCTCCGTGGTGCTGAAGACATCGCGCGAGACCGCAAGCATGCCGATACGCACGTCAAGACCGACGGTCCACTCGCGCCTGACAAGCCAATCCATGCCGACAAGCAGGTGACCACCGGGCGCGACTTCGAAGCGCTGATCAGTAAACAGCCAGGCCGACGCGCCGCCCCCGAAGAAGGGCACAAAGCTCAACACGTCGAGTAGGTAAGCAACCTCTGCCCGCACGCGGCCAACGGAAACACGGCGCGCGCTGTTGGCTTGCAAGCCGTAAGCGCCGCTGCCTCGCAAAACGAACATGTCGCCTAACCCGTAGCTTGCGCCCAATGCGAGCTCGGCCCCCGCCGCCGGCAGCGGGCCGCTCGGCGCCACATGCACGTAGCCAAGGCCGAGATCGACCGACGCTTGCTCGTCGTAAGCCTGGGCATTGCTCACAATCAGTAGGGTGAGGGCTGCGGCGAGTGGAGACAGCCACGCGCGTGCGGCCGGAAAACGCGAGCAAAGGCGAAGCATTGCGGGGCGATATCACAGCCGGGGCAAGCAGCCAACGAACGTTGACTTGGAAGGGCTTGACGGTATAGTCGAGCGCCTTTTCACGGCGCAAGCGCGCAGTCTTTACCGCAGCGCACGAGAGCCGACACAGCAGGCACAACGGTGGCGATCAGCATGGCCGAAGAACACAACTTGGAGCCCGACAATACGGAGCCCGATCTCGCTGGCGACAGCGACCCAACGGGCCTTTCGCATGGCGGCTCGTCAGGCATCTCACCCGGAGAGCTGGCTGCGGCGGCGCTCCCTGCGGGCGGCCAACGGCTGACGCCTGGGCAGCGGCTTGCGGCCAAAAAGGCTGAAAAGTCCGTCAAAAAGAAAGAATTCAAAGAGGAGCTCAAGCAGAAGGAGCAGACCGCCCAGGAGCAAGCGCAAGCGCAGGCGCGGGCCAATGCTGCGGATGCTGAGCCGGCGCTGCCCGAAGAAGTGCAGAAGGTCGCCCGTGACTTCAGCGATTTCGTGCACGAGAACCAGGGCCGTATCATCGGCGGCATCGTGGCGTTCCTCGTGATCTCGGTCGCCGCGATCCTGGCCCAGCGCTTGATGGATACGAGCAACGCCGAGGCTGCTAGCGCGCTCAAATCCGCAATCGAGACCGCCAACGCGCCGATCGATCCAGAAGACAAAGACGGTAAGAACGACGACGGTAAACCGGTGTTTGCCTCCCGTGAAGAACGCACGAAGCAAGCGATCGTGGCGTTTGCGGCGGTGTCCAAGAAGTTCGGCGATGAGGATGTGGCGCCCTGGGCCAAGCTCGGCGAAGCAGGCGCACAGATGGAGCTCGAGGCGCACGAGAAAGCGCGCGCCCTCTACGAGTCCGCCTATGAGGCCGGCAAAGACGAGCCCGTGCTCGCAGCTCGTGCGCTCGAAGGCCTGGGTATCGCGCTCGAGGCCCTTGGTAAGCCAGAAGAAGCCTTGAAGCGCTATGGGCAGCTCAAGGCTGTCCCCGGTGAGTACACGAAGGACACGGCGGAGTACCACATCGCCCGTCTAAGCCTGGCAAAGGGCGATCGCGAGACCGCCAAGAAGCTGCTCAAGGCACTTTACGATCGACTGAGCGAGACCAAGGACGGCGAGCCCACGAGCAAGTACCTGAAGGGCGAGGTCGAGATTCGATTGGCCGAGATCGACAGCTCGCTGGTCGACAAGGGCACCACGCCAGTGGATGGCTCGCAGAGCTTCTCCCAGGAACAGCTTCAGCAGTTGTTAGAGCAGCAGAAGATGAAGGGCGGCATGCCCCAGGGAGCCGGCGCGGAATGAACGCGTCTTCTCTGGTGGCGCGGCTACGCACACCAGCACTGCGCTCGCTTCGCCTGCTGATTGCCGGCTCGGTTGCCGCTTGTGCGCTGGCCAGTGCCGGCTGCGGCGCGCGCTTTGCGGACGGCGACTACCACTGGATCGGAGGCGCTCGCACGCCAGAGCCCGGGAAGGGTGCCCTGCGCGTTCAATGGCGGCGCGAGCTCACGCCTTCTCACCGCGGCGCTTACCGACCCGTCGAGAATGCAGCTGCCGCGATCGATCGTTTGCATGGGCGGCTGTACGTGGGTGCTGCTTCGGGGCACCTGCACGCGTTTACGTTCGAGGGCCAAGCGCTCTATCGCTTTGAGCTGCACGAGCGCATCGAGAGCGAGCCGGCACTCGACCCTGTCCGCGATGAGCTGTACATCGGCACCGAACGCGGTGAGCTGTACGCGCTTACACCCAGCGCGGGCCTGATGCGCTGGAAGGCCGAGACCACGGGCGCGATTCGTCGCCAACCCTTGATCTTGGGCGATGCCGTTTACGTCGTCACCGAAGAAGACGTGGTTGAAGCGTTCAGTCGCGCCGACGGCAGCGTGTTGTGGCGCTATGAGCGGGAGCGCGAAGAAGGTTTCGTCGTCGCGGGGCACGCAGGGTTTTTGGCGCTCGACGGTGGACGCATCGTCACGGCATTCAACGATGGCCACGTGGTTGCGCTCGACGCGCTCGATGGCCGCGTGAAATGGGAGCGCGACACGTCCGTAGATGTGCCCGAGACTGACCCTGGGCGTCCTCGCTACACCGATGTGGACACCACGCCCGTGCGGATAGGCGACACGCTCTACGTCGCGTCGTTCGGTGCGGGTCTGTACGCACTCGACGTAAACAACGGAAGTGTGTTGTTTCGCGACCCGGTCTGGACGGGCGTGACCGGTCTGGCAGCCGCCGATGATGGCGGCGGGTTGATCATCGTGTCCGCAGATCTGGGCCTAGCCTATTACGAGCCGAGCACGAAAACGGCGCGTTGGGTACGTCCGACGCAGCGCGGTTCGCTCGGGGTACCCAAGGTTGCCCGCGGGGTAATCGTGCTTGGAGAGAGTAAGGGGTCGTTGCTCGCAATCGACCAAACCACCGGGATCGAGCTCAGCCGCGTGGATGCGGGGCATGGTTTTGTCGCATCGCCCGCGATCGACGCCGGGCGCGCCTACGTGGTCACCAACGGCGGCACCTTGCTCGCGATGCGACTTGTGGTGCCGCCCGAGGGACTGGTCCGCTGAGCTGCGGCTGGTCGCGTATTACATTTCCCATGCTGGCAACCACGTGGCGTGAAAGCCGTGGGGAATGCGCTGCGGCAAGGCGACGCGAGCGATAGGGCCTTGGCTGAGTGCGCCCGCGCGCAGGAGCTGAAAGCTGCTCGAGTGCGTGCGCCGGTCGTAGACGAAGCAGCCAAGATAACCGTCTTCCTCGCGAGGCTTTTGCGAGTCCTCGATGAAAGCCGCTTCGGAGACGGCGGCATCCTGCCCAAAATCCCAGCGTTCGACATCGCCTGTCGCAAGCTCGGTGCGCGTCAGATAGCGCCAATGATCGAGGTCGTGGTGATCGAAGGTGACCGCGTAGCCATAACGTGAGCCCTTACCAAGCCGGCGTGGATCGATCACCGGCAAGACCACGGGGAAATCCGTAACGCGTTCGCGTTTGACCTTACTATTGCTCGCAAGATCGATGGTAAAGCGCGTGGTGTAGCCGTAGGTGGCCTTGGCAGCCTCCAGATCCTCTGGGAACTCGACCGCGACCTGCTCCATGCACTCGGCGTAAAACACCAGGGTATCGCCCCGCCTTTCGCCATTGAAGTAGTGGTAGATATAACAAGGATCGGTCTCGAAAAAGCGCGTTTCCCAGCCACGGCCGCGGATGGGCAAGACCCCAAAACGTGTGCCGCGCTCGGGCGCCCAGCGGAGGAAATCGGTGCCGCTTGCACCTCCCGACAGATCGAAAATGGCCGGCGCATCTAGGAAGATCGCCTGATCACCAGCGATACACAGGTCATGGATCATCACGGGATCGGGAATGTCGATCACATCGTTGGTGAGCACGGACCCGTCGCAGTCGATCAAGTAGTAACGTAGGTAAGGTGGAAACGGAGAGTAACCAAAGGCCACAAGCTCGTCGGTATCGGGCAGCTTGTGTGGATGGCCGGTAAATCGGTCTAGCTTTTTGCCTCCAAAACGGGCGGTTCCCAAGGTGTTCAAGTCATAGTCGAGCACGAGCGGCGGACCGTTTTCGCTCACCGCCAGCAGTTTGCCTGCATGGGCTGCGACGCTGATGTTGGCGACGTTTTTAGCGATGCCCGCGCGCATCGCGTGCTCGGGATCGGGCGGACGAAAGCCGTTGTTCATCCCGTAGTACACGGCGCGGCCCAACTTGCGCTCGTACGCCAGTTGCCGCGACACCACCCAGCGATTGCGGTAGCTCACCTGCCCGTCCCGAATGCGCAGGCTGTGGATCATGCCGTCGCCGTCGAAGGGGTGGTAACGACCGGGAGGCTTAAACTGCTGGTTCGGCCCATTGCGCAGGAACAACCCGTCGATCGACGTTGGGATCTCGCCCTCGACAGTGAGCTTGTCGACGCTGAGCTCCTCGCTCACCGGTGCGTAGTTGCCCTGCAGCGTAGGATTTTCGCTGCGCTCCCACCACGCGTTGGCGTGCGACTTGGTAGCGGTTGGATCGAGGTGTGTTTCCATCGGTGAGCCCTCTGCGACAAAGAGTAGTGAGCGTTCACTAACATTGCAATAGAAGCGATCGGCTGTCGGGGCCTGGCAGGCCTAGGCGCTGCGCGCGATCCTGCAGACATGCGGGACCTTCACGGAAAAGTCGGATTGCTCACGGGCGCCTCGCGGGGCATCGGCCTTCACCTGGCTCGCGTTCTCGCGGCGCGGGGCATGCGTCTCTGTCTCGTGGCGCGGTCGGAGCCCGGTCTTTTGCAGCTTGCGCGCGAGCTCAAAGCCTCAGGTTACGAGTGCATGACGATGGCTGTGGATGTCGGTCAGCGGCATGCGCTCGAAGCCCTGGTGCAAACGATCGAGTCGCAGCTTGGGCCGATCGACGTGCTGATCAACAACGCGGGCATCGAGCATATGTCGATGTACGAGACGATGCCGCTCGACGAGATCGAACAATTTATCGACATCAACCTGCGCGGGCCGATGTTGCTCACGCGGATCGTGCTGCCCGGCATGCTCGCCCGCGACAGCGGACACATCGTCAACGTCGCGTCACTCGCGGGTCTGGGACCCGTGGCGTTCGGCGAACCTTACGCTGCGACCAAGCACGGGCTGGTCGGATTTACCCGTTCGGTGAGGGCATCGCTGAAGACGCGCGGAACGAAGGTGAGCGCATCGTGCGTGTGCCCGGGCTTCGTGTCCGGTGAAGGTATGTTCGAGGACAATCGGAAGCGGACCGGCATCGAAGCCCCCAAAATCCTCGGCACAATTCCGGTCGAGCAAGTGGCGCGCGCCGTACTGAAAGCTCTCGAGCAAGATTCGCCAGAGGTAATCGTCAACGGTCGGCCGATTCGGCCGTTGCTTGCCCTCGGCATCATGTGGCCGCGTCTGATGGAATGGATGATTCGGATTCTGGGCGCCAACGACGCGCTTTACGGTGCCGCCAGAGCCGATGCTGCGTTGCGCGCGCCGGCGATCACATCTGACGTGCCGCAGCAACGAACGCAATAAGCACAAGCCCGATGCCGAGCGCGCTGACCAGGAACGCTAGCGCCCCACCGAAGAAGAGCGGCAACACGAACCAGCGGCTGCGCTGCGAGAGCTCATGGTGATAGGCGAAGGAGCGCCATTGCCAACCCTTGGGTCGCCTGCGCCCTCGGCCTAGCAAATAGCCAAGTAGCGCGAAGTACAGGATCTCGAGCGGGATGCCGACTAGCGCGGAGCTCAGCATCAACGACTGTCCCGTCTCCAGCAGGTCCTGCCACGGCACGAGCACGGTCGCGGTGACGGCTCCGAGTGCCAACATGACGACAAACGCCCACGCAAGCTCGAGCATAGCGGGCATGGTAACCCGAAGCGGCGCCGCTCCGTGCGGCTCGTGCGCCCGCGCGCGCCTGCTCCGCTAGGTGGCCGTCTCGTACACCGGGGAGAAGCCACCACCTTCGGTGCGAAAATTGGTCGTCTGCCCCTGATACAGGCGCGCTGCGACCAGCTGAACCTCGCCCTGATAGGCATAGTTACGAATGTCGAGCTTGAGCTCGCGCTTCTCGTCACGGATACGGATCGAACGGGAGCTAGGCGCCACTAGGCTCTGCGCGACGTAAGGGGCCTGCAGTACGCTCTCGAACACACCCTTGGTGATCTTGTCGCCGCGATAGGTCGCTTTGCTCCCATACCCGCTCTGCGGCTTGAAGAACAGCCCCTTGCGCTGGGCCCAGAGCTCATCACGCAGCGCCTCGGTGACGACGAGCGTGCGCGGCACGTGACGTAGCAGCAGCGCGACGTCGTCGGGGGCCACCCCGAGCGCGGCCAGCGCGGTCTGATCGCTGAGTGTCACAAGACGACGCTTGTCCGCGTACAGAGCGTGCGCGCGGGGGTGGGGGGTGATCACGGTAAGGTCCTCTCGCCATGCTTGGGCAAGGACCGCGTGTTCAGGCGCCTGGAGGCTGAAGTCGGTCAGGCGATTGTAGACCAGATCCAGCGGCTCTCCCTGCAGTGTGAGCCGGCCATTTTGGATACTCAGATCCGCCGGGTCGCAGATCTGCGCGCTGATGCCGTGGGCAGCGAAGAGCCGCGCGAACAATACGAACTCGGGATAGAGGTACTGAGTTGCAGGCTGGTGATCGACGATCGCCACGCGCTTGAGCGGAAGATCGCCGCGTGCGAGTGCGTACTCGGCTCGAAACATGGCGATGAAAGACTGCGTGGGATCCGTCTGGCCCACCCGAAACGTTGTTGCAACCTCTTCGCAGCAAGCCACCTGAGCGCTCTGTAAGGTTGCGCTCAACAGCGCACCGCCCGGATTGGTGTTGATCTCGATAAGCTGCGGGCCCGCATCGGATAGATGAAAGTCGTAACCGAGAAATGCGCCGGCAGCCTGGCTAGCGATATGGGCGTGTTCGGGCGCATCTGAAAGCGCGAGCGCGCGATAGCTGGGCAGGGCGATTACACGCTCGATGGCTTTGATCACGGCGCGCATGGTCGCCAAGGCCGTGGCATCGACGAACACGCCGGTGCGGGAAAACAGATGCGGATGGCTTTGTTGCAGGTCTTTCACGCACAGCTGGGATTCATGCTTGGCGAGCGCGGCGGAAAGAAGTGCCTCGTCGACCACGATGCAGTGACAGTCGGTATTGAGAGCGGTTGCGATGCTCCCGGGTGCAGGGCTGCTCATGGGACACAGTGTACGCCCAGCGGCGCCATCGTACCGAGCTAGCGCGCCACAAAATCGAGGCACAGTCAGCGTGCGTGCGCTGCGCCGTCGCTCCATTCTGTGTGCCCTATGTGGGATGCCTTTGACTCGGTTCTTCGTCGTCGGCGCAGCGTGCGTCGCTTCACGCCACAACCCATCGTCGAGCAGGATATGCGCGACGTGCTCGAAGCTGGAGTGCTGGCCCCTAACAGCTCCAATTTGCAGCCGTTCGAGCTTTACTGGGCGCGTTCGCCGGAAAAGAAGGCGGCTCTAGTCACAGCCTGCCTGTCTCAGAGCGCAGCACGCAAGGCCTCCGAGCTGGTGGTGTGTATCGCGCGTTGGGATCGATGGGATGCGACCCGCGCCGAATATCTCGCCTTTCTTGAGCGCGATCCGCAGAGCGTGCCCAAGCCGGTGATGCTTTATTATCGGAGTCTCAGCCGCGGACTTTATTCGCTTGGTCCGCTCGGGGTTGTAGGCAAGATGCGCAAGCTTGGCGCAAACGTTGCGGGTCTGACCCGCGCTGTGCCCCGCGCACCTTACGATCGCGAAGACCTGCGCGTATGGGCGATCAAAAGCGCTTCGCTATGCTGCGAGAACATGATGCTCGCTGCGGCTGCCAAGGGCTTTGATTCATGTCCCATGGAAGGCAACGACCCACTCTACGTAGCCGACGTGGTCGGCCTCGCGCGTGGCGAATGGAAACAGACCTGGGATGTCGCGATGGTGCTGGCCTTTGGCTTTCGTGACCCCCAGGGCGGCGTGTGGGGTACGCAGTGGCGTCGCAGCCGCGAGAAGCTTGTCCACGAGATCTGAGCAAACCGAAACCGAATCGTGGCAGTGCGCTGAGCGCGGCGCGCTCCTACTCGTAGCGACGTGGCATGTTAGTCCCTATGCTCCCACGCCCCAGCTTCGCCAGTGCGCTCGGCTCACTTTTGCTGTTGATCTCAGGCTGCGCAGGACCGGCCCAGCTGATGCCTCGTTCCGCGTTTGAACATGAGCTTGGGCGCGAGCATCCACTGACGGGCCGCATTTGGTCGCGCGCGCGCCACGATTTCGTAGCGCCACGAGAGTTGTATGCAGAACTCGACCGCGCCCAGATCGTGTTACTCGGGGAAACCCACGACAACATCGACCACCACCGCTTGCAAGCTCGGCTGCTCGAACGCTGGCTTTCGCGTCACACGCGCGCATCCATCGCGTTCGAGATGTTGGACGACAGTCAGGCCGCTGGGTTGAGCGCCCCGGCGCCGAGCTCCGCCGCGGAGTTACGACAGCGGGTGCAGTGGGACCGGCACGGGTGGCCCGCCTTTGAGTTGTACGAACCGGTGTTCGAGACGGCGTTGCGCCATGGCGCACAGCTTGTGCCGGCGCAGCCCGCGCGAGAGCATTTGGTCGCCGTGATGCGGGGCGAAGCCTCCGGAGATGAGCCCTCGTTGCGACTTACACCGGCACTACCGGAAGCGATGCAGCAGGAGATGGCGCGGGAGATCCGCGAGGCGCACTGTGGGCACGCGCCCGCTGCGATGATCGCGCCCATGGTACGTGCGCAGTCGTTGAAGGACGCGTGGTTGGCGCGCGCGCTCGTCTCTGCAGGCGCTCCGGCTGCGCTGATCGCAGGCAGAGGACACGTACGAGGGGACCGCGGCGTGCCCGCCTTCCTGACTCGCCACGCTGCGGCAAATAGCCTTACCGTCGCATTCGTGGATGTGGACGATGCGCGCAAAAGCCCCGCCGACTACGAAGCCAGCGTTTTTGATTTTGTGGTGTTCACGCCCCGCGTGAGCGACGAATCGGCCTGTGACCGCTTTAAGCAGCAGCTCGAGCGCATGCGCCGCAAGTCACCTTAGATCTTAGTTACCGACCTTAGCTTCCGATCTCGGCTTGCGATCTTAGCTTCCGATCTTAGTCAGTGCGCGCCCGCGCCTTTCAGCGGGGAGTTGCGTTCACGGCCAGCTTCTCTGCCAGGACCACCACTTCGGGCATCCAACGCGCGATCTCCGGTACGAGGCTACCCGCATCGAGGCCTGCCGTATGCAGCGCGTCGTGATGATGGCTCATGGCTGCGATCAGCTGCTCCAGCGCTTCCCGTCGCTCGGTTTCAAAGGCGCGCGTGCGCTCTTCTCCCAAAGGCGCGAGCTGCGCCTCGATTTCGCTTATCTGCGCATCGAGCTCAGAGCGCCTTTCGCGCAGGGAAGCTAGCTTCTTGTCCAGGGTCTCACGACGCCGCTCTTCTGCCTTAGACAGGCCCTGGGACATCTTGGCTTCGACGCGGGTCACGGCGTAAGCGCGGCCCTCGAGCACTCGTATGGCTTCGGCAAGCTCGGGGTGATCTGCGACCGCCAAGGCACGACGCAACTCGAACTCCCGGCGCTTGAGCGCCTCCAGCTGCTCCTCGATGCGCTTGCGATCTGGAGGTGCGCTTGCGTCGGGGCTGGCTTCTGCGCTCGAGTCGATGACCGGAGCGAGTGGATCGACTGGCTCGGCTTCGGTCGCGCCAGAGTCCGACATGACCTGAAGGGATGCGCTTTCAGCCACGGCCGCGTCCGAATGCTTGCTTTCGGTCACGCTCTCCGAGCTTTCCTCTGCCGGGGCGGCTTCGGCCTGCGTCTTGGTTTTGCGCCTGGGTTCGCTCGTCTCTTTGGTCGATTGCATGGCCGTCACTGATAGGGGAACGCCAGGTCGATTGCAAGGCCGTGTTCTGGGCGGCGGCCAGGTGCTCTAGCGCGCTAGAGTTAGACATGGGTCTCTTGCAAATCGAACATCAGCTGATGCGGCATGCGCAAGCAGAGCGCCGACGCTGGCAGGAGATTGCCGCGCTGCTGATGCAGGTCGACAAGGAGCGGCTTTGGGAAGCGCAAGCGCCCTCGTTCACGGCTTGGCTGCAGGGCATGGCGCGGCGCGCAGACTTGCAGGAATCGGTCTTTTGGCGCTGCTTGAAGGCAGGGCGAATCTACCTCGAGCTGAGCGGCCGCGATAGCCTGGACACGGCACCCGCGGTCTCGGCCGAGTCGCTCGAGCTTGCCGATAAGATTCGTAGGCATGCGCCCAAAGCGGTGGGCAACGACGTGCTGACCCGCACGCTGGAAGGCGATCTGTCGCGCACAGAGCTGCGTCAGGTATGGACCACTTACAAGGCCGCGGCGGGCGGCACCACGGATCGAGGGCGGCTGCCGAATGATCCCCAAGACCGCGCAGGAGCGCTCGAAGCCAAGCGCGCGCAGTGGGAATCGGAGAAGCGTAAACCGGAAAATCGCGCCGAGGTGCGCCGAGGTGAGCTGCTCGCAGCGTTTCGCAGCTTTGAATGGTTGGGCACTCATGATCAAGCTCGTAGTGAAACGCGCGTGCATGGCCTGACTGGAAGGCTTGCCGCAGTGAGCGTGGTGCGCCGGGATGCAGCGGCGAGCGCGGCTGTGGAGGTGCACGGGTTATGGACCTGTGTGTCGCGACCCGAGCTTGCCGACTATGAGTACGCAGCGCCAGCCGGCATCGACTTCATGTGGCTTGCGTTTCCGGATGAGCTTTCCGAACACGTCTCGAGCCGAACACCGCGTCTGCTCGGACTGTTGACGATGAAGCGCAAAGACGAGCTGTGCGTTCTGCGTCTGGCGCAAAGGCGAAGGGTCGATGCCGCCGCACGCTGCGACGTGCTCGCCTGGCTTTTGACTCGCGCCTACTTATGGCCATGAAGCGTTTCGTGTTACTTCTTGCTCGTGATGGGGGAGCGGACGCGGCTGTTCGAGGCACTAGGGGTGCTGGTGTTGCTTGCGCTCGTGGGGCTGCACGCTGCGGCACCGATTTCGTGCACTGACTTCTTCTGGCATTTGAAGCTCGGCGAAATCATCGCCAGCGAAGGCAGCATTCCGCGCACGGACATGTTCTCTGCGGTCCATCCCGATTCTTCGTATGTGCAGCCGCAATGGCTCTGGGAATGGTGGGCTGCGCTCGTGTACGCACTGGGCGGCTTAAAAGGCGTTCGCATCGCGCAGGCGCTCGTGCTCGTCGCGAGCTTCGCTGGTCTGTACTTTACGGTCCGTCGGGCGACGGCACGCATCAGCGCAGCGTTCTTCGTTTCACTGTTGGGTTTCACGTTGTTCGAGGATCGCTTTCGCGCGCGACCGGACGCGATGACCCTGGGATTTGTCGTGCTCAGCCTGCCCATTTTGCTCGGCTTGATCAGCCAAAAGCGCGCGCGGCTGCTGTACACGTTCGCGCTCATGGTGCTCTGGGCGAACGTGCACGGGGGGGCAAGCGTGTTGCTGTTGCTCTCACTGCTCGCCCTAAGTACCGGCTCCGTGATCGACCACCTGACGGGTTATGCGCAAGATGCGCGTGCACGCGAGCAGCTGCAGTTGTTGCTCGTGGCGAGCGTGGGCTTTTTCTGCTCACCCACCTTACTGCAAGGCCTTGCTCACTGGGCTGCGCTGATAGGTCCACAGATTCAGACCGGCAATGAAGAATGGATGCCGACCTACACCGCCCTGAGACAGGGTGTGACCCCCGCCACCGTGCTAATCGCGACGGCACCGAGCCTCGTGTCGGTGGCTTACTCATGGGAGCAAATCAGATGGACGCGCGCGCACGGACGCAAAGCCTCCGCTGCCGGCGAGTGGTTGCTCTGTGTCGGCTATCTGGTGCTGAGCCAGCAAGCGATTCGCAACGTCTTTCTTTGCATCGTTCCCATCATCTTCATGCTGCGACGTCGTTCACAAGATGGCGATTCTCGGCCTAGCGAGTCACAGCGCGGCCGCCGCTGGCTGAATCCAGCATTGGCGGCCGCCGCGGCGTTCGTGGGGCTCATCACGCTACATGATGTGGTTCAGCGAAGTTATGGCGGCATCGCGCACGCGCAGTCGATTTTCGAATACGACCTGTTACCGGACACCTATCCAGAAGAGGCGACGGACTTTTTGCAAGGCGCCGGGATTCAGGGCGGCATCTTCAACCACGGCCCATGGGGTGGTTACCTTATTCATCGCGGCTGGCCACAGACGCACGTCTTTGTCGATACGCGCCAGAACCTGACCCCCGACATGTGGCGTGTGTACATGGCCACGCTCTCGTTGCAGACCCGTGACGCGGCCCTCGATCAGGCATGGCGACGGTGGGGGGTAGACCTCGTAATGCTTCGCGGTCCAACGTTCGCCCTGGGACTGCCTCCAGCACATTGGCAGCTGTTGTACAAGGCGGGAGATCAAGAGGTCTACCAGCATCGCGGGGGCCGCCATGCGCGCGATAACGAACGTCGCGCACGCGAGTGGCTCAACGCCCATGGCGGGCGCCTGAACGAAGACCTTACCGAGTCCGCCACACGCGTCGGGGCGGCCACTTGGCTCGCCAATCCGTTTCACAAACAACAGCTAGAGCAAGCACTCGCAGGCACGCGTAGCACCAATGCTCAGATTCGACGCCAGGCCCAGGTGCGGGTCGGCGAGATCTACTATCGTGCCGGCTTGCTGCCGCTTGCTCTCGAAGCGTTCGCACAAGCGGAGCGCAGCGGACCTGTCGCACCTCGCACAGTTTACCTCGATGCCTTCTGCAGCTTTGCGAGCGGTGATCACGCCCGTTCGCGCAGCAAGCTCCACGTGCTGCGCAGCCAGGACCTCAGCTCGCTCAGCCGACGCCAAAAGGAACGACTAATCATCCTCGACCGCGCCCTTGCAGGGCTACCTTGAGCGCTCGTGCAGCCGGAGGGTAGGGCGGCCGCGTTTGGGATGAGCAACGCTGCAGCCGCCGAGCCTCGCGCTAACCGTGCGCGGCTTTCCTATTCATTATCGAAAAGGTGCAAGACCCGGAGCCTGCAGTACACCTCTGAGTAGGCTAAGGCTGTCCAAGCGGAAACCCCGATGCTTCGATCGCCTAGCGACAGACTAGTCAAACTTCTCGTGCATGGGAGCCTAGCACTTGCCTGGGCCGTCCTGCTGAGCGGTTACGACACGTGGTTGTGTGCTCAGCGTACGTCTTTCGCCTCAAGGTTGCAGGTGCTGGCGATCTTCGCGAGCTTCGCCGTGGGGGTCATTCTACTGAGTGTGCTGCCTCTGGCGCTGATGCGTGGCGCGTTGCGTGATTGGGCATCGGGGCGTGCGCTGTATCGCTTCTTGGTGGGCGCCTTGGACGGTGCACTGGTGGCGTACCTCGTCTGCATGCGCGAGCGTTACGCTACGGTCACGCCAGAGCAGAAGTGGATCGTGGCCGCGCTGCTGATCCCCGGAGCCGGGCTCGCGTTTGTTGCGGCGCCGCGCTGGCCCCGTTTCACCTCGCTGGCAAGTGCCGTCATTATGTTGAGCGCACTGGGCCTGAGTGCCCGGTTGCCTTTTCGAGAACTGCCGTGGGTTCACTTCGCGCTCGCTTTGATCGCGGCAGCCGGGTTTGTTGGGCTCGCAACGCCCCTCGCTCAGCGCCTTTCCCCGGTTGGGCAGCAGGTGTCCACTGCGCTCGCATTGGGGCTGCTGCTGCTTTCGCCCTATACCTTTCGCAACTCGATGCCCACGCGTGGCCTGCTCCACGACATGTCGACCCACGCGCGTGCGCATTCGGTCCCGGCGCAGCAGGTCTATCGCGTTCCCCGCCAGGGAGCAGGACGGGTGGGCAAGAGACGCTGCGGCAAGGGTCCTAAGGATGGCTGTGCTGGTGCGGTCGCGGACGAAGCGACCGCGCTCTCGGGCGGCGCAGAAGGAGCCGATGTCCTGTTGCTAAGTATCGATGCGCTGCGCTGGGACCGTCATGATGCACTGCCACACCTTAAGCGGGAGTTGGGAGCACACGTTCGCTTTTCGCGTGCATTGAGCCCGGGGGTGCGCACGCTGCACTCGTTTGGTGCGCTCTTGCGCGGGCGGCCACTGCGCCAGGTCACGTTCGATGCTCGCGTGGCGCATGGCGGCGTGCCGGATACCGCGGAATCTACAGTTGGGTCCGTGTTCGCAGAGCAAGGCTATCGTGCGGTGAGCGCACCCACCCACACCTTTCTTCGTGAACCTGCGGGCATTACCAGCGGCTTTGAGCTCTTGCCTGTTGCCCAGGCAGATGCCGAATCGCGCATGCATCGCGAGACTAGGCGTCCGTTCCAGCACGCCGCCTCGGCGTTGATCCAGGCGGCCAAAGACACGCCGGGCCCGTTGCTCGCGTGGGTGCACGCGATGGAAACCCATGATCCGTACGTTTCAGACAAACAGGTCGATTCAACGTCCGATGGCCAGCTGCGGGCTGCGCGCGACTTGGACAAGAGGCTTGCCCAGCTACTGCGTGACTTTCGCCACGCGCGAGCAGGGCGCTCGCTCGTGATCGCTGTGTTCGGGGATCACGGAGAAGAGTTCGGTGAGCACGGCGGCCGGTTTCACTCCTCGACGGTATACGCCGAGCTCTCACGCGTCACTTGGCTACTCGCGGCCCCCGGGCTTGTGCAGCAGGTAATCGATGCACCCGTATCCACGGCTGCTCTACCATCCACTTTGTTCCAGTTGGTGGGCCTCAAGCGACCGTGCAGCTTCACGGTGCCGAGCGTACTCGCCTGCGCAGAGCGTAAGGAAGTGTGTCCCAGCCTGGCCGTCACCGAGTTGGTCCCTTTCGGGAGCAATCGTAAGGTCCTCGTGGGGTACACGGACGGGCGACATCGTCTTCTCTACGATCGCGAGCACGAGATCTTGCACCTCTTCGATACGGAGCGTGATCCCTACGAACAGCGCGACCTGGTCTTTTCAGAGCCGCATACGCTCAACCACATGAGGCAAGCGGCTCTGCGCTGGGACAAGCATTACTGCGTCGCGAAAGAGTAATGCCTGGCGTCAAGAGCACCGAACTCCTTGGTGCTGCGATCAGCTCGGAAAGTTCGCCATGTTCCGCAGCACGCGTCGTTCTGAAATGCGCGACGGCGGGTCTCTGAGCACTGCTCGCGAGCGCGCAGGCAGCTCATGGGGCGCGGTCGATACGCGCTAGCAGACGAAACCGGCTCCCTGTGCTATCCACGGCGGCGCGCCCCCGTCCCGTTTCGGGCTGGAATGCCCTGACCTTGGCGCGTGCAGGAGTTGGCTCGTGCTCGCGTACCGCGCAGATATCGATGGACTACGTGCTGTCGCTGTGCTGTCCGTGATTTTGTTCCACGCAAACGTTCCTGGCCTTCCCGGAGGCTACGTGGGCGTGGACGTGTTCTTCGTGATCTCGGGCTTTCTGATCGCTTCGATCATCCAAACCGAGCTCGACCGAGGCAGCTTCTCGATCGCCAAATTCTACGAACGCCGGCTGCGTCGCATCTTTCCGCCGTTGTTTACCATGCTCGCCGCGTGCTGGGCCGCGGGATACTTCCTCTTATTGCCGCGACAGTTCGCGGCGTTCGGCAAGAGTGTCGTAGCAGCCACGTTGTTTGCCGCGAACATCCTGTTCTACGATGAGGCGGGATACTTCGCGCGCGCATCCGAACAGAAGCCACTTCTGCACACGTGGTCGCTTTGTGTCGAGGAGCAGTTCTACTTCGTCTTCCCACTGCTGCTCGCCACGATCCATCGCTATCGCCGCGCCTTGCTACCATACGCGCTCGCTGTGCTCACCCTGGTCTCCTTCGCCTGTAGCCAATGGATGGTTCGACACGCGCGCGATGCCGCCTTCTTTCTGCCCCACTCGCGCGCGTGGGAGCTCCTGCTCGGCGCACTTCTGTCTCTGCGCGTGGTGCCGTCCTTGCGACAGGCGCGTCTGCGAAATGCACTGAGCATCGCGGGCATAATCGCAATCGTGGGCGCTGTCACCATGTTCACGGCGCGCACGAGTTTTCCTGGCGGCTGGGCCTTGGTCCCATGTTTGGGAGCATGCGCCGTGATCCATGCTGGCAGCTCGGGGCCTACCTTCGTTGGACGTTGCCTGGGTGGTAAGCTCCCAGTCGCGATAGGCCTTATATCTTATGGTCTGTACCTATGGCACTGGCCGCTGTTGGTGTTCGCGCGCATCCGCATGGTAGACGGTCTGACGCCGCTCTCGGCGGCCTTGATGCTGGCACTGACTGCGGTCGTGTCCGTCGCTTCGTTCTACTGGCTGGAGGAGCCGATTCGTAAGGGGCGCGTCGCTCAGAAGCAACGTTCCATATTCGCCTCGGCGGCGCTGGTCATGGGCGCGGCGGTCGGCCTTGGAATGTTTACCGTTCAGCAACAGGGCATACGCTCGCGCGTGCAAAAGCGCGTGCTCGACCTTGAACAGCAGTCATCTGGCACGTCTCGGACGATCTTGAACGAGTACTGTAGGCCTCCAGCGCAGGGTTTGGGGTACCCACGCACGGCGTGCGCGGTCGGAGATCCTGCGGCCGTACCGAGCTACCTTATCTGGGGCGACTCGCACGCCGCCTCGCTCGTCCCAGGTATCGCAGAGGCTAGCCGGACAATCGGCCGCGCAGGCCTCGTCGCGACCCGACCTGCCTGTCCCCCCTTACTAGGGGTGCGCTCCGTGACGGACCCATCAGACCATTGCAAGAAGTATCACGGCCGCACGCAGAAGCTGCTCGCGTCGCAGGCTGTGCGCGACGTGTTCCTCGTGGGACGCTGGGCAACCTGTGTCGAGGGCACGCGCTACAAGCAAGAACTAGGCGGCGTTCGCATTCTGTACGACAACAAGTCGGACAGGAGTAGGGCTCGCACCGATCCCGCCGCGTTTGAACGCGGCCTTGCACGCACGCTCGCCATGCTTGAAAGACGCGGAAAGCGAGCTGTCATCGTGGCCGACGTTCCCGAGGTTGGTTACCACACTGCCGAAGTCTCGGCGCGCCTTGTCTGGTGGGACATACCCTTCGACATCAGGCCCACGCGCACCGAGTTCTTTGCGCGCCAGAAGGGTGTATTCGCCACTTTCGATTCGTTGCGCCTGCGCTACCAGTTCGACGTGGTGTATCCGCATAAGATCCTGTGCGACGCAGATCACTGTCAGGTCCAGCGCGGCGACAGACTCCTCTATAAGGACACCAATCACCTGGCGCCGCTGGGAGCCAAACTGCTCACGCCAATGTTTGCAGAAGCCTTTCACAAGAGCTCGTCGCAGTAATATCCCGAACGCGCTCAAGCGGATGAAGCGGCAGGCGCGCGCCTGGGATGAGCAGTACTGCGTCGAGCCCGATCTTATGTCTCCTCTGAGTAAGCCAGCTCCGTAGAATTTCGGTGCCGGTAGCTTTGCCCGGGCCATTCGATCTAAGTGTTGAAGGTATCCTGCTGCAGCTGGTTCAGGCGCTCCATATCCATGCGCACGCTGATCTGTGCGATATAATCTTGGCTGAAGCCAAAGGCTACGACGGCCTCGAAACTGACGGGCTTATCGTGCGGCGAGCTCCATTGTCCGCGGTAGCGCGCAACCGCCCCCTTGGGTAAGCTTACGAGCTCGCGCACTTCGAAACTGGCATCAGGATAGGCCTCAAATGCGCGCGCGGAGAGCTCTTTCAGGCCTTTGCGACCCACCACTTCTTGGCTCAGCTCGGGATGGTGTCCGGTCACCCGATACGCGACGTCTTCACTACAAAGCGCGACGAGTCCGTCCCAGTCTTTGCGCGTCAGTGCATCGAAGTAGCGAAGCACTTTTTCCGCGTCGTCCGGACGCGGCGGCGACTTCATGACTTGGGCGATATCTGCCAACAGCGATTCTGAGCCGAAGGGTTTGCGGGTCACGAAGGCAAAGCGCTTGATGAGCGACTCGGGAACCGGCGACCAACCAGTGAGGCACGCCGCCGGCCCCGGTGCTGCGGCATCGAGTAGCGCATGGGCGTCACGCTCCGCATCGCACAGGCGACCGGTCACGTAGTCGGTGAGCACGATCTGATAACAGTCATGCTCCAGCCTCTCGAGCGCGAGCGGAACGGTCGCAACGCTGTCGACCTGAAAGCCGTAGTACTCAAGCAACTCACTCAACAGTGTGCGCGTGTCCGGCTCGTCCTCTACGAGCAGAATCCTGCCTGACTGTTCCTTCGTCAGCTGCATGTGAGTGCCTCCGTTTCTCAGTCCGGAAAGGATAGCGCCGAGCATTTGTGCTGTGGCACAGCAAAATGCCATCCCCGCAACAATGAGACGGCTCAAAGCGGCTTTGAATGGCTAGCGTAGCCTGCCACTAAATGCTCGCTAAACGTGTTCTCGCCCAGGATCCTCGCGCCGAGGATGCACGCTCCGTACGCTCTTGGTGACTCAACGAGAACGGCCGCGGCTGGAGGCTATTTTTTCTCGGGAGTTGCGGCAGGCACGGCCGTCTTCTCTGCATCGCGCTGCTCGCGCCACTTGGCGAGCTTTCGTGCTGCTCGGATCTTCTGCTTTTTACGGGTGGGTGAGTCTTGTGGGCTGGCCATAGGGTGGGCTTTATACGGGACGGGGAGCCCTCGCTCAAGGGCTTTGCTGTCATGGGCGACCAGCGAGCCGTACCTGCCAGCATGCGCGGCGCCGATCGGCGAGCTCGGGCGCAAGGCAGGCTCAACACGAATCAGGTCGCGGGCACGACCACGCGCAGGCCACGGCTCTCGCGGCCTGAGGTTGCTACGCGGCTGAGCGCCCAGGTGCCGGGCTCGAGTGACAGCTCCTGGATGTCCGCGGGTAAGATCCGCTCCAGCATCCACTCTGTTTCGCGCAATCGATAAGCGACGTAGGCGCGCGTGTCGGGCTGGTTAGTCCACTGCGCCGTACGCCCTGCCAGCGTGACACTTAGATGCTTGGGGAGAGGTGAATCTTTTAAGCGTAGGGGCGGCTCGCTCAGGGCCGGCCGCGCGTAGAAGTCGCTTGCCAGCGCATCTCCGAACTTGAGTACGTTATTTGTGATTGGTGCGATGGTGAAGAACACATTGCCGTGGGTGACGCGGGTACTGACCCTGCCTAGCGCGACCTGCTTCTTCATCTCGCTAAGATCCCAGCCAGCCTTACCTAAGTTCGTAGGGTTGTTGCCGGCAAACAGTAAACAATGCCCCTCGCTCTGCTCGGACCAGAAATCGAGCAGCTTTTCGTAGGCTTGTTTGGGCTGCGTGGTAGGCCAATACAGCTGGGGGGCCAGGTAATCGACCCAGTCTTCTGCTACCCACTTGAGGGGATCGGCGTAGATCTCGGCGTATTGATCGAGGCCTTCGATGCCTTGGGGCATGCCGGGGCGGTAGATGCCAAAGGGGCTGATCCCGAAAACTACCTGCGGCTTGATCGCGCGAATGTCTTCGCTCACGCCACGTACGACACTGTTGACCGAATCGCGACGGAAGTCGCCCAAGGACAGCTTACCGCCAGCGTTCTTATAGGCAGTATAGGTGCTGGCATCGGGGAAGGCGGTGCCATCAGGGTAAGGATAGAAGTAGTCGTCGAAATGAATGCCATCGACCGCGTAGCGCGTGACGACGTCGCGCACGACTGCGCGCGTGTGGTCCTGCACTGCTTTGACGCCCGGATCCATCCATAAGAGCGAGCCATACTTACGAACGTGCTGGGGGAGGGTGTTGGCGACGTGGGTTTTAGCATTTGCGCGCCCAGCCGAGCTCGAGGCCCGGTAAGGATTGAGCCAGGCATGCAGCTCGATCGCGTGCGCGTGCGCCCGCTCAATCACGTAGGAGAGCGGATCGTAACCAGGTGCCTTACCCTGCGTGCCCGTCAGATAGCGACTCCAGGGCTCGAGGCTCGATTCGTAAAGAGCGTCTGCCTCAGGACGAACTTGAAAGAATAGGGCGTTGATACCGTGTTTGCTGGCGCTGGCCACGAACGCATCGATCTCGGCCTTTTGCGCCGCCACACTCAACCCCTGCGCGCTCGGAAAGTTGATATTGCCGACGCTAGCAATCCAGACCCCGCGCATCTCACGGCGGTGGCCGACATCGACCAGGTCTGCATCCGTATCAGCGTCGTCACCGACCAACGCGGCGTCGGCTCCCGCATCGCTCAAAGGGACAGCCCCATCGTTCGTGGGGGAGTTGGCGTCGATTTGAGAGCTCGCGTCTTCCAAGTCATCGCAATCGCGCGCGCACGACGTATCTGATTTCTGCGAGCCTCCTGCGCCTTTGACACAGGAGACGAGCGCCAGCGTGGATAGTAAGATCGGCAGCCCTCGCGTGCGCAACATCCGCAGTATCAGCAGCGCGCACAGGCTCAACCAGCCGAGCTTCAACCCCGATCCCTGAGGGACCGAACCCACGCTGCACGTGCCGCCCGACACGGGGGAAGAGTTTGCACCTGGTCTGTCTCCGGCCGCCACGCCGGCGTCGCCGTCGTCCACGGGGAGCTCAGGCGTCGGTGACCCAGGTGGGACTGAGATGCCTGCATCGTCACGAGGTGCTTCGGGCGGCTGCGCTGCGGGGGCTCCGCTGCGAACTTCGAGCTCCACGGTCAAAAGCGGACCGAAGCTGCGCCCCTCGTGAACCAGCTGGAATGTCTCGCGTACCATGGTGCCTTCCGCCACGGCGGGGGCGACGATGGGAAAGCTAAAACGCACGCGCTCGCCCGGTTTGGTGATCGCCGCATCGGGGGCGGCGACGGTGTTCTTGGATAGCCAAGCTCCCGTCACGAACAGCGGCGACTCGCGACCTGAGGGTTCGGCCGTGGCCAGGCGCGTGCGGACGTCGTCGAGCACATCGCTGCTCTGATTCTCTAACTCGAACCATACGTTTGCCATTTCCCCTGGCGCAAGGGAGCTGGGGACCTCGTACTGGACGAGCTTGGCTGCAAGTGTCGGCTCTGCGGCCTCTCGGATGAGCGTCATGTACTTATCCCAATCCCAGTCCGGTCCAGGGTCGGTGTGGTCGGAGCAGTCATCGGTCTCGCCATGACCCAAGATGTGCGAACGATCGAGGGGGATCCCGTAGGCCTCGGCGAGCCACGCGCTCAGCTTCGCCGACGACTCGTACATCTTGTCCGTGTACCAGATGTCCGCGTCCTTGATGAACCCCTCATGCTCGATGCCCACCGACTGAGCATTGAAGCAAGCGTCGTGGTAGGCGACGTCACTGATGTCCACCATCTGGGTGATTTCGCCGTCAGACGAACGCACCAGATAGTGGGCGGACACCTTGCTCGACGGATTCTGAAACCAGGAGATGCTGCCTCCGTAGTAGCCCTCCATCGTGTGCACGACGATGTACTCAATGTCCGCGGCGCCTCTGGAGGCGTACTTGAAATTACTGCTCGCAGCTGCGGTGAACTTGGCGGTCGGATCTTCGAGGCCGAGCGAAACGCTATCGAGGTCGACTCCTTCACCGTCCAGCGGCGCGCAACCTTGCGAAATGAAAGCAAGGGCAAGAAATCGGGCCCCGAAGGCGAGGCTTTGCAGGATACGGCTCACAGAGACCTCCAGGCGATTGATGGGCTCTGGGTGGGTGTGAGTGCTGCGAACAGCTCAAACCTTTTTGTAAAAGGCGACCTGCACGCGTCGCAGCCGTCTATGGGCAGGACAGGGGCGTGCGTGAGGCCAACAGCTCGTCGATGCGCATGCTCAGGTGAAGACAGGGCGGCGACCGATCACGACCCGCTGCAACTGGAGAAGATGTCGCTTGAAGCGTGGTTATATTCGTCGCCGCAGTTCGCATCCGAGCTGCCCCCCCCGGCGCAAAGGTTATGGCTGCAGACATCGTGCTCGAGACAGTCGAGCGTCCAGCCGCCGCCAAACCCGTTGCAGCCCCCCCCGCACCGGCCCATACACGAGTAATCCCCGGAGCCGCAGTTCGAGGTGCCCCAGTTGCTGCCGACGACGGTGGATTGGTAGTATGCCGAGCCTGAGGTGCCCATGTCGTAATAGGCATTGACGCTCGTCGTCTTGCGAATGCAGACCTTACCATCATCGTTCAGGCTCTTGGGTCGGGCCGCTCCGATTGCGTACTCGTTGAACTGAAACGACGCCACTTTTTGCTCCGCTACTTGATTCGCGACGAAGTAAGCCATCTTGGGAACGCTCGCCTCGAAGAGCGACATGGCCGTGGTGTCCATACCCAGCTCGGCAGTGAGCGCGTCGAGCGCGGCCTGCGCCCCTGCGATTTCTGTCGCGTCAAAGGTTGTATCGGCGTCGACGCGGTACCAGCCATTCTGGGCATCGGTCGCAGCGACACCCTCATAACCCAATACCTTACCGTTTATGCTGAAGTCGAGCTCTGCTCTGCCGGCTGCAGGTGCCTTGGCCTTGAAGAAGATGGTCACGTCCGCGTTGACGAAGGAGCCTTGAAGCAGGCGAGCATCGTGGCTCTCGAAGGTAAGCCCCTGGCTCGTGCCTTCAGCTATCGAGCCCGACTCAGAGCTCTGCGGTACCGTGTCTGCACAGCCTGCGCTCACCGACAGGGCCAAACCAAGCACCACCCGCACTACGACCTTGTTTCCCATGAGAACCTCCCCTTTTTGGGCCCGGTGGGCGCAGAGCGGCGCATCGCTGCAACCTCCACTTTGGGCAGGTCGTCGCTGCAACCGTTAGCTCTGCGCGCGTCCGGGTCGTTGCGTCCCTAACAATTCGATTGGTACACCGATTCGGTTTCTCCGAGAGTTCTTTTGCAAATAATCTGAGTGTTTGGTGAGGTTCGCAACCTCGCCCTTACATCGGCGGATGCGCGCTCCTGAGGCGATGTGGGGTATGTGGAGCGAGGTGTCATCCGCGGGAATTACCGCAAATTGGCCCGCTATCTCAGCTTTGGCACCGTTGCCACACTGGTTGTGCGTGGGCGGATGCGGACATTCAAACGGTTGTAGGCAGATCGACTCGTGCTAATTGAAGCGACTACGCGCTGCGCTGATAGAGCCCGCGTGACTATTCGCCTCGGTCATCAGAAAAGGCGCACAGGAGCGGCAAATTGTCCCGACTGGTTTTGGTTGCTGGCAAACGGGCGAGAGTAAGATGTCAGAGTCCTGTGCAGATCGTTGATCTTGATTGAGGGCGCGGTGTCACCGCGATACGGAACCGTGAAGCCACCCCACACAGCAGTGCGCACGTCTCCAGCGGCAAACAGTAAGGTCTAGGGCCTAGGCCAGAGGCACACGCCACGAGCTTCCGCGCTTGGAGCGATAGGCATCTCCAATCGCGAAGTCCAAACACAGCGAAGATTCGCACGCGGGCCATTGCATGACGCCGGATCCGGTATATGGCGAAGGTGTGGCCAAGGCGGTCGCGAACCTTACGCAGCGAACCCGGGAAGTAGTGGTGAACCATGGATAATAAGATGAAGATCGACATCGGAATCGATGCGAACAAGCGCGAGGAAATCGCGGGCGGTCTCTCCCGTGTGCTCGCGGACACGTACACGCTCTATCTCAAGACGCACAACTTTCACTGGAACGTCACGGGCCCGATGTTCCAGACCCTGCATCTGATGTTTGAAACGCAGTACAACGAGCTCGCCCTGGCCGTGGATCTCATTGCGGAACGCATCCGTGCACTGGGCATGACAGCGCCGGGCACCTACAAGCAGTTTGTCGCGCTCTCGTCGATCAAAGAAGACGAGGGCGTGCCCAAGGCCCAGGACATGATCCGACGATTGGTCGAGGGGCACGAGACCGTGGCGCGAACTTCTCGCGAGGTGTTCCGTGGCGCGGACGAGGCGAGTGATCAGCCAACCTGCGACCTACTCACGCAGCGCATGCAGGTGCACGAAAAGACCGCATGGATGCTGCGAAGCCTGCTCGAGTAACGGCGGGTTGAACGCACTCGCTAGTGCTCTAGGCGCTGCCGCGCTCTCGGTCCCCAGGCGCGCTCAACCCCCCGGGGTGTGGAACGTGGAGCGGCCGCGCGTTCTCAAGCATTTGAAAGTCATTATCAACAATGAGCGATCTAGCCTGGACAAATTGGTACTGCAAGACATTAAATGAAAGCGACTTTCAACAACCGAGGAGGACGGCATGATTGCGAGGCCATCACGGGCGTGGCTGGCGTTGTCACTGGGGCTGTGCGCGTGTGCTGGCTCCGCGCCTGGTCGCGGCGTCGCTCCCAGTGCTTCCAAGGCTGCGCTCGGTCGGCAGTCGCAAGGAGCGAGCAGTGCTGTGATCGCCACTGACGTGCCGGCCCTCGCGCGTCCGGTGACAAGCTTCGGGGCCGCAGCGCATCAGGGCGCGCTTTATCTTTTCGTGCCGTCAGTTCCGACCAGCCCGGCGAGCACGGCCGGCAAGCAATAGTCGGCAACCTCAGACTTCAGGTTTCGTCAAAGGTTGCCCGTCTTGCCCGTCGGCCAACGCCGCACGGGAGGAGGCTTCGTTGTCTTGCATGCGGGCAAGGCGCAGCGGCTGTAGCTGGTCGAGGCGCTGGCCACCTTTGATCCCAAAATCCAGGGTACGAATCGGGAAGGGGATGGTAATGCCGTGGCTGTCAAACGCCGCTTTGATGCGCATCACCGCCTCGCTACGCGCCTCGAGGAAGTCGGGCTGTCGTTTGAACGGAATCCAAAATCGCACTTCGAAGTCGATCGAGCTATCGTTGTAGCCGGTCCAGTAAAAGTCCACGGGACGCTCGCTCAAGAGCAGGTCCATGCCGCGAACTGTCTCGAGCACCAGCGCCTTCACACGCCGCAGGTCGTCCCCGTAAGAGACGCCGCAGGTGACCGCAACGCGACGGTAAGGGTCCGCGCTAAAGTTAGTGAGCTGCTGCTCGAAGATCTTCTTGTTAGGCACCACGACGGCGTTGCCATCGAGAGTGCGAATTACGCTGTTTCGGAGAAACACGTGCTCAGCCAGCCCCAGCACGCCGTTGGTCTCGATCAGGTCGCCAACCCGGAACGGATAGCGAGAGCCCAACGAGAGCGCGACGCCAGCCACAAAGTTTGAAGCCAGGTCCTGAAACGCGAAACCGAGCGCCAGGCCGACGATTCCAACACCGGCCAGCAGCGAGGTGACCGTCTTGTCGAGTTGAAGCACGGACAGCGCCACCAGCAGTCCGGTAGCAAAGGTGCCGATGCGCACCACGCGCGTCACCAAGCTGCGTGCGGCAACGGTGATGCTCGTGCGGCGAAGCACCGACTCAGTCAGCCGCGAGCCCCACCTGGAAAGCAACGCGAACACGACGAGCACCAGCAACGCAACGGCCAGATTGGGCAAAAGCGTGATGAAGGTGTGGATCCAGCCTTCAAGCTTCTCCCACAGGGCCGAGAGCGCGTCGTTTATGGGCGTTGGCTTCATGCGGAAGAATACCTCAACTCTAGGAGTTGGGTTGGCGCCGCCCCCTCGCAACGATTCTCGGGTCCGACTTTACATAATATAGATTCTGCGCAGTGGTTGTGTAGGCCCCAGTTAGTAATGTCGCCTTTCTCCCAGTTAGAGATGTCGTGTTTGCGCTACCGAGCACGGCATGAGGAT
>JBBSJC010000003.1:0-40641 GCA_038257655.1 Polyangiales bacterium | reverse complement strand
TGTCGATCTGATCGAAGTCGACTTGCCGTTTCTGATCTCGATGCCCAATCCTCACATCGTGCCCTACGTGGCGCCAGGACTCGGTCTATCGTTTTCAAACGGCAGCACGCTCAAGCTCAATCTAATCGGGGGTTGCCTGTTTCGCGCAGGCGAGCGCATCGAACCCTTCGTGCAGCTTGCCGTGCGCATGATTCAGGGCACCTATGTCGACTTAATGGGGGGAGCGTTGGTCCGGTTCTAATACCGAAGGTCGTATCAGGGAGGGGCAGTCGAGGGCGGCTCACATCTACACGGCTTGCAACCGGCCTTCGAGCAGCTCGATAGACAGGGTCGTTGTGTGCGCTTCTGCGACCGGCGTAGCCCCGCTCATGAGCGCAAGGCGGTCATCCTGTTGCTGCTCCACCTTACGCATCGTGCGCGGGATGACTCGGTCGCACTTTCGTCAGCCTTACTATGTGTCGCTCGCGACCTGAGTGTTTGAAGCGCCGGGCATGCGCGCTCGCGCTGAGGCGCTACAGTGGGGTCTTCTCCTGTACCTTTAGCTGTGATGATTGGTCCATGAAGACACCCGAGCTGCACCATCGTATCGAGAAGCTAGTTGCGACCTGGGGCGTGCCTGCAGATGATAGGGAGCTTGCGGCGGTCGCTGTGATGTTCTTTGCCGTGATTCTGCTCGCGCTGATCGCGAATTACTTCGCCAAGCACTTCATCATCCGTGCGGTAAACGCCTTTGTGCGACGCACCCAGACTGGCTGGGACGACAAGCTAATCGATAACCATGTGTTCGACAGGCTCTCGCAGCTGGTGCCCGGCATGATCCTGTTCTTGACTGCACCGGTCGTGTTCGCACGTTCGGAGGGGCTGCTCGAGCTATCCCAGCGCGCTGCGCTCCTCTATATGGGTATCGTCACGGTGCGCGCCGTCGACGGCTTCTTGTACGCGGTGACCGACGTTTACGACGGCATGAATGCCGCACGTTTCACGCCGATCAAGAGCTACATGCAGGTGGTTCGGATCGTCGCCTACGTGATCGCTGCGATCTTACTGATCGCAACCATCATCGGACGCTCTCCGGTCGTGTTACTAAGTGGTCTTGGCGCACTGAGCGCCGTGTTGATTTTGGTGTTCAAGGACGCGATCCTGGGGCTTGTCGCCTCCGTGCAGCTCAGCGCCCAAGACATGGTGCGCAAGGGCGATTGGATCGAAGTGCCAAAGTACGGCGCCAACGGCGACGTGATAGATATCGCGCTGACGACGATCAAGGTGCAGAACTTCGACAAGACGATCTCGACCATCCCCGCTTACTCGCTGATCAGCGACTCCTTTCGCAACTGGCGGGGCATGCAGGAGTCAGGCGGTAGACGCATTATGCGTGCGCTGAAGATCGACATGACTTCCGTGCGCTTCTGCACGCCCGAGGATCTAACGCGCTACGACCGTATTCAGCTTTTGCGCCCCTATCTCGCGACTCAGCGGCAAGATGTGGAGCGCTACAACCGGGAGCAGCAGATCGAAGTCGATGAGGTCGTCAACGGACGAAGGCTGACAAACCTCGGTACGTTTCGCGCGTACGTGCATGCCTACCTGCGCGCAAATCCGAAGATCTACAGTGATCGGACGCTTATCGTACGTCAGTTACCGCCTGACGAAGGCGGCATCGCGATCGAGCTCTACTGCTTCGCAAACGACATCGTCTGGGCCAACTACGAGGCAATCCAGGCCGATATTTTCGATCACCTGCTCGCGATCGTGCCGGAGTTCGGTCTGCGCGTATTTCAAGCGCCCAGTGGCTCTGACATTCGGGTGGCGCTTGCAGCACGCGCTTGACGCAGGCGCAGGATGCTCGCGTTGGGACGCAAAGCCGTGGCAAGGTGGGCATTATGAGGGACGTATGGCTCGCCTGCGCAGCAGCCAGCGCGCTGCTGTTGTTATGCCCGATCTCGACGCGCGCTGACGGCGCTGATGCGGGTGCGGCAAAGGAGGCTCCTGCGTCTTTGCGCGTCGCGGTCGCGGGCAGTGCACCCTTCGTTATCGACCGTGGCGGAGAACCCGTCGGACTTGCGATCGATGTCTGGCGGGCTGTCGGGGCGTCGCTCGCGCCACGCTGGACTTACGCGCGGTATGACTCGGTGGACGACGCGATTGCGGCGCTCGAAGCCGATCAGGCAGATCTGGTGGTCGGCCCGGTAAGCATCACGGCCAAGCGGGCACGTCGGGTGGCCTTCACGCAGCCTTTTCATCAGTCGACGCTATCCCTCTTAGCACCTGCGGCCGTGTCTTACTGGGATCGCATGCGACCGTTCATGAGTAAGACATTTCTGGTCGGAGTCAGCTTCCTGTTAGTGGTGCTCGGTGCGGTGGGCGTCTTGCTTTGGTTGTGCGAACGCAAGCAGAACAGCGCGCAGTTTCCCGCTGACCCAGCACGTGGCATCGGGAACGGAATCTGGCTGGCCTTGGTGACGATGACCACGGTGGGGTATGGCGATCGCGCGCCGCTCTCGATGGCCGGCCGCTTTGTGGCGGGAGTCTGGATGGTGCTTGCCATGATCACGGCGTCGTCCTTGACGGCATCGATCGCCACCGCGTTGACGCTATCGCAGATTGAGACCCCGTCCGTGACTAGGGTGCGAGATTTGGCAGACCTCAGAGTGGCCGCTCCGAAGGGGTCGCCCGCTGCCACCTTCGTCAAAGAGTTCGGAGGTCGGCTTGTCGCAGTGAGCTCGCTTGCCGACGCGGTGCTGGCGCTTCAACAGGAGAAGGTAAGCGCAGTCGTGTGGGACCGACCCGTGCTCGCGTATTACCTAAATCAACACCCCGAACAGGAAATATCACTCTCGGATAAAGAGTATGATCCCTTGGGCTACGGATTTGCGATGCAGAAGCACGCCTCCGACGATGTGGCTCGGCTCAACGTGGCCCTGCTCGAGCTTGCCGAGCGCGACGGCCTGGACCGGATCAAGGCGCGCTGGCTCGGCAGCGAGTAACGGAAGCGGTACCCCACCTTAGTGCGTCAGGGTTCGAGCGAGCACGGCGTAGGGGCCACCGGGGAACTTACTCAGATAGCGATTCGCGAGGTCTCTTGCGCGCGCCGAGTCTGACCCTTGGGAGGCAAGCGTAAGTAAGCGGCCCAGGGACTCTTGCGCGTAAGCTCCGGACGGGCTCTCGCGCAGATAGGTCGTGAACCAGGACTGCGCCTCCGCTGCAGAGCCGCGGTCGCTCGCCAGGCGCCCCAATAGAAAGGCGGCATCCCGTGCGCCACGGGCATCGGGATAGCGCGTCCTAAGAGCCTGCAATAGCGTTTGTGCTTCGCTCGAAGCACGCGCAAGTCGTGCGGCGTGGGCAAGATCCGTCAGGTCGCCCGCGCTGAGCCCCGCGCCCAGTGAAGCGGTCAGCCCACTACGCCGTGCGAGAGTCAGAGCATCGCCGTAGCGCCCCGCTTGATACAACGCATGCCAATCCTGGCTTTCCGGGCTGGGTGCAGCGGGGTCACGCTGTGCCTGTTTGCGGTTGCTTGCAGATCTGAGTGTCTTAGACGCGTGCAGCTCTTGACCTGCGCTGATTTTCTGCGGGGGTGCGTAAGGACCCGAGACGAGCACCTGTCCCTTGGAAACTTGCACGTGCACGGCTCGCGAAGCGGCTTCGTAGCTGACGCTAAACACCGCATCCTGGGCGTTCACGCGGTACTCGCCTGCCAGCACGACCCAGGCTGCTCGCGTCACCGTGCGCGTGGGCATGGGTTGATCGCCAAGCTCGACCATACCTTCCTCGAGCTGCACCTGGTACCTTCGCGGACCGACGCGGCGGCCACGCGCTTTGGCGTGCTCACCCAGTGCCATGACCACTCCGCGACCGAGCGACACGTGCCGCAGCGACGGAGTGCCAGGCAAGGCATCCTCGCTTGGCGGCTTGGCAGGTTCCTGCTCGCTCGGTTGCCGCGCGATGCCCCTGACAGGAGCGACAGCAACAACAGGAGTGGAGACGGCAACCTTGCTTTCTACGCCGGGAGTGCCTTCGAGCAGGACAAAGCCCGCGAGCACTGCGGCAGTCGCGGCTGCAGCGAAACCACTCCACGCCAGGATCGAAGCGCGGCGTACAGGAATCGCGGCACGCAGTCTGCGCTTTTGTGCGTCTCGTCGCGGCGCGTCGAGGTTTGCGTCCAGCGCCTCCAGGGCATCCTCAAGGATGTTCGTAGGACGATTCATGGGGCCCCTCCCTCTTCTATCAGAGCCGCGAGACGTGGGTACTCAGGGTAGTCCTGGGCGCGCAACACAAACTGGGCCTCAGCCTTGGCGAGTCGGCGCTTGACCGTGGCTAGAGAGCAGTCCGCTAGCTTGGCAACCTCCGCCAGTTTGTACTGCCCGAGGTGCCGCAGCGTAAAGAGCAGGCGGTCCTGGGGACCAAACTCGGAGGCAATGGCATAGACTAAGGTCAGCACTTCGCGCGCCTCGTGATCTTCCACCCGGGAGGTCATCTCGGGAGCTCGTTCTTCTCGTCCAAAGAAACGTCGCCTCACATACCTTTTGCGCAGCTCCTTGTAGACCACGTTGGTCGCGATGCTTGCGGCATAGGCCTGAAGGCTGTCCGGGTTCTGCACGCGGCCCGCGGCAACGGCGTGCCACAGCTTGAGGAACACGTCGTGCACCAAATCGTCGTGATCGGCATCGCCACCGAGCACACGCAAGATCACGTGATTGATCAAGCCCGCAAAGCGGTCGTACAGGCGTGCGGTGGCGGCGTCGTCCCTTGCGATGACGCCGGCGATAAGCTCCGCGTCGCTCGACCCATGCCACGAGGCAGCGGGCCTGCGCTCGGAGATTTCCGAAGCGACCAGTTCCGGTCTTCGACCCAGCACACCTACCATCATGCAGGGTAGTCCCCCAGCCCGGGCAGAAAAGGCTCACAGCGAGGACGGTAGTCTGTGCGCTCGGTTACCGAAGGGCCAGATCGAAGCCGAGGGTTGCATCCAGCACGGGTACGCCGAAACGCGCTGCGCTGTCGCCGTCGACTTCGATACGCAGCGGAGAGGAGAAGCTTTGCGCGGCTACGTTGGCACGCAACGTAAGGCTTCGAGTCAGCGCGTAGCCGGCGCCCACGCGTAGGGCGACGATCGGCGCCCAGCTCGCTGCCGCATCGCGGCCCAGAGCGCCCCACATCAGCGCGCCACCCAGCGCCGGAGTAACCCATACACGGGCGCGCGGGGAGGGCGCAAAGCGCAGCACCGGCCCTAGGGATAGCGAGGCATGCCGGAGCGTCAGGCTGCGATCTCCGCGCACGCGAGCCGGCCAGGGTGTCCCCGCGGCATCGAGGGCAACGCCCAGCCAGTCGCGGGAATACAGCTCAAGACCGGTCGCGACCTTCCAAGTGGCAAACACGCCACCCGGTGAATAGGTGACGCCGCTCGCAACTGAAAGCGTCGCGGAGGGGAGCGCCTCAGCTCCCGACGAGCTCGTGGGAAGGGCCGGCTGGCTTGGCGCCGCGCTGGGCTGACTCGGCTGTGCAATGCCCGTTTCAAGCCACGCCGCACGCAGTACCTCCACGGCCTGCAGCGCGACACGCGCCTCCTCACCGGTGCCGCGGCGATCCATGCGTCGAAAGTGATCACGGCCGCTCACAGGGTCGATGACGAGCACGCTTATCTCGGTCGCTCGAGCACAGTTAGACAGCAACACCAGCGCCTGGACTGCGCTCTGTTCCATCAAGGCGACCAATAAGTCGGTCTCGGCATCCGCGACGATCTGCGGCGGCGCGTCACTGACTACGAAGTCGGCGGCCCGCGCCTCTGCCTGGGTACGCCGTGCAAGCGACGCGCAGACTTCATCGCGCGCCACCACCAGCACGCGCACATCCGACGCACGCACCGGGCTTGGGCCCCAGCACGTACCCATGGATAGCCATGCGAATCCGGCGAACCATAGGAGCTGGAGCGCGGATAGAAGCGGGCGGCGGCGCATCGGTGCGATGAGCTCACTATAAGAGCACGTGCTCCTCGCGTCGACGATTCGTGCTGTCTCCCGCGCTCGCCGCGTTCAGCAAAAAGCTCCGTGAGCCGTTTTCTTGCGCCGCGGGGACTACTCCCTACATGCACCGCTTCTCCCTGATGGCTCACGGTGTGGTCTGCCTGATGGCGCTCGTGCCGGGGGGCTCGCGCGAAATCAACCCACGCGGACCAGCATGGGCGCCATCCCTTCTGACCCAAGGCTGCTGGTAAGCGCTCTCCGCCTTCGCAGCCCTGGACCTACGTAAGATCGAGCGTGCCCACACTGCCCGGCAAAAACGCGTCGGCATCAAGCCCCAGCTCCGCTACGATCGTGCGCAGGATCTTAGCGTGATTCTGATTCTTGAGGTCCGTATGAAAAGCGCCCTGCCGCACCTTACCAAAGCGCCCGGCGAGCACGAGCCCGATGTTTGAGAGCGAATGACTGTCGGCGTTGCCCAGGCCCGCGCCGTACAAGACGGCCGTGCCATCGAGTAAGGTTCCAGTGGCGTAGCTCGTGTCTTCGAGCGCATCGAGCAGGGAGGCCACCAAATCGGAATGGAAGGTATCGATGCGATGATGCAAATCCGCTTTGGCAGCGCGGTTGTGGGAAATGGTGTTGTGGAAGTGTTGGTTGATGTTGAGCTCGGAGTACCCACAGCCCGTGCCCTCGCCGCCCATCATATAAGTCGCGCTTTGCACCAGGTCGCAGACAAAGGCGAGGGCGATAAGTCTGCCCGCAAGCTTTCCGTGATTGCCGATCGCGTTCAGCCGTGGACCGTCCTGAGTCTGTGGGAAGTCATTGCTACTAGGGATGGTGCACTGCGGTGCAAGGGCATCGATATCGAGCTCGAGTGCGCGCAAGCTCTCAAAGTACTCATCGACCCTTACCCTATCTTGCTGCCCGAGCTTGGTGCTCAGCGCCGCTCTGTCGGCCGCGACCGCGTCCAACACGCTGTTGCGCATGAGCGCGCGACGTTGTGCCGCGGCATCCGCGCCTGGACCCGCCACCGGCGACACGCCCTTGAACACGCGATCGAAGACCGCACGCAGGTTGGCCGTGTTGGGCAGAATGCGCCCTTGGGCATCGAAGCTGAGCGCGTTTTTGAGCGAGTTGTTGTACCGGGTGTTGTTCGGTGGATCGAGCTCGTTGTTGCCGGCCAATTGCAGCGAGCCGATGCCGGCTTTCTGCGCCGCCGCATTGGTCACGAACTGATCGATGGAGACCTGATGGGTGCCTACCGTATCGTTGGGAATGGCCCGCCCGGTGAGAAAGCCCGCGATGGCCTTCATGTGAGCGTTGCCGTTTCCATTGCTGCCGGCATTCTGTGCATTTCGGAACACACTCAGGTTCGCCTTATGCCGCTCAAGGGGCGCAAGGGCGGTGCCAGCAAGGGAAAAGGTCCGCGTCACCGTTGTGGCCGCCGGCTTTGGACACCAGCGCTCTTGGATCGTGCCATTGGGCGTGTACACGCCGACAAAGCGCGCACGGTTGGAGGTCGCTTGGGCGTAGGCGCTGTCGCTGCCAAACATGACCTCCAGGGGTGGAAGCGAAAGCGCCGTGACCGCGCCTAGGGAAACACCGCGCAACAGCGTGCGACGGGACATGCCGTTCGAGCTACTTTGCTTCGAGTTAATTCGTTTCATGACCCTTGCTCCTCGCCAGTTCCCTGCGCCCGAAAGGCGACACTACGCATGACCGAAAGCACAAGTTGCTTCAGAGTTTCCGCACCGCCCTTGCGAGCGTCTGCGACGACCGCGCTGATCAGGCAGCCATCCTCATCGCGTGCGACGGGGTCGAATGCTCGGCCCACCGAATAGATCAGTAGCTTCTCGACTAAGCAGGGGGTGATGCGATCGCGAAGCACTAAGATCTTTGATAGCTCGACTGCTCCGTTGTAGGCGGTGTCATCGAGAACACCTGTCGGGTCGAGCTTACCCCCGTCGGGATCGGCCGTGGCGGGCCTCCCTAGGGGGTCCATCGCTGTTAATCCCCAACCGATCGGGTCAAGACTGCGATGGCAGCCCGCGCACACGGGGTCCGCGGCGCGAATCGACATCTTTTCGCGTTCGGTCGCACCCGATGCGGTGAGATCTTGAATGACTTCTTCTAACGAGGCCGGCGGCGGAGGTGGCGGTTGGCAGAGCAAACCCGCCATCACCAAGTCGCCTCGCATGACGATCGAGGCACGATCACCAGAGGCTGCCTGAGCGAGCAGCGCGCCCTGGGTCAACAAGCCACGACGTCCCGTGGCCGGATCGAGCTCGACCCGCACCAGCTCCTGCCCGGCGACACTGGGCAAGCCGTAGTGACGCGCCAGTCGCTCGTTGACGAAAGTATAGGCGCCTGAAAGTAAGGTGTCGACCGGTGCGGAATCGTCCCAGACGGAATCGATAAAGCGTCCCGTTTCCTGTCGCATGTCGGCCAGCAACACCCGCAGCTCGTCTTCACTCAGACCGAAGGCGTCCGGTTCGATCGAACTATTATCCAAGCGTGAAAGAGTCAGGGTCTGCGCAAAGAACTCGTTACGAAAACGCGAGAACTTGGGATCGTCCATCATGCGTTCGATCTGGGCGTCGAACTCTGTCCCTTGCAGCAAGTCGCCGCTTTCGGCCGCATCGAGCAAGGCGTCATCGGGCACGGACTGCCAGAGGGTAAGAGATAGGCGAGAGGCAAGCTCACGCGCCGTCAGCGAACGGGTCTTGTCCTCGGCAGGTTCCGGCAAGACGAACAGAAAGCGCGGTGAGGTCATCAGCGTCGTCAGGGCTACGCGCAACGCGTCGGCGGCTCCGAGCTCGGTAAAGGCGCGAGCGAGGACTTGTCTCAGCGTGGCGGTCTCCTCGCTCGAAGCGCCTCGGTAGAGTCTGCGCGCGAGCGAGGACAGCGCGTCCTCCAAGCAGGAGAGGGTAGGGCTTGCACCGCAGGCTTTGCCGACCTGACTGTTACGCACCAGGTCGTCAGCGACCTGCTCGGCAAGCTCGAGGTATTGGGTTGTAAACAGATCGCCCGAGCTGAGCTGTTCGCCCACGGTGGCAAAACCTCCGATCGTACCGTCGGGAGGCAAAGCCCCTTTGACCTTACTCGCGTCGACACCGAGCACGTCGAACAACGCGTTGCCAATCTCGTCGCGGTTGAGCCTTCTGGCGGCGGTGCTGCGACTCATCTGCCCGCACTCGGAGGCAGCGATCACGTCGTCCGGGGTTCCCGTGCCGCCGGGGTCTGTTTCGGACGGGTCTAAGTCGCCGGGCCGTCCGGGGCCGTCCGCCTCGCCGGACTCAACTGGACCTTTTGGAGACGAGTCGATAAGCGCGGTGCACGAGATCAGCACCGGCAGCAAACACAACACGCTCGAGCGCAGAACTGGTGACACAGCGTCCTCCTCAGGGTTACGAAGGACGAGTCCCCTCAGTGCCTTCGGAATGGCTCACCGCCGCGGCGAAAAATGCTGCTGTATCGCTGTTGTAGCCGTGGAGGCTCGTCTTCAGCTCGGGCCACAGCTTCGCTTCAGCGCGGCGTCTCTTCGGGCCCTTTGTCGCGCGGGACGAAGGTAGCGTCGGTGGTGAGTAACCACTTATCGAGCTCAAAGCCGTCTTCGCGCGCGGCGAAGCTTACGGTGTGGAGCCCGGCGCTCGGCACCTCGAGCCTAAGCTCCCCGATGTTGCCGCAACTAAACTTATCCACGCGCTCGTGGGAAGCCCACTGCCAGCCCTGTCCGTCGGAGCACAGCTTGGCGATGACGCTCGTCAGCCAATCGCGATCAAGGCCCACGTGCACGGTCTCGTCTTCGGTGCCCGTGGAGAAGCCGCGCACCCACAGGTAGTACGTGCCTGGCACAGGGAACGAGATGAAGTACGAGACGATAGGTCCCGTGCCCGCCTCTTCGAAGACGGCGTCGTCGAACGGGTCTGTGCCTGTCACGCGCGTGTCCGGCAGCACCTCGAGATACTTGGCGCCGCTGGCAGTACCCGCGTGAGAGCCATCCGGATCGGGCGAGGGCCCGCCTATGCCTTTGGCCGTGGGATAGAAGCTGCGCGCGGTCATATTGGGGTCGATCACGTCATAACTCTCGGCTTCGACCACGATCGTCACCACGGGCTCTGCCACGGGACCGCCGTCGCCCGGCGCAGCGTCAGGTGCGCCAACATCACCGCCATCGGGCGCGATACTTTGACCGCCCTCCGCGGGCTTCTCGGCCCCGCCGTCGTCAGGTCGCGCGCCGTCGGTCTGTCTCTCACCGGAAGAGGCTGAGCCGAGCTCAAGGGCATCGGGAGCAAGCGCCGCGCAGCCGCTCAGCGCAGCCCACAGGGGCCATCTCCATGCGGAGGTGGGCAGGGTTTGGCGGAAAAGACGTTTGATACTGATGGTTCTTGTCACGGGCCTCACGATACTCGCAGGCGTATCAGCACGGCAGGCTGTGTAGCTGGATGACCCTCGACAAGTGCGTGGTCTTCCAAGATTCGGGTCATCGAGAAAGCATAAGGGGGCGCTCGCGCGCGCGCTCTCAGAAGAGGCTGCGGATCGGCCACTTCACCGCACTTACACCGCTTTCGGCCTGCCGAATGGTGCGTGGGCTCCGACAGTCCAGCAGGCTGTGGTCATGCCACTTACCGCGTGTGGCACGCCTGGGCTGCGCGCGCGGATGGGCGAGCAGCGGTTCACGAATAGGATGGTAAGGCTCGCGCGGCGAAGCAAGCGCCACACGTCGCCCGATCACACGCCGGAGAAGTGGATGATGATGTATGCGTCGCCCGAGCCGGAAACGTTGACTGACGCTCGCTCGCACTCAATCGCGTTCCATGGATTGCTCGAGTCGACGAGCGAGCAGCTCACCTCGTCGACCTTGTCTGTTCCGTTTGCTTCCACCTGCAGCACACCACGATGCACCTGGGTGGGATCGGCGGGGTTGGTCCAAACGACCTGAACGTAGTTGTTGATACCCAGCTCGGCGGCACAGTAGCGCTCCGACCAGCTGCGACGAAGCTCGACCTCGAAGTCGCCATCGGCGGGCGTGAACGCGGCGGTGTGATGCCAAACGGCAGGATACCAACCGCTGCCCTGGAGGACGTCGTAGGAATAGCAACCAAGCCAGCGCCGCGTGGCATCGAAGCGGTAATCGAAGCTTTCTGGGGTAAGGTCGGGTGAGCTGGGCTCGACGATCAGCCTGTCGGCAAGAGCGCTGGAGGCGTCGGCTGCGTTGAAGGCAGACGCGATGATCGCGGCCGTGATGACGGATGAGTGGTGACGCATGAGAATACTCCTGCAATCGCCAAGGGGAGCAGAGAGCCTGCGGGCGACCGCGGGCCACTTTGTGCGTCAACCTGAAGCGGTCGACAAGGTCAATCCTCAGCTGACCCGCGTTATCAGACGGTGTTGCTCGTCAGGAGCCAATGCCAGATAGGAATGGCCCCTTCGGGCGCGTTCTCGTCGGACGTCAGCGGCACCTGGTAAGACAACGAAAGCGAGCTGATGCGCGTGCATGCCGAATCCGGCGACGTGCTCGAACGGTTGGCGATGGCTACTGGCGTTACAGTCAGGGGACTCGAGTCCGATGGCCGAGATCTGTTTTTGTGCGGTGGCTGCCCGAGCAGTAAGGTGCGTGTGGTACGTCGCCCCAGGCGACCTTAGTGAATCCTTGAACATGGCGGAACCTCACATGGCATTGCGCGCACTGTTGACGCAACGTCCTTGCCCTGGACGCATCACCTGGATCGGGTTGCGCGAACAGCGCGCAGCGCCGATGCGTGTGGTCGATCATGCCCACCTGGTCGAGGAAGAAGGGGTGCTAGGCGACTACGCGAGCGTGCGCCGCGCGGGCACGCGACAGGTCAGTCTGATGCAAGCCGAGCACTTGCCCGTGATCGCCGCCTTATGCGCACGATCGGCGGTGACGCCAGAACAGCTGCGGCGCAACATCGTGGTGTCGGGCATCAACTTGCTCGCCTTGCGATCGCGTCGCTTTCGCGTGGGCGACGCCGTACTGCAGGGGGTTGGCACTTGCGAGCCGTGCTCCAAGATGGAGCTGGCACTGGGCATAGGGGGCTATAACGCCATGCGCGGCCATGGCGGCATCCTTGCTCGAGTGCTGCAGGGCGCGCATATCCGCGTCGGAGACCGGGTGGACTTCGAGAGCGACGTTTAGCACCGTTCAACGGGCCGACCACAGCTCAGAAGATTTGGTCAAGCCCCTGGACCAAGTCGTCGCAGCTCATGCTCTGCGCGACCTTAACGAGCAGCACGCTGTTATCGCCGGCAGCATCGCGCTGAGGCGTGAGCGACAATCTGAGTGCGGGGTGGGTGGCTTCGAGCACCTGGGTCTCGCTGCTCTCGAAGGTTTCGCCTGAGAGTCGCTCACCATCGAAGCTGCCCCGCAACCGACTGTGCAGCCTCTGCACGTTGTAGGTGTCGCCTTCGATCGACGAGAACGCTACCTTGGTACGAATGTGCACGGTGACGCCAGGTTGGCCGTCGCCGTCTTGGTCGTAGACGCGTGCATCGCTCTTATCTGTAGGCAGCGGCTGTGCGGGATCGGAGTCACGAAAGCCAAGCGCGATACTGGCTTGCTCGCGCTCCCACTCGATCACGTAGCCGTTCTGACTCGCGGTAAGGTCCACCTCGAGCGCTGGTGTCGTGCGCGGCACGATGTCAGCCACGCTGACTGTGGTGCTCTCCGGGTCGTTCACAACCTCGGACCTGCAACCGCGCTGGCTCCACACAACCTTACCCTCGCGCTCAACGATCGCGACGAGCATGTAATTGGTGGTCGCGCTCTTGAGCTTCATACCCAACGCACTGGAAGTCACTGCCGAGCGCTGGCGCATGGCGTATTGACCGACTAGCTGCTGTGCGGCGCTCGGCTCGTTGACGATCGGACGCTCTACGTCCTTTGGGCCGTCCGGCTCAACCGGTGTCGCCGCATCGCCAACCGTACCCGCATCACTCGTCTCAATCTGCTCGGTGCTTGCGTCCGCGTCGGCCGTGCTTACCTGCCCATCGCCGTCGTGCGTCGCGTCGGGGCGGGGCTCTGAGCCCTGGCTCATGGTCATGGTTGTGCTGTCATCTCCACAGCTGCTTGCAAACAGAGCAGCTGCAAAGACGTAGCTCGATGCGTGACAACGCATGCTCGTCTCCGTCGCGTAGGTGGGTGTACATCTATTTGGCCCAAAGTTGTACGGCGCGCAAGCTGCGCGCGGTTCGTGGCGCTTGGCGCGGGGTGGAAGGCCCTTCCCAGATTCGAAGCGGGCATCGGGGGCAGTAAAGTACTCAGACTTTGTAACGGTGACCGAAACGGCTATGTGCGGGACATTAGCCCTCGCTAACTCCCAGGAGACCCACGATGAAGCTCGGGTTCGCACGCCTTCTTGCTTGGCTGTTTCTGTATGCACTTTTGGCCCTGGTGCCGTTGGGCCTGGCGCTTTCGATTGAGCGGCCCGCCCCCCGTGGACTGCTGATTGAGCTGGGCGCGATGCTCGGGCTGCTCGGCCTCGGGGTGCTGTCGATGCAGCTTGTGATCTCGGGCCGTCACCGCTGGTTTGCGCGCGGAATGGGCCAGGACAACTTGCTGCAGTTCCACCGTCAAACGGGCTTGCTCGCCTGGCTGCTGGTGCTAGCGCATCCGCTGACCCTGTTTGTGGGGGACCCGGCGTTTCTTAGCTACCTCGATCCACGGGACAACCTACTGCGCGCCGTGTCGTTGAGCTTCGTGCTGATCGCCACCACGTTCCTGATCGCGAGCTCGCTTTGGCGCGTTGGCATGGGTTTACAGTACGAATGGTGGCGGGCGATCCACGCCACGTTGGCCCTGGTGATCGTCGCCAATGGCCTCGTCCACGCGCTGCTTGTGGATCACTACACGGCCGACATGGCGACTAAGGTTAGTCTTGCGGGCGCGATAGGTATTCCGCTCGCGCTTCTGATCGAAACACGACTGCTGCGTCCGTGGCGACTTAGCAGGCGGCCATGGCAAGTCGTAAGTGTCGATGAGATAGCGGGTGACGCCACGCGCCTGGTGCTCGAGGCCGTGGAGCATGGGGGGATGCCGTTTCAGGCCGGCCAATACGCTTGGCTCACGCTGGGTGACAGCCCTTTTTCGGTGCAACAGCACCCATTTTCCATGTCATCCGATTGCAGTCAGCCGCGCAGACTCGAGTTCACCGCCAAGCACAGCGGCGATTTCACCTGTGGGCTACCCAAGGTCGCACCTGGTACACGCGCCTGGCTGGAGGGCCCCTACGGCGCGTTCTCGATCGATCCCAGCGCCGGCCGCCGTGCTGTGTTCATCGCCGGTGGCGTTGGCATCACGCCGATCATGAGCATGCTGCGCCGCTGCTGCACCGAGCAGTGGCGGCAGCAAATGTGGCTGATCTATGCCAACGACAACCAGGATGCGATGCTCTTTCGGGACACGTTGGATTCGTTGGCTGACCAACTATCGCTGACCGTCGTGCATGTGCTTGCGTCTCCCGGCGATTCATGGACCGGCGAGACCGGTTATGTCGATGAGGCTTTGCTCGCTCGTCACCTGCCAAAGGACGATGGGGAGATAGACTACTTTCTGTGCGGACCGCCGCCGATGATGGACCAAGTCGAGCCCATCTTGCGCAAGCGCGGTGTGGCGCTGGCGCATCTGCACTCTGAACGCTTCGACATTATCTGAGGAGGTCTTTCATGCTGCACATCTATGCACGACGAGTCGGCACGCTGGTCGCGGTGACGCTCGTCGGCATCGTCGTCGCGATCGCCCTGGCGGTGAATGCTAACCCGACTTAGCGGTCACGCGTCACACCGGCGGCAGGCCGTCTTCAACCGAAGAGACCTGGAGCCCTAATCCTTGGCGAGCAGGCTGAGTGTGTGGGTACCCGGACCGGCCAGGATAGCCCCCAGCGTCGTCGTCTTACTTTTGCGGCGTTCGCGTGGGAGCGTGAGCGAAATGTAGACGATGATCGCCGCTATAGGATGCGATCGAGTCCGTGAAGTGAATCTCGCCTATCCGTCGAAAGCTGCGCTCAAAGACATAGGAGCGTTGATCGGATACTTGGATCTCGAAGCGAATGCCATCGGGGTGGTAGGCCATATCGAGCTCTTCGCGAAAGTCGGGCGTATTGACGCGTCGGTTATCGGGTGAGCCAACAAGCCGTATCACCTCAGGCCCCATGGCGTGCTCGGGCCGCTCCTCCCCGAGCTCGGCGATACGGTACACGGGTCGAGACAGCGGTCGGGGCGGATGTCCCGTAGCCCGCTCAGCGGCCGCGAACACGATTGCCACCAACAGACCGAGCGGGACCTCGACGCGTGGGTCGGCGTGCATGCTGAACGGCAGCAGATCATTGGAGAACGAAGCGTGTGCGAAGTGCGAGGTGTGAGAGCCGATCAGGTTCTCATTGGCCAAGAAGTTGGCCGTCCGCAGAGGTTGCGCATGCCGAGGATTGCACGTCGGGTAGAGCTTGCCGGCAAGGCCGAGAAAGCGAAGCCTACCCGGGCGTGTCTCCCCCATATTGTCCGATGCGCGCGCGATCAGCAGGCCTTGAGCGCCGGTGCCGAAGTATCCCGTATAGGGCGTGGGCTCGGTAATCTTCCATGTGCCGCGCAGGCAGATCCCAATCGGGTGCACGAGCTTGTCGAAGTCAGGCAAAAGGTCGTGCCTGGTGCTGAGTGTGCGGCGAGCAGACCGATACAGACTCTTTCGTGCGAACTCGACCAAGGTGCTGAAGCCGATGCGCTGCTCAGGGAGAAGGTCGTAGGGGTCCGATGCGATGGTGCTCCATACCTCGCCGAAGCGAGAGCCAGCATACTCGCTGTGCATCGCCGCATCATTGCTGAAGTGCGCGCGCTTCGAGCGCATCGCTTCCGTGCTCTTTGCCGTGTTCATCTTGCTCACCAGCTGCTCACCAGCGCGGCAGTCCGGCCACACCGCCAAGCTGCGCGCGCCCGTGGATTCTATCGCTCACGCCCACCTCCTCCGGAACGGGTAGAAGCGATGCAGCGTATGTGCCAGCGTCATCGTCGGCGTGATAACGCGGGGATATCGCAATCGACCCCGACATACCCCGCTTTGTGGCCGCCGCTCGCGTCGCGAGGCGCGCGGTGTGGCAACTGACCTGCCACAGTGAGCGCGAAAGCTTACTGCACGATGACAGACAGCGAACAGAAGCCACCTACGCAGCGATTTGTAGCTTCGCAGCAATCTGAATCCAGCGTGCACTTGTCGCCCTGGGCTGAGCATCCAGTATCGGGTGGCATGTTGCCGCACTGAAGCGCGCCGTCGCTCGCGTTGGCGGTACAGAAGCCGTTGCAGCATTGGTCACCGCTCTCGCACGACTGCCCATCATCGCGACAGGGGTCGAGCACCCAGAAGCCGCGCGAGTTGCCCGCGAGCAGCTCCTGCGCGGGCAGATAGAACGCCGGATGGCTCGCGTCCGCGCCCGGCTTTGCACTGAGATCGATCGCCGCCACCCACAGCTTTTTGGGGGTGATGTTCGTGATCAAGTCAACGCCGCGCGGATCAGAGCAGAAGGGTGGAATGGTCGCCACGCTGCCGTACATGCGCCGGCTTGCAAACACGATCCAGGCGTATCCACCGGATGCCACCGGGTTGACCGTTGGCTCGTAATTGAGGTTGGCGTCATCTGCGTGGTCAGCCTCGATGCCGCCCACGGATTGACCGTCGGCGGTGCAGGTTAGGGAGAACGGTGCATCGAGCTTCGGAAGGTATGACACCCCTTGCGGATCGAGCCCATTGAGCGCGTTGAGCGTCGTGACCTGGCTTGCATCCGTGGTGCTCGTCCAATGGATCTGAGCCTTCGCTCCCTTACGCGTAAACAGAGCACCGTCCGCGTTCCCGTCGCCTCCGGCCTTACTCTGTTGATGAAAGACCAGGGATTCGCCGTCGGGCAAAAAGGCCGGCCAGCCCGGACGTTGTGCAGCGGGGAGCGCGCTGTTGTCGACCACGGTGCGCGCATTGGAAAAGGTGCGTGTCGCGGGCGCGAAGTCCATCACCACGAGCTTTTTGGTGGGATCGGTCAGGCTGGGGCCGGCCATGGGATTGAATGCGACGAGCTTCCCCGCGGGGTCGAACATGGGCGTGCCTATTCGCGTGGCTACGTCTGCAAGCCCTGCCGGCGTAATCGCGCTCGCGGCCGCGGGCATCTCCAAGATCTTCCCGCCCGTGGTGAGAGCGAAGCTGCCGTCAGGATAGATTCCGGGAAACGAGGTGCTCACGGTCAGTCCAGTTTGCGCGATACCGGTGGGCGATAGCGCGTACGAGGCTGCGTTGCTTCCGCCATTGTACGAAGCGATCAGTCGCGACCCGTTCGCTGATACCGAATGACAGACCCGACATTGGCTCTCATTGCCGGTCGCACCCGCCGCGAGTACGGGACCGGTGTCGCCGACGCGGATCGACAGCACGGCGCCTCCGAACTTCTTATCTCCGCCGACCGCGCTGTCGGCGGAGTTCTTGGCGAGCTGCGTGCCGTAGGAGTTGTAGTAAATCGTGCCCGACAGCCGCGCGGGGGCGATCGTCCAGGTTTGGCGAATCGGCCCAGCAGCGACGCCATCTTTGACAACCGTAAGCTTGACGGTCACCCGATCGGGCGCACCGGTAGGTGTGCTGCCACCGGCGGTTTGGGTCGCGGTATCCCACACGTCTTGGGGGATCGGGTGCCGCACAAAGGCGCCGCCCGTTTGGGTGAGGATCGCCGGCCGACCGAAGGTGCCCGACCAACGGTAAGATCCGCTGCTCGTCTCGAGCTCGACCCGTACCGCATCAGCGTCGCTATTCGACCACTGCCACATCAAGAGCGGGGCCGGCAGACCGCGGGGCCACACGGTGCCCTCGTACGGGTAGAGCAAACGCAAGCCCTCTGCAGTGCCATCGGAGGTAGGGGCGTCCAGTGCAGCGCTTGCCGCCGCATCGCTTACAGCGCTGCCAAGGCCCTCACCGCCCACACCGCCGACGCCACCACCGGAGGTCAGCTCGCCGATGTCATCGGCAATCTGTGCCGTCTGTCCGCCGGTTGCGCCGTTTTGCGTCGCCCGTAACCGAATCAAAACCTGACGCTCGATCGTGCTGCCTTGGTACCCGGCAGTCACGGTAACGAGGCCTCCGACACGGCCGGTCGGTTGAAAGGTAGCGCTGACAGCGGGGCCTGCGGCAATGGTCGCAGCGTCGCCACGGTCGACCGAGAAGGCCGCACTGACAGGTCGTCCTCCCTGTGATGCGGTGAATTCGACCACCGGCATGCTGGTGCCCTGGTCGACGTCGATCGTCTGCAGCTCCACGGGCAGCACATCGAACGGAGCATCAGTGGGGGCATTGCCACCCCCTTCGGTGCTGCCGTTGTTTCCAGAGCCGGCGTTGGCACCGGCGTTGGTACCCGCGTTCGCGCCGCCGTTCGCGGAATCACCTCCGCCATCGCCCCCTGCGTTGCTGCCCTGGTCGGTGGTTCCGCCGCCACCGCCACCGGAGCAAGCGGTCAACACCAAGCAAAGAAAGCACGCTGCATAGGGCAGATGCCTGAGCTGGGATGTCTTAGTTGAAAGGGGCAACGACAGTGCAGAATCGAGATACGACATACCGCTCACCATAAGGCATGCTCGGCCAGTGGTGCGGCAAAATTCTTGCCGACACGGAGACAAATCACCGATTTGCCGGGGGGAAAAGCCGTTCAGGCCCTGACCCAACGTCGCTCTTCGTACGTGGAAACCTTACACTTCTCACTCACGTTGACGTGGTCACCCACCTGGTGCTTGTCGGCGAGCATCGGGCCCATGAGCTCCACGTTCGGCGCGCCTGAGCAGGTCAGGTCGCCATCCCCGCGATCAGCTTGTGCACACGATCGAGCGCGCGTTCGCGCCCGACTAGCTTGATCAACGGGAACACCGAGGCGACGGCGGTGACGCGATGTCGGGGCCGCGGCTTTGCTGCTCCACCGCGCGTGCAACGGAGTCTGCGACCTGCTCGGGCTGGCCATCCGCATACTTCATGTACTTATGACGAGCTTCGAGCCGATTCAGAATCACAGCGTAAGGTCGGCTTCGCAAGCCAACTGCGGTTTGCTAGTAGCTTGTTGCCGGCTTACACAGTTCTCGACACGGCGTCGCGTGGCGGCCCCCGAACGCCCCGGTGCGGCGCGCTTTCAGCCATTTTGACCACGGGTTTGTGGTAGGACCGAGCCTACGTGCAGGCGCGAGAAAACAAAGCGTTGCATACAGCTGCGTCGGCGTGGAAGCCGGCCCTTTGCAACGGTCGCGGGAGCTATCGAGTCATGGGAAGAAGGGCAACGTCGATGATACCGACACGAGTGTGCTCGTTCCGTGGCTTGCCCTGGTGGTTTTGCCTGACGCTGATCCTGCGCTTCGTTTCGCCTTCGATCGTTCTCAGCCCAGCGCACGCCCAGGACACAAGCACCAGCACTCCCGCGCGAGATGCCGGAGCCAGCGATCAAGAGTCGGCCAAGCTCGACCTGCAGCGTACGGAGCTTGCGCAGCACGCTAGTGCCCTACGCGCCTTTGCGAGCAAGCAACCCGTCGAGCAGGTGCGGGCGGCCGACCTACTGGGCATCCCGCTCGCGGATGAAGCTGCCGTGGCCAAGGCCGCCAAAGCACTCGAAACTGAGGCGCAGGCCTTGCGCAGCGAGATTGAGCAAGAGTTGACACTGCTCGCCGCATCCCGCGAGAAAGCAAAGGGCAAGGAGGCAGAACAGCCACCCTTCGTACTCGCGACCATGCTGGGCGAGTCGAACGTGCCCGAAGCGGTGCGCCTGGAGGCGGCGCGCCTCGAAGTGCTCGATGCCAAGCTATCGATCCTGCGTGCATCGCCAGGCGAACGACAGGCGATGGTTGCCGCGGATGCGGAGGTCGTACGCGTCGCTGAGGAGCGGGCGCAACAGGATGTGGAGAGTAAAACCACAGCGGAGGAGGTACGCCGCAGCGAGCTTGAGCGACAGCGCGCGTTAGTCCGAGCGCAGCAGGCCAAGACTGAGGCAGGGCGCGCGATCGCCCAGGAGCGTGCGATCCTCGAAGGCGTCCGTGGTCAGCTAGCCGAGCTGCGCCAGCCCTTACTTGAGAAGCGCGTGCACGAGGAGCGAGCGGTTGTCGCGGGCAGTGCCAAGCTGGAGGCGATCGTCGCGCAGGCGGCGGCGGTGGCCGCCCGTTCCGCCCAGGCAGATAGGCTCTATGACGACGTGGTCGCGGAGCTGCAGGCACTCAGAAAACAGGTCAGCGCGCAGATCGATGACTACCGCGCGCCTGCACCGGTCCCTTCGTATTCGGGAGCCCCTTCGTTACTTCTAGCGTCCGAGCCGGAGCTCGAGCAGGCACGGGCTGACCTTACCAAGCTCGCGGCGGTGGTCGCAAAGTCTGGCGAGACCCTCGAAGAAGAGTATCGCGACCTCGCCTGGACGCGCCTCAATCGCCTGGTCGCGAACGAGCAAAAGCTAAACCAGCTGCGCATCGGCCTGCTCGATCAGGTCAGCCTCGATAAACGCGGGAGTGTGCTTGGCTTTGGTCGCGAAGGGCTCGCCCAGCTCCAGCGTGAAATCACGCACATGAGCCTCGCTGTCCGGTGGGCTGGGCTCGCGCGTGAGAAGATGCTGCGCAACTGGGTCAATCGCTTCCGCGATCCCTTCGTGCTCGGTGACGCGCTGCTGCGAGCGGTGGCAGTGCTGCTCGCGATCTACGCCTTTGCCTACGCGCGTCGCTCGCGCGTGCGGCTGCGCACGGGCAGCAAGGCGCTAATAGTAAGGCTCACGCGCAGTATGCGGCTGGCAAGAAGCCTGCGCAGGCTGGTGCTGGTCCTCGACGCCGTCTATCTCGATCTGCTCTGGCTCGGTCTCGTGCTGGTGATCGGCGCCTGGTTGCTCGCGCCCTACGCCAACGTGATCCAGGTGGTCTACGTGGGCGCGCTCGCTTACGCCTGGTATCGAATCGCCTTTACGATAGCTCATCGCTCGCTCGCGTTGGCTACGAGCAGCGGCGTCGCTGGTGTCGACGAGGAACGCGGCGCGCGCGCCTTACGATCCGTACGGCTGGTGGGTCGCTATTGCTTCGCACTCGCGGTCATTCTCGTCGGCTCGGCGGCGATGCTCGGTAAGGGGTATTTGTATCACCTGGTGCTGCGCTTTGCCTGGGTGGGCAGCGTTCCCATCGCTTACGGTCTGATCCGCTGGTGGCGCGAGGACATCATCGAGGAGTATCTGCGGCGTAAGCCGACCGGTGCGCTCGCTGACGCCGTGTCCGCCACCCGTGAGCGCTGGTATGGCTTTTTCGTAGCGATAGCAGCGCTTGCGGTCGTGCTGGGGGCGGCCCTGTGGCGTTCGCTGCAACGGTTTGTGCTCGACTTTGAGCAATCCCGTCGCGCGCTCGCTTACCTGTTTCGCAGGCGCCTGGAACGTCAGGCTGTGGGCGCATCCGACGTCCCAGACCTTACTGTTGAGATTCATGCGGACATCAAGCGCTGCCTCACCCAAGAGCCAGTCGAGGACCCCACGCTACTGACAGCTCGCTTTCCGGGGCTCGATGCGCTTGCGAGCGCTTTGGAGCAGTGGCCGCACAAGAAGAGCGTAGGCGCCTGTCTCGTGGTCGGTCGTTCGGGCTTTGGCAAGAGCACCTGGCTGCGCGCGGCCCAGCACCAAGCAAAGGAAAATAAGCTAGTAACGCGCAGCGTGTCGCCGACTGTGCGCAGCGCGAGCGTTACGGGCGTCGTGCAGACGCTTTCGACAGCGCTTGAGCTCGGTGAGGTCGAAAGCTCGGACGAGCTTATCGCAGCCTTACGGAAGGGTGAACGTCAGGTGGTGCTGGTCGATGACGTGCACATGTGGTTTCTGCGCAATATCGGAGGCCTCGACGGCTTTCGCGCGTTTGCGGAGATCATCGAGCGTACGGGTGATCACGTATTCTGGGTCGTGTCGTGCTCGCACTACGCCTACGAATTCATCGCCTGGATTTGCGGCGGAAAAGACGTATTTCGTCAGGTGGTGCGGCTGTCGCCCTGGACTGAGCTAGAGATCGAGGAGCTCCTACAGCGCCGCACAGAGGCCGCAGGGCTGTCCGTGACTTACGATGGCTTGGTAGTCGAAAAGCTCGATGGCTTAGCGGCAGAAGCCCAGTTGCTCTCGACCGCCCGCGACTACAACCGGCTGATCTGGGACTACGCCGAGGGCTCGCCACGTTCCGCCTTGCAGGCCTGGCACGACTCGCTCGTGCCCGAGAGTCGCCATCGCGCACGCGTGCGACTGTTCCCCTCGCCTAACGCGCGTCCCTTGGACTTGCTCGAAGAAGACGAGAAGTTCGTGCTGGCGTCAGTGCTCTGGCATGGCGCGATAACCCAGCAAGATGTCGCGCTGGCGCTGCGATTTCCCCCGCTCGCGGTGGCGGAAGCGATGCAGCGTATGGGTGAGCTCGGTGTGCTCGAGCGCGCTGGTACGCTGCACTCCGTCGCCACGCGTTGGTGGCCTGCCTCCGTGCGCTTCCTGCGTCGCAACCACCTGATCGAGTCGTAACGAAAGTAGCAAGGAGCAGCCATGGATCCCAGCCAAGCAAACGCCGGCGGCGGCGCAAGCATCTTCGATGCGATTCAGGTTTCCGGTGTCGCAGCGGGCGTGGTCGTGTTGCTCGTGACCTGGTTCATCGTGAGTTTCTCGACCGGCACGTTGCAGCGCGTGGGCAAGCGCATCCCGGAGCGACGCTTGCAACTGGCGCAGGTCGCGACGCTGCTGCGATTTGCATTGTATATCGGCGGGATCTTACTCGCGGTCAGCGTGTCGGTGCGTTTGTCGCGCGAGGTGCTGCTCGCGATCACGGGCACCGCCGCGGTCACCATCGGCTTTGCCCTCAAAGACTTGGCCGCGTCGATCCTGGCGGGCATTATCATCATCGTCGATCGTCCGTTTCAGGTAGGTGACCGCGTCAGCTTCGAGGGGGCATACGGTGAGATCACGGCGATCGGACTGCGCTCCGTTCGTCTTGTGACCCTCGACGACAACGTGGTCACCATCCCGAATAACAAGTTCCTCACCGACATGGTGTCTTCGGGTAACTGGGGCGCGCTCGATATGCTGATCCAGATGGACTTCTACATCGGCGCAGACCAAGACTTCGCGCTCGCCAAACAACTCGTCTCCGAAGCCGTGACCAGCTGTCGCTACGTGTACAGTAAGAAGCCGTGGGTGGTCTGGGTAAGCCAGCTTGTACACGAGAGCTACTTCGCCACGCGTCTGCGCGCCAAGGCCTACGTTCTCGATGTGAAGTACGAAAGCGCCTTTCAGACCGATGTCACCGAGCGCGTGCTCACCGCGTTTCGTGAGCACGGTATCGCGCCGCCCGCGCTGCTACATCGCGGCATGTCAGCGTCTGCAAATGCGTCTAACGGGACGAGCACGCAACGTCAGCAGCGCATAAGCTAGATTGCCGTCAGACGCACGCACCCTGCGCACACTCAGTGTTGGGAACTGAGACATTGGTGCTACCGTGCCCCGCTGTGCCAGGGCTACGTCACCTGCCAGGGCTTGCGAGCCGCTGCGCGAGCAGGAGAAGAGTATGGCAGCGGAAGTGGACAGCGATCCCTTCGGCCCGTTGAGCGAAGAAGAGGAGAGGGCGCTCGCCGACGCGGTGCTCGCGCGCTTAGGGAAGGCGGACACAGCAGCAGCAATACCAACTCCCGCGCTCGCTCCGGTGGTGCAACTTCCTACTCGCAAAGTGCGTGTTTGGCCGATGGTCGCCGCCGCGCTGTCTGTCGCAGCAGCGGCGCTGGTGGTGTTTTGGCCGCGCGCCGAGCTGAGCGAGCTTCCCGCCTATGCGCTCGTCTTGCCCCCACCTGACGCTTCGCATCGCGACGCCCAACGCGACGCCGAGCCGGTGGACGAGCTACCTGCAGGCGAGTTACGGACTTACGTGCTCGGTCGCGAGCTCGAGCTGCTTTTGCGTCCCGCGACGCGGGTCGAGCAGGGCGTCGTGGCGCGCGCCTTCGTGGAGCGTGACGAAGGTAAGCTTGAGCCGCTTGCGGTCGAGCCTGTGCCCGTCCCAGGAGGTGCCATCATGATCCGCCTGGCCACGGGCAAAGGTACTCGGCTTTCCGAAGCGGTCACGACGCGTCTGCACTTCGTGCTCGCGCCTTCAGAAATGGCTTGGCGCGAGATCCCAGTGCTGACAGCGATGCCGAAAGACGTACAGCACCTGAGCTTCGGTCTGCGCCTCATCACGGAGAGCGCACTCGATTCGGTGCACTAGTTGGCGAACCTTCAGCGCGATATCATACCGTAAGGTTCGCGACACCGCGCGCCGACGGCTCACCGTCAGGTTCAGGGCAGGTAAGGTAGGAGCATGTGCCCAGCCTGCGCAGATCCTGCGGCAGGCGATACGTTTGTAGTTGCCAACGGGGCAACGACAACTGTGGTCGTCGTTGCCCCCAGTGCATCAGGGTCCCATGTCGGATTCTCCGCGTGAATGCTCACGAAGGGATGCGAAATTGGGATGGCATGGCCATTGCGGTAGGCAGCCTCGCGAAGGTGAGGCTCCCGATGACCCAGTCCCGTGCACGTCCTGATGCCACCGGCCCCTACGAAGATCATCCGCCAAGCGGCCAGTACGCGGCGCCAAGTCAGGTGCGATTGCGTGCGCAGCCAACCCAGCAGACCGAGGCCGAGTTCGTGGGCGTCTTGCGCTCCGTGCGGGACGCGCCCGAAGACTTTGGCGCCTGGGATACACTCGAGCTGTTGTGCGAGGCGCTGCAGAGGCCCGATCCGGTGGCCGATGCATACCTGAGGATGTTGACGCCTGCCCGGCCCGACACACTGCGCGAGGAGCTAGGGCGGCGCGCGGTTCGCTTCTACGACAGCTGGTATGGCGATGACGAAGCCGCGATGCGCCGCGTGCTCGATCACGTGATCGAAACCTGCCCGGATGCGGGCTGGGCGTTTGATCAACTCGTGAGTGAGCTCACCGATGGCCAGCACTGGGATAGCCTGCTCGAGGCCTACGACCGCGCGCTATTGGGCAGGCTTGCGCCCGCACGCAGGCGGCAACTGCTCGATGATGCAGCCCACGTCGCCAAAGACTTCACCGATCGCCCCGAGCGCGCGATCGAGTACCTGCGTGAGCTGCTGAGGCTCGACCCTAGCGCCCATGCGCTGTGTGCGTCGCTCGAACGCGTGTTGTCTGAACGAAAGGCATGGCAGCCGCTGATTGGACTGTGGCAAGCCCAGCTCGAGGCGACGCCCGAAAGCCTGGTAAGCGAGCTGCGCCTGCGCATCGCGCGCGTCTACCTCGATCACCTCTCCGCGCCTGCAGAGGCGCTGCACGAGGCTGCGGGCGTGCTCGAACGACGTCCCGGCGACGATCAAGCCTGCGCGTTGCTCGAGCGAGTGCTCGCACTGCCCGAAGCGGACGTCGCGCTGCGGTTGTCGAGCTTGCAACTGTTGCGTTTGCACCACGACAGCGCCGACCGCCCGCTTGCGACCATCGCGGCGCTTGAGCGTTCGTTGAGCTTTGCGCCCGATACAACGCAACTTGGACTGCGCCGGGAGCTCGCGGCGCGCTTGATGGCGCGTTTTGAGGATCGCCCAGCGATGGCGCACTACGCCGAGGCGTTGCGCGCTGAGCCGAGCGATGGCGACGCGCGCCTGCAGCTAGAGCGCCTGGCTGAGCGGAGCGGAGAGCATGCCGCGCACGCTGAAGCCCTGGTGTCCGCAGCCGAGGCTGCCGCGGATCATACTCAGGTAGCGCAGCTCCTGATCGCGGCGATGGCTGTGCATGCCGAACCCCTTGCTCAGCGCGATGCCGCGATCGCGCTCGGACAGCGCGTGCTCACGTTGGCGAATGCCCAGCCTGCCCAGCTGCGCGAAGCCGCCGGGCAGCTCGAGCGTCTGTTGCGCGGGACTGGGCGCACGATCGAGCAGCTCGCAGTGCTCGACCGCTTGGCGCAAGGCGAAGCGAGCCCCTATCGGCGGCGTTTGCTGCTCTCCGAAATCGCGCAGCATGCGCACGAGACGGGCGATCTAGAGCGCGCCCTAGGTGCATGGCAGACGTGGCTTGCCTATGACGCCGCGGACCTCGAAGCGCTCAGCGCATCGATCGAGCTCGCGGCACAGCTGGGCCGCCACGACCTCGAAGTTACACAGCTCCAGAAGCGTGCCGAGGTGGCACCCACGCCCCGGCAACGCAGACAAGACCGCACGCGTGTGGCGACGCTGCAAGCGACGGCGCTGCGCGATCTCGACGCCGCCATCGACACCTGGTTGTCTGTACGCGAGGAGTTCGGCGACGAGCCGGATCTATTGCAAGCGCTCGATGAGCTGATGACCGAGAGCAAACGCTTTTGCGAGCTCGCGCGCATCTTCGAAGGCGCGACCGACCGCGAGCGCACGTTATCGGTGGCGCGCCTGTGCCGACTGGGCGACGTGCATCGGCTGGAGCTCGAAGATCACGGTGCGGCCGCGCGCGCCTATGGGCGTGCCCTCGAGCTCGAGCCTGGCTGCGCCGCTGCGCGCTCCGGTTTGTCTGCGCTGCTGGGCATCAAGGGCTGCGCGCAAGAGGTCACAAGCGCCTTGTCCCAGGCCTATATCGCAACCGACGACTGGCAGCTGCGGATCGATCTGCTCGATGCGCGCTTGGCAGCGACGGACGACCCGACCCAGCAAGCTTTGTGTATGTTCGAGGTTGCGCAGCTGTGGGAGCAGCGCGCCGCAGATCCCAGCCATGCCCTGACGCTGGTGGCCAAGGCGCTTCCTCGCGCGCCTGCAGACGTTCACGCCCAGCGCGAGTTGCTGCGCTTGGCGGAGCTCACCGGACACTTGCGCGAAGCGGCAAGCGCGCTGCACTGGGCTGCCCTAGCAGCTTCTTTTGATCGGCCTCGCGCAGCCGATCTTTCGGCGGCCGCTGGTCGCTTGTTCGAACGCCTGAACGACTATAAACGCGCAGCCGAGGCCTACGAGGTCGTGCTCGCGGTCCATCCACTCGCACCCTACGAGGCGCACGCGCTCGTACGCTGTGCGGCGCTCGCGGGATCCTATCGCCTCGCCTGCGACACAGCGCTCCACTCGTGCGCCGTGCGCTCGCGGCTCGAGCCGGTGGTGCTCGAGAGTCTGGCTTCAGCAGCCACGGCGGCGAGCGCTTTTCCCAGCCTGTGCGAGGCGTTTGCGCTGGCGCTGCGCAGCCGCAGTGATCTGGCCCCGGCGCTGCACTGCGAGCTTTCGTTACAACTTGCAAGCTGGCGCCTTGAGCAGTGCGCGGACGCCCCCGGCGCAGAAGTTGCGGCCCAGCGCGCACTCAAGCTGCAACCGAACAGCGCCCAGGCCTTGAGTATGCTCGCCGCAGTTCAGCGACTGGCACCGACCCAGGCACTCTTTGAAACCTTACTCACGCTGGATGCTCAGTCACCCGACACGCTCGCGCCATTGATCGAGGCAGCGCAGCTGCTGATTGAACTCAACGTCGATGCCGCCCATCAACGTGCGACGCTGGCACGCCTCTACCGACGCGCTGCGGACCTGTGGACACGCGAGGGGGTAAGCGGCGACTTCGAGCGCTGGGTGTTGTGGGCGGTGGAGCGACTGGTGCCGCTCGAGCTTGCCGCAAAGCAAGCAGCGCGTGCCCTGTACTTGCTTGATGATGCAGTGCGACTTCCGTTGTCGGAGGCGCAACGCGCAGGCTTACGCCGACAGAGCGCGCGCATTCTCGAACAGGAAGGGCAGCTCAGCGAGGCGCTGCACGTCGGCCTTTCGGTGCTGCCGCAAGAGCCGCGGGATCGGGAGCTCGTAAGCTGGCTTGCGACGCTTGCGCAGCGTCTTGAACGAGTGCCGGAGCAGCTTGCGCTACGCAAACGCGAGCTTGCGCTTTCGGACTCAGTAGAAGCGCGTCTAACCTTACGTCTCGAGATCGTCAGGTTGACCGGTTTGCTCGAAGAGCGTGACGCCCGCCTTGTGATGCTGCTCGGCAACCTCGAAGAGCATGCGGGTCATCACGACTCGCTCGAGGCGGCGTGCGCCCTGCTGACCGAAAAGCATCGTTTGCCCGAGCTCTTTAGCTTGCTGGCGAAACAGGCCCGCGCAGTGGCAGAAGCGGGACAAGATGCGCTGGCGATCACGCTCTGGCAAGAGGCCGCGGAGCTGTCTGAAGAGAAGCTTCAGGATCGCGAGCAGGCGATCTACGCGCTTGAGCAAGTCGCAGCACTCAGCGACGATGCCCAGGTGTTAGATGAGCTGGTACGGCTCTGTCGCGCACTCGAGGATCAGGCGGGCAGCGCGCGCTGGCTTGCGCGCCGACTGACGCTGACCGACGCCACCGAGCGACCCCGCGTGCTGCACGAGCTTGCACAGGCGCAGCTTGCCGCCCAGCAGGTTGAGGCCGCCCTGGAAACCTTACACACCGCGTTTGCCGAGGCTCCCGCTGATTTGGCGGTGCGCACTTTGCTCACGGAGCAGCTGCGCGCGGGTGAGCGCTACGCGGAGCTGGCCGGTGTCTTGGCACGCGCAGCGGGCGAAACCCAAGACCGCGCCGAAAGTGCCACGCTTGCGATCGAATCCGCGCGTCTGTACCACTCGACGCTCGAAAACCCGGAAGCGTTGGTGGCCGTGGCCGACCTTGCGCTCGGTTTGCAGCCGGATGACGCGGAGCTGTGCGGCATCATGGCCGATGGCTTGCGCGCGCTCGGTCGCTTCGATGAGGCGCGCCAGGTACTGATGTATCTGCTCGCGCAATTCGGTCGTCGTCGCTCCTCCGAACGCGCGGCCGTGCACGTCAAGCTGGCCGACATCCTGCGCGATGAAGGCGACCTGTCAGAGTCGTGCGCCCAGCTCGAGCTTGCGCTCAACATGCGGTCGGCGGATGTGGCGATCATGTATGCCCTGTCCGAACGCGCGGCCGAGGCTGGTGATCTAGCGCGCCGCGAACGGGCCTTACGGTCGCTATTGTTGGCAGCGAAGCGCACACCCATCGTGCTCGCAACCGGCCGCACGCTCGGCGTAAGCGAAGTGCTGTTGGAGCTCAGCGAGCTTGCCCTGACGCGCGGCGACTCCGACCAAGCGAGCAGCCTGCGCGAGTCGGCCCTCGAGGCCTTACGCTTTGGCGATCCTGAGTGTGAGCGCATCAAGCAAAGCCTGCGCGAACGCGGCACGCCGGAGCTGCTCGAGCAGATCGTGCGCCAGGAGCTGGCACATGCGGTGAGTCATCCCGAGCGAGCCCTGGCGATGAATGCGCTCGCTGACTTGCTGCAGCTTCGCCCGCAAACACGCGACGAATCGATCGAGCTGCGGCTTGCTGCGATCGAGCTTGACCCAAGTGATCCGCGTTTGCACGATGCCGCGCAGACGGCGTGCACGCCTGATTGTCTGCCGCGCTTTCGCGCCTTACTCGAGCGCCTGCGCGAGCGTGCGCGGCGGCCGAGCGACAGATACGCGCGTTGCGAAGTGTGTCTGCGACTCGGCGCGCTGTACTTCGCGGAGGACAACATCGACGGCGCGCAGACGCTCTTTTCCGAGGCGGAAGCGACGCATGTGCGCGAGAGCGATGTCTGGCGCGCCCAGTTGCGCGTCGCCGTCGCGCGGGAAGCGGTGCAGGCTCAGACGACCTTACTGTCGAAGCTCGATGGTCTAGGGGGTGCAGAGCTGCCGAACGAAGAACGTGTGGACGTGCTCTATCGACTGGCAGAGGTGCGCTTGGCTGCGGAGGATACGCGCAACGAAGGCCTCGCCCGCATGCGTGATGCGCTGGCTGAAGCGCCAAGGCCCATGCGCGCGGCCCGGGTACTCTTGAACGCACTGAGCGAGCAGGCGGCCGATTCGGAGCTACTCGCGCTGTTTGCGGACGTGGCGCGCGACTGCAGCGAGCCACAGCTGTTGCAAGTTTCGGCGCTGTGTGCCGAAGAGGGCAACGCCGCCGCGCTCGGTATCCTTTTAGAGCGAGCCGATGCCGCTGGCAGCAGTCCTGAGCTGCGCGCCGCCTTGCTCGTAAAGCGCGCCTGTCTGTTGCTCACCAACGACGCCACAGACCAAGAAGCCGGCGAGCTGCTGTGTAAAGCGGTAGCCCTACGACCCGACGACATCGAGGCCGAGAACCGCCTGATTTCGTACTTTCAGGAGAGCGCCGCGTGGGACCGTCTGCTCGACCATTTGGCGCTGCGCTTTGAGCAAACGTGCGCGGACGGCGCGGTTGACGCGTGCGTGCGCTACGCGCTCGCGCTCCACCTGCACGTGGAAGAGGGCGCGCGTGAAGCGCAGGCCGTGCGTGCGCTGCGACAAGCTTTGATGCTCGCTCCACATCACGATGAGGTCCGGTCCGCGCTACTTGTCAGGCTCGCAGCCGACGAGCACGCACACGAAAGAGCGGAGGTGCTCGAACAGATGTTGGCGCATCGCCCCATAGCCGATGGTGCCGAGCTTTCGATCGAAGCTGCCAGCCTTTACGAGACCTGCGGTGACGTGGTCGCCGCGCTGCGTGTCCTACGCACGGCGCACGAGCGTGCCCCTCAACACGCGGGGATCGTGCTCATGCTCACCGAGATCCTCCGCCGCCAAGATGATGCACAAGCGCTCGCCGAGCTGCTGGCCGAAAGCGCGCGCAACGAAGGCGATGTGTCTTCGCGCGTGCGTACCCTGCGCGAAGCGGCGCAGCTACAGCGCGCGCGGCTCGACGATCACGGGACCGCGGCCACTCTACTGCTCGAAGCAGTTGAAGCCTTGCCCGACGACAGCAGCCTGCGAAAGGAGCTGGCACTGGACCTGTTCACGCTTGGACGCATGGACGAAGCATCGGGCCATCTCGCCCACGCCGCAGCGCATTGCGACGATGACGAGGAGCGCGCGTCGCTGCTGCACCTGCGAGGCAAGACCCTGCTTCAGCAAAGCAAGCTCGAAGCAGGCCTGGCTGACCTGCAGGCAGCCTTTGCGCTCGCAGCGACGAGTCTCGGATCTGACCTTTTGCAGACACTCGAGGACGCGCGCCTACTCGCGCTCGAGGCCCAGGACGAGGCTGCCGAGCGCGACCTAACCTTCCGCATGGCGAGCATGCGCCGCAGCCTGGGGGATCTGCCCGAGGCCGCCCAGTTGATCGAAACTTGGCTAGGACGCGGAACAGCGAGCGACGAAGGGCTGAGTATGCTCTCGGAGCTGTATACGGAGCTTTCCTGGTCCAGCGACCTTGCGCGCATCTTGGCGACGCGGCTCTGCCACGTCACAGATGAGCTGCGCACGGATCTCGCACAACAGCTTACTCAGCTCATTCCACAACTGGACGACGTCGCCGAGGTTCGTGCGGCGCTGACGCTAGCCCATGGCATGCAGCCTGAGTCACTCGAGATCGAGGAGACGCTAATAAGCGCGCTCACCGCGGTTTCGGATGATCTGAGTATTGCCGAGCTGTTGATGAAGCGTGCGCCACGACTCCCTGAAGCCGAGGCGCGCACGCGTTGCATGTCGCGCGCCGTCCAGCACTTCTTGGATGCGGGCGCAGCGACCGAAGCCACCGAGGTGCTGCAGCAGCTGCACAGCGCCGCACCGGGTGACATCGATATCGGCATCGCATTGGCGGACGCCCTGATAGGCCAACAGCGCCTGGCCGAGGCGCGCACGCTGCTCGAGACGCTCGTCGATCCGAGCGCCGAAGGTCATTCGATGCCGCGGGCGCGGCTGTTGTTGCGGCTTTCGCAGGTGGCGCGTGCCCAAGGCGACAACGAGACCGCGCTGAATACGATGCAAGCGGCGCGAGATACGGACACGTCGAATCGCGCGATCCTGGTTCAGCTGGCGGTGCTCGCAGAGGAGCTCGAGGCCTGGTCCGTGGCAGAAAATGCCCTGACGAGCGTGCTTCTGCTCAAGGGGCCCGAGATCATGCCGCGCGGTGAGGCGCTTCTGCGGCGGGCGCGCGTCGCCATCCATCACAGCGGAGCTAAACGAGCACTGCTCTGGGCACGCAAAGCGCTAGAGGCTGCGCCTGATTCCGAAGAGGCGGCGCTGTTGATAGCGCAGCTGGAAGGTCAGATCGCCTAGCAGACAAGCTCAGTTGGAGGGGGCTGTGACGGCTGCGCCTTTCGCGCGTCCATGCGTGCCCGTACCGAGCTAAGGGCCTTGGCCGGAGGCGGTATCTGCACCGGATAGTCGGGGCATTCAGGCGCGCCCTCGCGCGCAGATTGTCGCATGGTCGGCGCACGGGCTACTCTCTGCATGGAGGATCACACAACTTGGCGTCCTATCCCATGGTGCTGGCAGGCACTTTAGCGAGCCTGGCAGCAGGTTTGTGCACTGGGATTGGTGCGCTGCCGATCCTCGTACGGTCCAGCTGGAGCGAGCGCACGCGCGTGATGATGTTGTCGGTCGCGGCCGGCGTGATGCTCGGCGCGACCGTGTTCTCCCTGATCGTGCCCGCGCTCGCCAGCGTCCAGGAAGCCGGCGGAAGCGAGCTTCGCGCTGTGCTAACGGTTGCAGGCGGCCTGCTGCTCGGCGCGATCGGCATCTGGGGCCTGCACGCAGCCACGCCCCACCAGCACAAGGGCAAAGGCCCTGAGGGGCCCGGCAGCGCCAAGCTCGGCAAGCACACCCTGTTCGTGCTCGCGATCACGCTTCACAATTTGCCAGAGGGCATGAGCGTGGGCGTGGCGTACGCAGCCGACGCCGAGACCGGTCTGGCAGTCGCGATCGGTATTGCCCTACAGAACATACCTGAGGGTTTTGCCGTCGCAGCCGCGCTGCTAAGCGACGGCGCCCGCGCCACGCGCGCCGCGGGCATCGCGCTGCTCACCGGCCTGGTCGAACCCATAGGCGGGCTTTTCGGAGCGCTCGCCGTCAGCGTCAGTGCCGCTGCCTTGCCCTGGGGGCTGTCGATCGCGGCCGGCGCGATGATGTTCGTGATCTCGGGCGAGGTGATTCCGGAAACGCACGCAGCAGGAAGAGAGCGCTTGGCGACGCTGTGGCTCGTCGCGGGCTTTGCGCTGATGATGGTGCTCGATGTCGCTCTCGGGTAAGCACTCGGCGCGTCATTCGCGACTACGCGCTTTCTGGTTGCTTACGCCGCGCTCTCGCTCAGGGGGATTCTGTTTGTGGCGCGCAGAGCTCCGAGCAGTGCTCGATAGCACAGTTGTTCGGAGGGATGGCCGCGACATGGCCTTTGGGATACTCCCAGGCGCACTGCTCGAGGCACGAATCCTCTGTACAAGCGATAGCACACCGGTACCAGCGCCAGAAATCGCGGGTAATCCCGGCCTGATAACCCTGCTCACAACAGTTCTGGCGTATACACGAGTTGCAGCTGGGAGGGTCGTAGGTAAGGCTGCCGCAATCTTCGACTTGGGCCTCGCAGACCTCAGTGCACTGGTGGCCCATGCATGCGTGCATCACCGCGTGATCGGGAAGGCCAGTTGGGTTTTCGGCGATGCACTGCTCCCAACAGTCCCCCACACAATCGGGCTTTCCGCCACATACGCGAAGGCCGACGCAATCCTCATTCGCGTCGCACGCTTCTACGCTGTCGCAGCACTCGGTAAGCATGCATGACTTGCATGCATCGTCGGCCTTGAAGGGGACCTTGCCAAAGTCACACATGAGGGTGGAGCCCCCGTCGCTTCCTTCAGGGCCAGCGTCAGACTTAGCCTCTGCGCCACCATCCCGATCGGACTTGCTGGGCTCGTCGGTGCATGCGAACGCTGAAAGCAGCGCGGCGCTGAGAACGTAAGCTCGAATCATGGTCACGGTACAACCTTTCGTGTCGGACCGAAGCCCGAGCAAGCATTCTAGCTCGCGCTGATGGGAAGCATGTATGTCAGCTATTTTTAAGACACAAGTCGCAGTTGGCCGAGCTGTGGCTGTTTCAGACTGCCAGCGCACGGACGGTAAGATTGCTCGTCTTCGCGACGAATCTCGGAAAACCCGCGCCCCACGGCGTCGAGGGCGTCACATTTATCGTGGCCGCCGACTCTGCCTATCGCCGACGCTCTCAATGGCGCCTTTGCCACGCCTCCTGCGTGTCGGATTGAGGGAGCTCCTAATATTACTGCCTCTGCAAGACGGGTATTAATTCACAGGGTGTTTCTGTTGCCTATCTCGTGCGTTGGAATACTCAAGGCATATAAGACGTACTTATTGCACCCATCGACGCATGTATTAGTAATGCGGGGGTTTAAGATGTTCATGCGGCAATTATGTCGCAATGAAGTGCATTGCTAACCGTTAATAAAGTGAGATCATCATGAACAATATCGATATCGCCCGTGCCTTGAAGGATGCAGATTATCGCGCCGGTCTGACCGCCGAAGAGCGCGCGCTCCTCCCCGTCAGCGCTGCCGGCGTGGTCAGTCTGAGCGACGACGAGCTGCTTGCTGCCAGCGGCGGCAGGATGATGCTAACGCGCTCCTACAATGGCACACTGCAGGGTCCCTGCTGCTGATTCGAGTGAAGTAAGGAGACACGCCCGAGCACGCACCCGGGCGTGTCTCTTCACATTCCTACTATTTCCCATCGCTACCAGGACCTTATCCCATGCCGCACCGAGCGCCGTCGCCGTCTCTCGACAGGTTATCGTCTTCTGGCGCATGGGAAAGAGCCGCGACGCTTGTAGAACGCGCAGCTGCGCTCAGAGACATGAGTGTCAAGCCGCGGCCCAGCCCTCGCGCGCACGCGAAGCTCGCGGCATGGCGCGCGCAAGCGCCGTTTGAAGACGATGCCTGGTTTGCGCGCCGCCTCGCCGCGGATGATCTCACCTGCGCGGCGTTTACTAGCCTCCTCGACGGCGCGCACAAAACCTCTGCCGCGGTCGACTGGGCTTCGCGTATCGAAGACGCGTTTGTTGACGCACCGCGGAACGCTCAGCTGGACTTGGAGAGGGGGCTGCTTGCATTCATCGCACCGCTCGTCGACCGCTGCCGCTGCGGTTTTCGTTCGGCTCTGAGCGGCTTGCTTCAGCACACAGGGGCCTTGCGCGTCGATGCAGAAGCCCTGGAGGCAAGCCTTGCCCACACGCTCGATCAGAGCCTATTGCGCATGCTCCGTCCGACGCTGGCGCTTGAGCTTCAGGTCGCGCGACTACGCGATACAAGCTGCGATAACTCAAGCGACGCATCGGCCAAGCGCTTTGCGCGCTTCGTTGCGCGTTTGACCGGACCACGCGCGGCGCTGGCGCTGCTTTGCGAGTATCCCGTGCTTGCTCGGCAGGTGCAGACGCAGCTCGATGCTTGGCAACGCTCTTCCGTCGAGCTTGTCGCACGTCTGATCACCGACGCTCCTGCGCTGATCGACGCGGGTCTGCTCGCGCCATGTCCTGTACTTCTGTCGGCTGACCTAGGGCGCGGCGACACCCATCGCGGAGGACGCGCTGTGGCAGTGCTCCATCTGAGTGATGGGGCGAAGTTGGTCTACAAACCGCGCTCCCTGGCGGTCGACGCACACTTCGCAGAGCTGCTGGCGTGGGTCAATGCGCACGATACGCAGCAGCTCGTTCCCGAGCTGCGAAGTCCACGCCTGCTCGATCGGGGCAGCCACGGCTGGATGGCGTTCGTGGAGGCGGCCCCCTGCGCAACGATGGACGAGGTCGCACGTTTCTACGCTCGCCAGGGCGCTCTGCTGGCCCTCGTCCACGTGTTGCACGGCACCGACCTGCATTGCGAAAATATTATCGCGTGCGGCGAGCATCCGATTCTGTTCGACCTCGAAGCTCTCTTTCACCAAGACCCAGAACAGCTCCCAGTCGCAGCCGACGCAGTTGCGGCCGTGATGGCAGACTCGGTGTTGCGCGTTGGCTTGTTGCCAGAGCCCGCGCGCAACGGGCTCGCTTGTCATTCGGGTCTTGGCTCAGGGGAAGGTAAGTGGAAGGTGCAAGTCCCGGTTTGGAAGGGACACGGCACCGATCAGCTGCGGCGCCAACGGGAGTATGTGTCCACAGCGCCGACTAGCCATCGGCCCACGTTCGAAGGAGAGCCCGTATCGGCTCTCATGCATCAACAGACCTTCTGCGCTGCCTTTGACGCGACGCTCGCTCTTGTTGCGCGGCATCGTGACGCGCTCCTGGCCCCGGGTGGCGCGATTGCCCGCTTTGCCCATGATCCAGTGCGCGCGGTGCTGCGCCCGACGGAGGTGTACGCAGTCCTGTTGCGCGAGACGTTCCATCCGGACCTGCTCCGCGACGCCATCGATCGCGAACACGCGTTTGACCGCCTGTGGCTTGGAGCGCGCGACCGACCCTCTTTGACCCGTGTCATCTCAGCCGAGCGCCAGGATTTATGGAACGGAGACGTGCCGTACTTCAGTACGAGTGCGTCCTCATGCGACTTAGTCACGAGCACAGGCGAAGTTATCGCGTCGTTCTTTCCCATGTCCGGGATGCAGACCGTGATCAACAAGCTTGAAGCGCTCGATCAGGCTGAGCGTGCAAGGCAGCGCTGGTTGGTGCAGAGCGCGCTCACTGCGCTCGGCTCAGAAGGTGATGCCGAGCGCCTCCGGGCCAAGCAGTACGTGCCGACCGTACTCGACGCAGCGGCTGCGCAGGCTGCAAAACAGGATGAGTCACTGGTGGCGACGGCCTGCGCCCTCGCTGAGCGTCTGGCTGCGCTCGCGCTGCGGCGCGGTGCGGACTTAGAGTGGCTGGGCCTGCAGTTTCGCGCTGATCGCTGGGAAATCGCCGCGGCTGGAACGAGTCTCGGCGAGGGCAACCTGGGGATTGCGCTCTTCCTTGCGATGTTGGGTCGCTGCGCGCGTGAGCCCTCCTACACCGAGCTGGCCCAGGAGGTGCTCACATCCTGCCTGCGACGGCTGCGCCAGTCGCGCCGGCCAGGTGACGAGGGTGGGACGCAGCGTATTGGTGCCTTCGATGGTCACGGCGGTCTGCTGTTCACACTCGCCCATCTGACAAAGGTATGGGATGGCTGCGTGCCTCGCGAAGCTATCACGTTTGCCCTCGACGCGATCGAAGCCGGCATCGCACACGATCGTGACTTCGACGTGATCGCGGGCTCCGCTGGCGCCATTCGCGCCTTACTCGCCCAGGCGTTAGGTTTTAGCGACAGTCGCGCGGCGGACCTCGCCATCGTCTGTGGCGATCACCTGCTTGCGCACAGTGAGCGGCTCGCGGGCGGCCTTGCCTGGCGTCATGCGGGTGCCCACACGCCGCCGCTTGGAGGCTACGCCCACGGTAGCTCCGGTATCGCGGCGTCATTGCTCGCGCTCGCGCGGTACTCGGGTGAAGCGCGCTTTGCGGCTGCTGCGCAAGGCGCGTTCGCCTACGAGCGTTCGTTGTACTGTGAAGCGTCGCGCAACTGGCGTGATCTGCGCATGGAGCTCGGCGCTGCACGCTGCTCCATGTCCTGGTGTAACGGCGCGCCCGGGATCGGACTTGCGCGCGTACAGGCGCTACGCAGCGAAAGCTCTCCCGCCCTCGAACAGGACCTTACTATCGCAGTCGAGACCACACGCGCAGAGGGGTTCGGAGCTAGCCACTGCTTGTGTCATGGTGACCTCGGTAACCTCGAGCTGCTGTTCGCAGACGCTGAACGCCGTGGTTGCGCCGGGTCGCGCGAATACGCCACCCGACTCGCCTCTGCGATCGCGAACAATGTACGCGTGCGTCCGCTCTGCGGAAACCCGCATCGTATCGAAACGCCGGGCTTGCTCACGGGCCTTGCGGGCATTGGTTATGGGTTGTTGCGGGTGGTCGACCCCCAGCGCATCCCCTCCGTGCTGATGCTCGATCCACCGCCTCGCGAGCTTGGCTGATGCGACGAGGCGGTACGCTAGGGCTTGCGGCGCTACTCCTGTCCACGGGAGTGGCCATGGCTGTGGTCAATGGCGGTGCGCGCGCAGGCAGTCGCGCGAAAGGGCTTCCGCAGCAACATCTGAGGCGGGTGCCCGCGGTGCACACTCCGGCTCCCGTACGCACTCCTGCGCCCGCTGCCGCCGCGAGCGTTTCGATGGTGGGCGTGATCCTCGCCGAGCGCATGGCGGAGGTGGCACCGCGCTATCAGGGGCGACTACGCGCCATGAACGTAAGACTCGGCGACCGCGTGCGCGAAGGACAGGTGCTCGGCGCCCTCGACGTGACGGTCACACGCTTCGATGTGCCCAAAGCCCGTGCGGCACTGCGAGCCATCCGTGTCGAAGAACAACGTGCCGTGCTCGACGCTGCGGCCAAGCTCACCCGTCGCGAGCGCACTCAACGCTTGCTCTCGTCCTCCCTGATCAGCGAAGAGGAGGCCGAGGCGGCGCAGCATCAGGAGCGAGCTGCGCGACTGCACATCGCGGGGATTCGCGCAGAGCGTGGGGCGCGCATAGCGGAGCTCGAGCGGCTGCAGCAGGTGCATGCCGAAGCGGAGGTGCGCGCGCCTTTTGCGGGTGTGATCGCGCGCCGCTACGCCGACCCAGGCGCAAGCGTCGACATGCAAACGCCCCTCGTGTCGATCGTCGGCGATGGTGGCCGATTCGTGCGGTTTGCCGCACCGGAGGAGGTCGCAAGCCAACTGCAACCGGGAGCAGAGGTCGCGGTTCAAACACCTTCAGTCGCGTTGCGCGCAACGATCGTGCGCATCGCGCCCGAAGTCGACGCAGCGTCGCGCACGATCGCGATCGAGGCGACGCTCGCCGCTCAGTCAGTGGACCCGCTCGTCGGCGAGATGGTGCGCGTGACACTCCGTAAGGTTGGGCCATGACCCAGGACGCACCACCCAACGCGCGCTCCGAAGCGCAAGGGTTCGGCCTGTTCCGTCCCGAAGCGCTCAAACACGCAAGTGGCGGCGAAAGGGGCACAGGGGAGGTGCTGCACCTGTCGCCGATCTGGACGCGCGCAGCGTACTGGGTGCTCGTCGCAGCCTTTGTCGCGGCCGCGCTGATCCTTACCTTTGTCAGCATCGATGAGTATGCGAGCGGACCTTCGGTGGTATGGGTCGAGCACCGCGTGGACCTTACCGCAACGCTTGCCACCACGGTCCGCACAGTCAATGTACGCGCCGGCGAGCGCGTGGCGCGCGGCACAGTGCTCGCTCAGTTTCACGCAACCCGCGAGGCGGCGGAGCTTTCCCAGGTGGAGTCCGCGTTAGAGCTCGCGCTTGCGCGCACCCTGCGTTACCCCGGCGACCGCGAAGCACGCGCCGCAGTGGCCACGCTGACTACGGAAAGAGACCTCGCGCGTAGTCGTCTCGCGGAGCTTACCATTCGCGCGCCCCAGGACGGCGTGGTGGGCGACGTGCGCATTCGAGAGGGCCAGCGCCTCGCCCCGGGCGATGTCGTCGTCACGCTGTGGGACGACCGCGCCGAACGCACGCTGATTACCATGCTGCCTGGTCATGCTCAGCCGCGGCTGCGTCCCGGCATGCCGCTGCGCTTTGAAGTCACCGGGTATAAGTATTCCTACCAAGAGCTAGTGATAGCGTCGGTGGGCTCCCAGGTAGTCGGCCCCGCCGTGGTGAGGCGCTACCTCGGTCCGGAGCTCGCGGATACCGTACCGCTCGACGGCTCCTTTGTGCTCATCGAAGCCAAGATGCCAGACGAGCAGTTCACGGTGGACGGAGTGGAGTACGACCTGCGGGACGGAATGGCCGGCGTGGGCGAGGCGCGCGTGCGCTCCCAGCGTCTGATATTTGCGTTGGTGCCTGGCCTGCGCGCTCTCGCCGGAGTTGGGCCATGATCAAAGACTTATCCTCTCGCCATGCCGCGCTGCGCAGACTGCAAGCTGCCGGCCGCAGCGCGCGCATCCCGTACATGCAACAGCTCACGGACACCGAATGTGGCGTCGCGTGCCTTTCGATGGTGCTCGCTTACTTCGGCCGTCCGACGCCGCGCGAGGAGATACGAGACACACTCGGCGTGGGCCGCGACGGGACGAGCGCGCAGGCGATCGCACTGGCGGCGCGGCACTACGGCCTGCGGGCGCGCGGCGTTCGCGTCGAGCTGTCGGCGCTCGACCAGCTGGCGCCAGGCACGATCCTGCACTGGGGCTTCAACCATTTCGTCGTGCTCGAGCGCGTACGTGCCGAAGGCATCGACATCGTCGACCCCGCCTTTGGCCGGACGTTTGTCCCCCTCGCCGAGGTGTCACGCAGCTTCACCGGCGTCGCGCTTACGCTGGCAAAGGGCGCTAACTTTCAAACTGCCGACGGAGTGCCTCCCACTGCGCGCGGTCTGCTCCTGCGTTTGCTCGCGGCAGCGGGCGAGTGGAAGCGCATTCTCATCCTGTCCACCTTCCTGCAATTGATAGCCTTTGCTGCGCCGCTGTTCACCGGCACGGTGGTGGACCGCATCGTGCCGCGCGCCGATGCGCACCTCCTGAGTGTGGTCGGGGTCGCATTCGCGCTGCTACTCGCATTTCAACTGCTGGCCTCGCTGGTTCGTGGTCACCTCTTGCTTGCCCTGCGCACGATCTTCGATGCCGATCTGACCTTAGGGCTGCTCGAGCGCATGGTCGATTTGCCCTACGCGTTTTTTCAGCGTCGCTCGGCAGGGGACCTGATCATGCGCCTGAACAGCAACGTGATGATCCGGGAGATCCTGACGTCGGCGGTGTTGAGTGGCGGCCTCGACGGCTTGATGATGCTGCTTTCGCTCGCAGCGATCCTCGCGCTAAACGGCACCCTAGGGCTGCTCGTGTGTGGCCTCGCAGCCCTACAAATCGCGGCCTTTGCCGTGACACGTGGCCCCCTGCGCGAGCTCAGCGCGGTGCAGGTGGCAAGGCAGGCGCGCTGCCAGGGCTACCAACTCGAAATGCTGACGGG
>JBBSJC010000002.1:0-40799 GCA_038257655.1 Polyangiales bacterium | reverse complement strand
CTCAAGCGAACCCAATGCGAGAGCCCAGACAGCAGCTTGCGATGGAAGAACGCAGGCTCCTTCGCCGTCGGCATCCACGGCGGGCACCAATAACGGGTCGCGAGCAGCGAGGCTGCGATCGAGGCAAACGAGAACACCGCAAACTCGCGCATGCCGATGAACGAGCTCCAAGCAAAGGCGAGAAAGCCCAAGGCCGTGGTCATGCCGCCCAGCGATAAACCGGGCCACAGCGAGCCCATGATGTCTTGCGGCGAGCGGTCTTTTTCGAGCGCGCAGTGGTTTACATAGTGAGCGACGAAGTCGATGCCGACGCCAAGCAGCGAGGCTCCGAGCGCCAAGGTGATGCCATGAATCGAGCCGAAAATCAGACGGCAGGCAACCACGCCTGCAATCACGCCAGCGCCCAACGTGACAGCACCGAGCGCAAGCGAGCGCAGACTTCGAAAGAGCAGCAGGAACAACAGCACGATAGCGATGGTGCTGACGGTCGAGATGCGGCCGATATCGCGCTCAACCTGCTCACGTGCGTCGCGGCTAAAGGCGTAGACGCTGGCGATGTCGATGCGCGCGCTCGGGCTTATTTTCAGCACATTTTGCTTCGCCGCCTCTAGCGCTGCGCTGACGCGAATCGCCGCATCCGAATCGAAAGGCGAAGCGCTGCCGGTCAAGAATACGACGGCGGTGGGCTTGCCCGACACCACGTAACCGCCCTCGTGCACCTCGAGCGCGGAACCGCCGTTGCTGCGCAGTTGAGACAGTAAGGTCGGAAAAACAAGCCACGGATCGTCCGGGGCGATGCGCGCGATCATCGGCGACAGCGGCCCCATCAGCTGCGTGCGCAGACTCGCTACTCGTTCTTCAACCCAGGCCGCATTGAGCGCAGTCACGGCCTTGGCGCTAGGCGCGACGAACAGATAGCGACGCGGAAAGTACAGGTCGTACACGCGTTTTTCGAGGCCTGCTTGCGGGCCCGATTCGATCCGCTTGAAGAGCGTGGACGCGTGGGGTGCAAGTGACTGCGCAAAAGCTCGCGCCAACTGGACCGCGTGCGTGGGCGAGCTGTCGTGCAGCGTCACGATGATCGTCCGCGTCAGGTCGGAGCTGGCCAGACTCTGCGCTGCTTGCGACGAGACGCCATCCTCCGCTTGCGGCACAAAAGCGTCGATATCGCCGGTAACGCGCAGGCTCCTGAACGCCCAGAAGCCCGCGAGCGCCATGCATACGATCGAAACGACCGACCAGACGCGCGCAGATTGTAGGCTCACACCCAAGGCCCTGGAGATGTCACGCGCGCTTTCGAGCGGCAAACAAGTGAAGCAACACAGGTTGCAGCACGAGCGTCGCAACCAAGCAGCCGGTCATGCTGACGACCACCAGCTCCGCAAAGCGCTGCACTGGCACGAAGTTGCTCAAAAACATCGTAGAAAAGCCCAAAATCAGCGCCAGGCTCGACACGACGATGCTGCGCCCTGCCCCACGCACTGCGCGTATGATCGACAGGCTGACGAGCATGCCGCGGGCGCGCTCCTCTTGAAAGCGCGAGAGCAAATGAATACCGCCATCGACCGCAAGGCCGATGCTCAGGGAGAAGATGATCGCCGTCGATGCGTTGAGCGGGATCCCGCGCATGGCCATCCACGCCATGGTCCAGACCTGAGGCACGAGGTTGGGTGGGACGGCCAAGGCTGCCAGGCGTGGATCACCCAGTAACGTGGCGAGTAGCGCGAAGATCAGTAAGGCTGCGACCGTCACGCTGCCCGATAGATCAGTGACCACCGCTTCAAGGCCACGGGAGCTCACTTGAGCATCGCCGCCAACCTCGAGCTTGACGTCCTTGTACGCGCCGAGCGCGGAAGCCACCTTTTTCTCGAGGCGTTCGACGAACTGGCCCGTCGCTTTGGACCCTATGTCTGCCAGGCGAATCCGCACGCGCACACTCTTTGCGTCCCGCGTCATCAGCGGCGACAGCAGCCGCGGCTGACGTTCGTAAAGAATGCGCACTAGCGCGTCGACCTGCGTGCTGGAGCGCAGGGCATCATTCGTATCGAGCTTGCGTCCTGAGAGCGCGGACCACACCTGCGAAAGCGGCTCCGCTGGCGCGTACACACGCAGTACGCCGCGTTGCGCCGCGGCCCACTTCGCAATCGAGGACACCTTTGCAAGCAGCGCGGGCTCAAGAAAGCGGCCGGCTTTGGGGCTCGTCAACACCAGCTCAAGCGGTCTCACGCCCTCGAACTTCTTCTCGAGCACCTGCGTACTCACATAGACCGGATCCGTCTTCGGAAACTGATCGAGTAGCGCGCTATCGACCACGACTTTTGTGGATGCGTAGCCGGCCCCTGCGCTTATCAGTAAGGTGCCCGCGAGCACCCACCAGGGCGAGCGCAGCGCGGTCGTGCAAACGCGCGCAATGATCGCAGCCAGCGTGCCGCGGTCCTGTCGCCTCTGCGTCTGCCGGGGCGGCAGACTCAGCAGCGAAAGTGCAGCGGGCACGAGCAGAATCGTCACGACATAGGCGAGCAACAAACCGCACGCGCCAACCAGACCGAAACGCTGCAGCATCTCCGTTCGCGACACGAGCAGCGCTGCCATCCCGATAGCAGACGTCAAGGTCGTCATCAGACAGGCTGGACCCATCGCCCTGAACGTGCGCACCAGCGCCTGTTTGCGATCGCTGTCGCGTTGATACTCTTCGGCGTAGCGACCGATGAAGTGCACGGATTCGTTGAGACCGATGATGATCACAAGTGCCGGCAGAATGTTGTTGAGCACATTGAGCGGCTCGCCCCACACCGCCATGCCACCCAGCAACCACAGCGCGGTGATAGCGACCGTCAACAAAGGCAGCGCGACCGCAGGCACCCAGCGAAAAGACAGCACCAACACGAGCAAGCACGCAAGCAGCGTGCACGGGATCAAGATGCGCTGATCTTTGCGAATCTGATCGACGAGCCGTGTGCGCACGACCGGCAGGCCGCCCAAGCTGACGTGTACGGAGTCCGGTAGCGTGCGTGCGAGAGCGCGCTTGCTGACGCCTTCGACCGCGGCTTGCAAGTCCTTGTGCTTGGTAAGGTTGTCTTCGAACGTCACGACCACCAGCAGATACCGGCCGTCAGCACTGATCAGGCGCCCCTTCAGCTGCGGCGCACGTTCGACGGCCTCCCGCACGCGCTGCACGTCCTGCTCTGTGACGTCCGCTCCCGAGACTAGTGGCGCAAGCTCGCCAGATCCTTGGCTCGCAAGGCTTGCCAGGCCATCAGGGAAGGCATCGGGCGCGCTCGCAACCAAGTCCGCCACAGCCCCGAGCATGTCCGACGAGGCACCTGGGTCTGGCGTATCACCGAGATCATCGAGAGACAGCTCATCACTCGCTGGCTTCGGCCACGGAATCGTCGTCAGCGAATCGACGCGCTTCACCGCCGGCGCACTAGCCAGGTCATTGCTCAGGCCGTGCACGAGCGTGAGCACATCCTGACGCAACACGTCGGGTGCTTCGACCAGCACAATCATGATGTTGTCGGTCGAGTCGAACAACGCGCGACTGCGCACCTCCGCAAGCTCACGTTCCGGATCGGCTGAGGCCAGCAACGCTCGCGGGGACGGATCGATCTGAAGGTTTGGGATCGCGAGTGCGAAACCCAAAGACGCAAGCAACACGGCCAGTAACACCGTGCGCGGGTAGTGGATAACCAGTCGTCCTATGCGGGCAAAAACGCGCGCGGGCCCCCTGGGCAACGTCTCAGGCGTCACGGGCTATCCTATAACGTCTAGGGCCGGCATTTTGGTTACAGCGCTGTATCACCAGCCGTGCGTAGCAAGCTCTCGGGCTCACTGCAGCCAGAGCACAATCGCCCCCTGCAACATGCCGATAGCGCCGCCCAGGAATCCGCCGAGCGAGACCAAAATCCACTCGTCTTCCTCGAACACCCCGCGCAGCACGCTCTCAAACTCGCGTTTGGGCATGATCGTCAGCTGCCGCTCGATGGTCTTCGCGACGGACAGGCGCTCCTTGAGCGCAGCTTCGATGCCCGGCAGGTAGTCGGGCGCGGCAATGGTGAGGTGGGCGCTGATCCTCAGCAGAATACGCGCCCGAATTTCGGGTGTGATCGTTGTACCGAGCATCATGCCGAGCCCGTGCACGAGCGGCCCTGCCTCGCGTTCTATCGTGTCGACCGCAGCCTGCTGCAGGCGCGCGCGCCCCGCCGCATCGATGTGACTCGCAACATCACGGGGTGCGAGCACTTCGTCGGCCAACATCAGCGAATACTCAGACGAGATCTCGGCCTGACGCGCAGGAAACAGGCCTTGAAAGGGAAACACGCCCAAATAGCGCTTCTTTTCGAGCGGACGAAAGATCATCTGAATCGCAAGCCAGTTGTTCACCAGCCCGTCGACCGCACCGATGATCGGCAATAGCCACCACTTCTCGAGCACGGCGTAACCACCGACCTCGAGCACGCCGATCAGAAAGCCCAGAACCGCCCCGTAGTAGATGACCACTTGCAGCTCGCGCCGTCCTACGCGCTGAAATAAGCGGGCCAGACGGTCCGCATTGGCACCAGACAGTTGCGCGACCACCACGCGCTTGACGTCGACCACGTCGGCAATCACCGGTCGCAACGACACAACGAGTGCGGCCACCAGCGTGCGCCCTTGTTGGCTGAGCTGTGCGACGAGTCCGCTGCGAACTTCGACCGGCAGCTGCTCGTAGGCGCCCGGCTTCACTTCTTCCATCAGAGATCGCACCAGGTCGGGCGCGAGTGCGTCGAGCATGGGCCCGCTCAGCGCAGCAACCTCCTGGGGGTCGATGCGCTCCAATAAGCCCTCGACGCTAATGCCCGTGCTGGCGACCGTGTCCGCGACGCCCGCCGCAAACTTCGGCGCGCGGCGCTGCACCACGCCTTGCCAACCCAGCGGACCGATGCCCACGAAGGTGGAAGGATGAAACAGCATTTTGATCGCGAGCCACTTACAGACGTAGCCGATGAGCGCGCCGACCAACGGCAGCGAGATAAGAATTAGGAAGAAGTTATTCACGTCGTTGCCAGCTCAGCGAGGCACTGGGGAGTGGCCGCGCTTCAGCGATCTATCACAAGATCGCCACGCGAGTCGACGTGGTGTCTACATCCCCGCGCGGGGACGGGGGCTCAAAGTGGGCTGGCGGTTCCTGCGTCCGCGGCTTCGTCGTCATCGATCGCATCGAGGGATTTGCGACTCAACGAACCGAGATCGAAGCCCCGAGTCGGCGCAGCCTGGGTGTTCGGTGAGGCCGCTTGCCCTTCCCCGTCCGCGCCCTTCTTGGCACCCGCCGATCCTGGCTGCTGCACCGGTTGCGCGACCGCTCTGCCCTCCCAGGGAAACGCCTGATAAAGGTCACGGTCGGTGCTCCAGTTGATCGCAGCACGGGAGATCGTGGGCACGTACATAATCGCGACGAGCGCCGCACAGACGATGCCGAGGGTAGGCATGACGGCCCGCGCCACCTGTCCGAAGGGCTTCTTGAACACGGCCGCTGCCACGAACAGGTTGGTCGCGACAGGCGGCATGAGATAGCCGATCTCCATGTTCACTACGAACACCACTCCGAAGTGCACAGGGTCGATTCCGTACAGGTTGTAGGCGATCGGCGCGAGCATCGGCGCGAAGATCAACGTGCAGCTGATCGAATCCATCAGGGCGCCGATCACGATCAAGATCACGTTCACGAGCAACATGAAACCGAAGGGCCCAAGCTCCATGCTGCGAATCAAGGCCATCAGCTTGTCTTGGATGTCGATCAACGCGAGGAACTCGTTCAAACCAAAGGCGAGCACGATGATCGGGATTAGCGCACCCATGAGCGTCGCCGCTTCGACCAAGGTCGCCATCAGCCTACGAAAGGTAAGCTCGCGGTAAACCACGATCGTTACGAAGAGGGCATAGGCTGTCGCGATCGCGCCCGCTTCCGACGGCGTGTAGAACCCGCCGTAAATGCCGCCCAACACGAGCAGTGGCAAAAGCAGCGCCCAGATGCCGTCCTGCACCGCTTGCTTGAAAGCAGCGCCGTTGAAGGGTTCGCGTGCCGTATTACGTCCAGTCCACACGGCGTACACCGCGAGCAGACCCGCAATGAACAGCGCCGGTAACAGCCCCGCCAAAAATAGGTCTTCTGGTGAGACTGCCGCAGGCGAGCCTGACAAGCTGATTGCGTAGATCAGCATCGAGATCGACGGCGGCACGAGACAGCCGAGCGAGCCTGCGGTGGTGACGAGGCCGAGCGCTGCGTTCTCGGGATAACCCGAGGCGAGCATCGCCGGCAGCATGATCGAGCCGACCGCGATCAAGGTGACCGGTGAGGAGCCGGAGATAGCGGCAAAGAACACGCACGCGGCCACGGAGGCGACCGCCATGCCCCCCGGCAAGAAACCGAGCCCTGCGCGCGCCACATCGACCAGACGCTTCGCAATGCCGCCTGCGGTCATGACGGCGCCGGATGCCATAAACAAGGGAATCGCGAGGAACTCTTGCTTGGTGAGCAGCCCCTCCATGTTTTGCATGATCGGTAGAAGGTCCACGAGCTGACCATGGTCAGGCGTGAACAGCATGAAGCAGAGCGCAGTCGTGGTGCCGACGATCAGAAAGAGCGGTGCGCCGATCAGCGCCAAAGAAAGAATAATCGCTAAGAATAGTAAGGTCATCCGATCTTCTCCTCGAACACGGATTCACCGCGCAGGGCGCCACTTGCAAAGCCGGCAAACCTGAGCGTCATCACGACGAACGTGTAAGGGAAGATCAAGAACACAGCCCACTTGGGGATCTGCGTGGGGAGCAGATTGCCTGCCAACGGGTTCACGTCCCAACTTGCGAAGTGATCACTGATCGAGATCACTGACAGCGCCACGAGGAACGTACAAAACAGCGCAGCCGCGACCATCGCCGCCGAGCGGACATAGGGCATGCTGCGCTCCGGCCAGATCTTCTCGCCCATTTCGAGCGCCAAGTGGCGCTTCTCGTAGGTCGCGATCGATGCGCCAAGAAAGCCCACCCAAAGCATACAAGTTAGGGCCACCACCGAACCCCACACGAGGCCGTTTGGTAGCGTCACCAACAGCAGCTTGACGATGCCCGCCAGCACCACCGTCGCGACGAGCGCAAGCCCGAGCGCTTGTCCGGTGCTCAATGCCTTGCTGCGCTGCATGGTGCGCAGGGCCGCGTAGCTGAAGGCAAAGGTCAGCAGCAAGTTGAGCGCAAGCGTCGCCGGCCCATCTAGAGTGGCCTGGTCGACGTCGGCTCCAGCGAGAGCCGCCAACATCCCTGCGAGACGGCCTTCCTCCCGCGAAAATACGCGGTGCGTGACGCTCGCGAACATGACGAGTGCCATGCACAAGAAGAGTGCGCCTGCGAGGACGCGCTCCGTTCTGTAGAGCAGCGCGTCTATCCGTCGCAGGGACTCTTTCATCAGCTACTTTCCTTTGCGTCGCTGCGCCAATGCCTTTTCGACAGAGTCGAGCAGCTTGGCGGCTTTGGGCCCCTGCTGTTTACGGAAGACTTTGCGCACAGACAAGGCAGATTTCTCGAAAGTCGCTTTCTCCGCGACGCTCAGCTCCTTGATCTGAACACCTGAGGCTTTGATTCCAGCGAGTAGGTCAGGCATGATCGAACGGACAGCCTTACGTCCCTTGTCCTGCAAACTGCGACCTTCATCGAGCAAGAGCTTCTGTAGATCGGCAGGAAGCTTGTCGAACCACTCCGCATTGAACGACACGACAGCGGGCTGATACATGTGGTCGGAGACCGTGAAGTACTTCACGGTTTTGTGCCAACCCGCAGCGATCGTGAAGAGAGCTGACTGATCGAAACCGTCGACTGTATGAGTCTGCAGAGCGGTGAGCACCTCCGTTGTCGGAATCGGCACGGGCGATGCGCCAAAGGCCTTCCACATCTCAAGGTGCACAAGCGATTCCTGCGAGCGCATTTTTTTACCCTTGAGCTGGTCCGGCGAGCTTACAAACCCATCGTTGGTGCCGAACTGACGGAAGCCGTTCTCGCTCCAGAATGCGAGTACCAGACCGTACTGGCGCATGGCCTTTTCGAGCGGCGCAGTGAGCACGGTATCGATGATGAAGTCGGCCTCGTCGCCATCGCGGAACAGGTAAGGCAACTCGAGCACGTTGAGCTCAGGCGCCTGGGAAGCCGCGGCGCCCGTGGACGCGGCAACGGCCTGAACCTGCCCGCGTTTGCACTTGATGACGGTCTCGTTTTCGTCGCCGAGCGTGCCACCAAGGAACAACTTCACGTTGATTCGGCCGCCGGACTTCTTTTCGACCGCAGCTTGATAGCGCTTGAGCAACTCCGACCAGGGCGTGTCGTCTGGCGCTACGGTAGCGATCTTCATCACGAATTCTTGGGCTTGTACCGGTCGGCCGAGACCGAGAACCAGCAGCGCTGCTACCGCGATGCATTTCATGAGTTGCCTGCTGTCGACCATGTCATCTCCCTTTGCGCCGAGCTGTCACCCCCGGCCTTCGCGTCGGCGGCCTTTAACCTAATGGGGGTGGCTAAGGTACGTCGGCATTTAGTTTTTTCGAGCCCAGATCCGAGATTTCGCGCGCTTCCTCTGAGAAGCCGAGGGCTGACGGACGAGTCCTGCTCGTTATTCGGCCCCAGACCGTCGAGCTTAAACTTCAGGCGTCTGGTCAGCCCGCGGTACCCGAGAGCGGCCCCACCGAAGCACGCTTGTGGCACGCTCTGCAATAGCAAGAAGCGCTCGTAGCGAAACTTATTGAGCAGCTTCCGATGCCTTACTCTTGTCGAGCCGGTGTCGACTTGTGGGCGGCGGCCCCTCTCGATCAATCGCACTGAGCTCTCGACGACTGTCGAACACGGCTCGACGTTGCACGAGGCGGCCGGTCGCAAGGCTCTCGAATCGCTGGGTGTATCTCGCTACGAAGCGCGTGAGCGCGCCGATAGCTTTCGTCGCCACAACGTAAGGTCTCTCGAGGCACTGGGGCCGCACTACAAAGACGAGACGCGCAGACTTTCGATGGCCAAGGCTGCACTCGAAGAGCTCAAGAAGCAGTTCGAACGCGACCGCGAGGCCCTCGAGCACTTGGGAATGGCAGGTTGGCAGAGCGAGGCTGGCGCCGATGGCCAAGAACGAGCCGGCGAAGAACGTGCCCCCGACGCGGCCTAAGCCAATCGGGGCAAGCTCAGGGACGGGGGAACGCCCCGGCCGCTATTTATAAGCTAGCGCGTAAACTAGCGAGTTAAGTAGGCGAGGAACCCCCAGACGAGGTGGGCGGGCAAGCCGTTACCTTGCGTCGGCCAGCCTCTAAGCGGGTGCCGCGGCCTATGGCCCCCGGCGCATGTGGCTTTCAGCTGCTATATTACTGGCTGCTGCCAGCTGGGCGGCGCGATATGCCGGTGGAGGCCACTTGTCGAATCTCGAATTGGGTTGCTACGTAAGCCACGCAGGATTGCCTGAGCTAGGCACAGGCGAGGTTCTGTCGTCTGAAAAGGGCACTGTGCGCATCCGGTTCGCCTCGGGAGACCGCAGCTTTTTGTGGGCCAAGGCCGAGCAGCACTTGCAGGTGACGCAGGCCGCTCCGCCACCCGCCGCCAAGCCCGCAAAGAAGCCCAAAGCAGCAAAAGTTGCTGGCGCCGCGGCAGCCCCTCGCAAAAAGCGTTGAACGTCCACGCGTTCCCAATCGGGGACAGGCGCAGCGACCGGGTAGGGCAGCCGGCCTTCGGGCCTAGGCGGCCAGCGCCCGTTTGATCGCGGCGGTCACCTCAGGGGCGTCGGGCGCCGTCCGTGGGCTGAAACGGGCGACGACTTCGCCCTGCTTCCCGATTAGGAATTTCGCGAAGTTCCACGACACGTCGCCGGGGCCCTCGGGCTGCGTCGATCGCGTGGTCAGGTGCGCGTATAGCGGGGCGCGTCCTTCACCAAGAACTTTGACCTTGGCGAACATCGGGAACGTCACGTCGTATTTGCTGGAGCAGAAGCTCTGGATCTCTGCTTCGCTTGCCGGCTCCTGCGCCGCGAAATCATTGCAGGGAAAGCCGAGCACCTCGAGGCCCTGTACCTTCTGCTCGCGATACAGCTTCTCGAGCGCTGCGTACTGTGGCGTGAGCCCGCACTGGGATGCCACGTTGACGATCAGCAGCACTTTGCCCCGGTAGTCAGCGAGGGATTTGGGCGTGCCATCAATCGTCTTGAGGCTGAAGTCATATACATTTGCCATGGCGCGCACTATGCCACGGAACGTGGTTTGCCACTGAGCGGCGCGAACGCTATTGGCGTCCGATCAGCTTTTTGACGATCGCCTTTGCCTTCCGGACTTCTTGGCGGGCGCGGCGCTTCGCGTTCTCAAGGGGCATCAAAAGGCTGCCGCGCATGACCTCGTTCGGGCGCGCACGGAAGACGGTCGTGTGCTTGGAGCCATCCCAATGGGCGGGCGCTTCCTCGGTGTAATAGTAGGCAGCGAACGACTTACGAACCTGTGAATCGGGGCATTTGACCGGCGACACACCGTGGTAGCTGATCTCGTTCGTCTCGAAGAGCACGCAGCGGTTGATCAGCGGCTCAAAACTATGGTGCAGCGTCTTCACTTCCTTGTCCCACAGCTCGATGTTCCCGCCCCATGCCTTCTCCCACACTGGGTTGAGATACACGAGGATGTTGAGTCGTCGGTGCAGACCCTTTTCCGTCAGGTTGAAGTCGACGTGCACGTCCAGACGACCGCGGGCCCCCGTGACGTGCATGCCGCCACCCTCGAGCTCGGTGTCGGCAAGCAGACGTGGGATGCCCGTGATGTACTCCATGTCGGCAAGGAACTCGGGCGACGCCAGCAGATCGTTCAGCTTCTTGACTGGATCTGGGAATTTCATGGAGTCGACGATCTGCACCTTACGCTGCTCGTTGACGGCCGCGAACTCCGTGCCCTGCTTGCGACTGGACTCGAAGTCCGGATAGGAAGCGGCCAACGTCTGCGCGAACTCGGGCTCGAGAAATGGGTAAATCTCGATCCAACGAAAGGGCTGGGCGGCGTTGAACTGGGCCTTGAGGCGTTCACGATCGAGCGGAAGCAGCATGGTGACTCCTGGGGAGCGAAACCACGCAAGCATAGCGAGGACGCCTCGCTACACAACACCCTCTCGCCCACTCCTGTGACCCGCGCTACCCGCCTATGGACGGGCAGCGTGTTTCAGCCGCGCGAGACCGCGATCAGCGCGTTTCATCTCCGTTGAAGGTGCCATCGCTGTCGCGGTCGAGCGCGATGCGAGTGCCGGAGCCCGTGGGAACAGCGGTGAACGTCAAGCCAGCAGAGCGCGCCTGGGCTTGAAGCTCGTTGATGGTCGCTGCGCGATCGTTGGCGCGGTTGGCCACGAACGTACCGATCGCGGGGTTGTACAAGTAGCCAAGCTCGCGCGAGCCTGCGCGACCGCTTACCGTGAGCTCGCACTCACCGGCCGCAGCGCGCTGCTGCAATAACTCGATACGAGGTAGCGCGACCGATGCGTTGTTTCCGGTGAGCGTGACTTGTTGTCCGACGATCGGCGCAAGGTTGGAGTCGAAGGCGAGCATGAAAGCCTCGAGGTCGCGACGAATCCCGATGCCTTCTGCATTCGGCGGAATGCCAAACGGATTGGGGAAGGTATCCGTGGCGGGGCGTTGCGCGAACAGGTTCGCTCCGAAGAAGCGGAACATCGTATCGAGCGAGCCGTCGTGGGTGAAGCCGAAGCCGCGCACCTGATCGCCCTTGGGCGACACGTCATTGAGCGGCGGAGGCAAGAACGCGAGCCTGGGCGGGAAGGTGTCGATGGGCAGACTGAAGGTGTTTGCCATGCCGAACATGCCTACCTTCTGATAGGCATTGCGCAGGTGCGGCACCTTCATGAACTGTGCTTCGCTTTCAAACGAGTAGCGGCCATCAGAACCGAAGAAGCCGGGCTTGGCGACGCCGGCGGCGGCGTTCCCTGAGGGATCGAGCGTGTGGCAACCGTTGCAGTTGTGGAAGGTGTCCGAGGGTAGCGGCGTTCCGTCTGGTGCCTGCGCGAAGTAGAACGCGCGACCGCGTGCCTGGGCGGGCGTCAGGGAGTTATCGAGATTGCGGACGGGGTTAGGCGGATAGACCACCTGCAACATGAAATTGGTGAAGTCTTGCATCTCCGCATCGGTAAGCTTGTTGGCGCGCCCAAGCAGGCCGGTGAAAGCGCCATTGAACTTCTTGAAAGCGGCGTCTTCATCGAAGGTGCCCGTGTCTGGTTGCGCGCTGCTCGTTACATCGTTGCCGCCGGTGCGGTCACCGCGCCAGTGCATCGGACCGTGATTGGCCATACCGCGCAGGCTTTGTGTCGTCATCGGCCCCTTCATGGGGTGCAGGTCCTTCGACGGGAAAAACGGCAGAAGCGGCGTGGTGAACGGTCCGGGATTGTTGAGCACGGAACCGTCAGGGTCACCGAGGTCCCACGCCATGCTGTCTACGTCACCAAAGATATGGCAGCTGGCGCAGGCCGAGTCACCGTGGGCGGAGGTCAACGATGCGTCGTAAAGAAAACGACGACCGCGCGTCACGCTCGCAGGCTCGGGGTTGTACATGCGCACGTGATTGAGCTCGCGCTTGCCCTTAGCGTGGACGATCGAGATACCGTTATCGAAGCGGGTCATGACGTAGACAAAGTTGCCTTCTGGAGCGACGACCAGGCCCGTCGGGCCTCCGCCTGAAAGGAGCACTTGGTCAGCCTGGGAAGGCACGAACGTATCGGCCTCGAGCTCCGCAGTGCGATAGACGCCGAGCTTGTTCGAGCCGAGCGCAGCCACGAACAAAAGCTTGCCATCCCGCGACACTTCCATGCCGGTGGGGAACGCCAGGCTCTTCTCAGCTTCCGTGGGCGTGCCTTCTTTGGAATAGTCAAGGTGCTTGTTCATATGGCGCGCCGCAACCTTGGTGCCCGAGATCACGCTGATGCGGCTCTCCGCGATGTGGCCGCGCACCGTGCTACCGCCGCCAAACTCGTTGTGGCCTTCAAAGCGCACTTCGTTTCGCGACTCGAGATTTCCGACGTACACCTTACCGTTCACCGGATTGACGGCCATGTTGAACAACACGGTGCCGACGCCGGCCACTGCGCTGCCTTGCTTTTCGGCGGGCACCGCGAGGCTCGCATCGATGGCAAATACGTCCTTGTCAGCTAGCGTGAAGCGAACGGCGTCGTCCCAAATGCGGTCGGTCTCATCGAGCCAGTGCATCTGGCCGTCCGGGCCGGGGCGAAACTTCACGATCAGCGACGTATCGGGCGCAGGCAGGCCGTTGACATCGGTCAAGGGCTCCGGTGCCCCGCCGCCGTTGCTGACCAAGCGCTCGTTCACCACCGTGGTCTGATTGCCGGTGTGGAAGGCCGCTGCATACACGGTCTTGGAGTCCGGCGAAACCGCGAGCGCGCGCGGTGTGTCTGCAAACAGTGTGATCACCGTAAGCGGGGTGCCTGCGAGCGTAGAACCCAGCGCATCGGCCGTGAACACCCACACATCCGCGCGGCCGACAGAGGGTGTCGCCAGCTGCGGGTCGCGTCCAGTGTTCTGACCGCGATGGGCGGTCGTGATGAACGCGCGGTCCTTGCGCGGACCGGCGAAGACGATGTCGCGCGGCTCATCGCCTACCAACAGCGTGCGTACGACTCGGGGGTGTGCCGGATCGCGAACATCGACGATGCTGACGCTATCTGACAGATGATTGACGACCCAGACCTCGCGCTCGTTGCGCACAGCGACTGCTACGGGCTCAAGCCCCACGGGCACGGAGCCGATAGCGGTCAGATTGTCACCGACGCGGCGAAAGATCTCGAGCCGATTGTCGGGTGTGTTCACTGCAAACAGCAGCCGACCACAGGACGATATCGCGAGGGGACGCACCTGACCGGATTCGAGTGCCGTGAAAGACTGCTCCGATGCTGTCGTGGTCGGCAGCCCCAAAGCAGATCGTGAGGCCTGGGTTGATTTTCCCGTGTCGTCAGTGAGCCCGGAACACCCGGTCGTTCCCACCATGAGCGCTGTAACCAGCGACATTCTGCGCGTGAAAGGCATGCACACATCCTCTGTAGGGGGAGAATCACACAGGGAGCTTTTCGGCGTACATCTACGCTCAAGTTCGCTCCTGTTCAACGGATTGCGTGGCCAGGATGGGTCGAGAAAACGCGGACTGTCTATGCTTACCGAGCGGCATAGAACCCAGCGGTCGAGCGCGACGTCCCAAACGTGCCTGTGGCTTCAGACACTTGCGTTCGACGCGTCGCTCGCGCAGGACCGTAAGATCCGGGCGGACTCGTGGTCTTACTTACTGACGCAGCTTGCGGGCCGCGCATCCGAGCTTGGCGCAGACAGAACCCGAGTCGCCAATTCACGGCGTTAACTGTGGCATCACGAGCAGCTCGGCCAAACAGCGCACGCGCATTAAACCTGCCCCTTTTACTACCAGTCGCATGACAGCGCCCACTGCCCCAGCCATCAGCGCTAGACGCGGCGCATGTAAGTCGCGGTGCGCGTTGCGGCGATATGACGACTACGATCTATCGGCCCGCCTGCTGGCGCATCGCATGGACGCAAGCTCAGCGCTTGCTCTGCAGCCGCCATGCAAGCCAAGGGATGCCCAAGCGCTGACCGAGATTGCGGCGGCCCGGAGGAGGCGCGGCTCTGAGCTTGTAGTCTGGGTACAGACCGAGCACGTTTCGCAGACGCTGAGCGACGATGGGGTCAACGCCGTCCGCGATCATCTTGGCCGCACCGCCGCTGCGCACGACTCGCAGCTCAGCCTGGGCGACTCCGGCTCGACACATCACCTCGCCTATTTCCTGCTTCAGCGTGATCGGGATGCGGCCGCGCATCACCAGCGTCTTTCCCCTGCGCACGGAGATGACGAACATCTCAGTGGCGCGCCTCAGGGATATCGCAAACGCGAGAACGACGAGCGCGAGGGGTAAGACGATCCAGGCCACCTCACGCGCTCTAGTCGTGGAACGTGGTGAAGTCGAGGCCGGGGTGGATGCCCCTGTTGGTATGGTTTTGTATCAGCACGCGCTGACGTTCGCTTCGCGAGGTCGGCCTGCCCGGCTTGTTCCCTTACCTTCGCGACCCTCCGCCGATTCGGTGAGGGCGCACACCTGCCGGCCGCTCGTACAGATTTCTCACTTGCGTTTATACAAAGTCCAGGCACGCTACAGCGCGTTTGGTCCCCCTGTGCGTCCTGGCGAGCCGGCACTCGGTTTGCGACGTATCCACGTGATAAGAGTGCGCGCGCACGCTTGAGATGCGCCTAAGGAATGTCGCATGAAGAATACGTTCCATACTGTTGGTACCTTAGTCTGCGCGAGCAGCATGTGGCTTGTTGGCTGTGCGGACGTAGCGTCGAAGGCTACTTCCGCACAGGACGAGAGCCCGCTGCCCACGCCGTCAGGAGTTGCCGAGCAGGCGTCTGTCGATGCTGACGCCGCGATCCCCGACCAGCTGGATTCCGCGAGAAGAAGCACATTTCAGGGGCTGCCGTGTGCTCCCGGGAGCCGCGATTCGGCGCTTGTGGCCAGCCACGCGCTAGGCGGCTTCTCCGTGCAAGTGAGCTCCGATCGCGCCCTGAGCGTGACCCACCAGAGCGAGGGCTCGCGCGTGTTGTTCGCCACAGCGGCCGGCTCTCCGGTCGAGCTTGCCCAGACCGAGCTTGAGGTCACCGATCATCAAGGCTCCTTCAAGGTTGAGGAGAACGTCGGGACTGCGTGCAAGAATGCGCGCTTCGAGCAAGCGCGCACCGGCGACGGCACGCTCGCTTTGACGGGAAAGTTCGACGACACCAGTCCAGCCTGCTCTGCCTTACGCTTTGAGCTGACCTTCTGTGAGCGTCAAGCTGGGCACTTGGGCTTCGAGCTGACGAGCAACGATGCGAGCTTTGACCTCGTGGTCTTGCGCGCTGCATCGGACGAAGGTGAACGCATCTATGGCATGGGCGAGCAAGCACCCCATGACACGCTCAACCTGAAGGGCCGCGCCATCGAGGTGCTGGCGCAAGAAGGCGGCATCGGGCGCGGTCATATTCCGATCACGCCTGCAGTAAACCTCGCCTCGTCCGGCTCTGGCGGCAGTGAGAGCAGCACGTACTACGCAGCGCCTCACTACCTTACCAGTCGGCAGCGCTCGTTGTTCCTCGAGAACACAGAATACGCGGTGTTTGACCTGCGCAACGGCGACGTGAACGCGATTCGTCTGTTCGGGCCGAGCATGCGTGGCCGCATCTTGCAGGGCAGCTCTCCCCTGCAGTTGATTGAACGCTTCACTGAGTACGCAGGCCGCATGCCCGCCCTACCCGAGTGGGTCAACCAGGGAGCGATCGTCGCCCTCGCCAAGGATCCAGCGGCGAGCGCCCCTATCGTCGCTGCCCTGCGCAAGCACGGAGTCGAGCTCGCTGGCATTTGGAATCAGACCTGGTCGGGCGTGAGCCGGACGTTCGTCGGCGAGCAGGTGCTGTGGAACTGGATTCAGAATCCCAACTCGCGTCCGGGTTGGCAGCCGTACGTCGACGACCTCGAACGGCAGGGAACGCGCGTACTCTGTTACGTGAACCCGATGTTCCGCGACGTGCCCCCCGAGGCTGGTACTTTGCGCCGCAATCTGTTCCAAGAGGGCATTGCAGGTGACTATTTCGTACACAAAGCCGACGGCAGCGTATACATGCTGCCGATCACTGCTTTTGACGTAGGCCTGCTGGACCTTACCAATGAGGCGGCGCGTCGTTGGATGAAAGACATCATCCAGGAGGAGCTGCTAGCCGAAGGGCGCTGCAGCGGCTGGATGGCCGATTTCGCCGAGGCCCTTCCCTATGACGCCGTGCTCGCAAGCGGCGAAAGCGCCGAGACCTATCACAATACCTACCCCGTCGAGTGGGCACGTTTGAATCGCGAGGCGATCGAAGAAGTAGGCATGTTGGGCGACGTGCTCATCTACAACCGCTCCGGGCATACCCGCTCGCCCGCGCATGCACTGCTGTTTTGGCAAGGCGATCAGCTGACGACCTGGGACAAGTACGATGGCCTAGCGAGCGCCTTGCAAGGGCTGATAAGTGGCGGGCTTTCGGGCCTATCGCTCAACCACTCTGACGTGGGCGGGTATACCTCGCTTAGCCGCTTGGGCCTCGGCTACAAGCGCGAGACAGAGCTCCTGAAGCGCTGGAGTGAAATGAATGCGTTCACCGCGGTGCTGCGCACCCATGAAGGCAACCAACCCGGCGACAACCCTCAGGTATACTCAGACGACAGCACGCTCGCGCACTTTGCCCGCATGAGCAAGGTGTACAAGGCCCTGGCGTTTTACCGCACGCAGCTGTTTAGCGAAGCCAGCGAGCGCGGCTGGCCGCTCGTACGCCATTTGATGCTGCACTACCCAGACGACACGCGTGCGCATGAGGTCAGCGACCAGTTCATGCTGGGTAGCGAGTTCCTCGTCGCGCCAGTGAAGAACAAGTGCTGGACTGCGCCGTTTTGCCCCTACAACAAGAATGTGTATTTGCCGGCCGGGCGCTGGGTTCATTTGTGGACCGGCAAGGTCTACGGTAGCGCGACGCGCGGCAGCGACGTGAGCGTCAAGGCACCCATCGGCCAGCCCGCAGTCTTCTATCGCGAGGGTTCAAGTGTCGGCGCCAGGTTCGTAAACAACCTGAATGCAGCCGGCATCAGCGCAACACGCCCACGCTGACTCGCTAAACGCACGTCAGGGGTGGCGGAGTCGCCTTCGGCTTCTCGTCGACTCGCTTCGCGCTAGGCTTTTACCGCCATTGCGCGCCAAGGAGCGACGGATGCTGACGAGCTTCGACCACCTTACTATTCTCGTAAAAGACTTGGATGCTGCAGTCCAGAGCTATCAGCGGCTGTTCGGCATCGCCCCCTCCTGGCGCGGCGTTCATCCCGATCTTGGCACGCACAGTGCGCTGTTTGGCTTGTGCAATGCATTGATCGAGCTTGTGGGGCCGATTGACGGCGCGCCCGAAGCTACGGGCATGCGCGAGCTTCTCGAAGCAAGGGATGAGGGACTGTATGCGGTCGCGTGGGGCACACCCGACGCCGACGCGTGCAGTGACAGTCTGCGCGCACGCGGTCTGCGCGCGACACTGCCCCAACCCGGCCAAGCCCGCGATGCTAGCGGCCACCTGCGTAGCTACCGCACCATCGACCTTTCGCCGCGCATGACCCGCGGGCTTTCGGTCTATGTCGTAGAGAGGTCGGATAGCGCCGCCCTGCGCTCCGCAGCTCCCGCAAGCGATGGGGTATTCGCGCTCGATCACGTGGTCATTCGCACCGCTAACATAGACGCTGCCATAGCGCTGTATGGCGAGGGGCTCGGTATCCGCCTGGCGCTGGATCGGATGTTTGGAGACGTCCGCATGCTGTTCTTTCGTGTGGGCGGGGTGACCCTAGAAGTGGTCGAAGATCGGACGCTCGGCGCTACAGACGTGTTTTATGGTGCGACCTATCGCGTGCGCGATCTCGACGCTACGCACGCGCGCATGCGTGCCTCTGGCTTCAGAGTCGACGAGACGCGCGCCGGCATCAAACCCAACACGCGCGTGTACAGCGTCAAAGACGGCACCTGCGGCGTACCCACGCTCATCCTGCGCGATCCAGGCCGCGACGGTGCTTAGAGGTAGGTTGCCGCGGTGCGCAGCGCTTGGGCGGCATCTGGCCCATGAGCAACCTTCTCGTGCGCCACTACTAGCCGGGTCAACCCCGGCAGGCCAGCAAAACGTTCGAGGTCGGCGCGCAAGGCACGTTTGTCCTTGATGAAGAGCAGCTTGACCAGACGTGATACGCGCGGCCCGGGTGCAGAACCAAGCAGCGTCGTGAAAAAGAACCCGAGAAGATCGCGCTTTCGGTCCATGTTGAAGACGGCGTCGTTGAGTACGACCGTCACGCCGTCTGCGGACCTTACGATCATCGCGCCCTCGTTCTCGCCTACGCCACTGAGCGTTTGAACCTGCACGGCGTCGTCGCCCGGATAGTTGTCGAACACGTCATCGACTGCGACGACCTCTTCAACCTTGCTGCGCGCGTTCCTGGGCGCGAATACGCGTAAGGCCGGGTAACGCTTTTTGTAGGCGGGGGCGTCGAGTCGATGCGAGCCGTTGGGTACGATCAGAAATGCGGGATTACCCCAGGCCTCGATCTGCGCCATCGCGTCAGGTCCGAGCGCGATACCGTTGTGGATCACGAGCTTACCGTTCGCCAGGCGCACAATTGTCATCGTGCGCTTCAGCGACATACCTGGCAACGAGCCCTCTACCCACCACAAATTGTCGGCGAGTTTCTCGATCGGCCCATGCGGAAGAATTACCCACTCGGTGTATGCTTTAGGCATCCCAACGAGAATAGGATTCGCGCGCCACCTTGCAAGCGGGCGACGCGCGCCGACTTGCGAATCCTAGAGCACCGAACACCTTGAATCCGTGATGAAATCCAAGCATTTCGCCGTCAGCGCGGTTGCGCCCGCAGGCTCGACCTGAGGGTCGGACCGAGGACATAGACCGTGATGGCGGCGAAAGGCGCAGGATTTCATAGGATTCAAGGTGTTCGGTGCTCTAGAGCGCGCTCAGCTCTTGGCTGGCACGATCAAACGCACGACGACGTCGGGCTTGATCTTCAGCGTGCCCAGCATGGCGGAGAACGGCTTGATGCCGAAGTCCGGCTGATGGAGCGTAAGGTCCGCGCTGTAGTGGCCGTTTTCACGGCGCGCAATACTCACGATCGGCTTCTCGGTGCCGTGCATGCGCACGAGTCCTTCGATGCGATAGCCTTCAGGCACCTGTTGAACCGACGTTGAACGGAAATCGATGGTGGGATGTTGTTTTGCTTCGAGCACGTCGTCCACGATCTGCTGCTCGATCTTACGCTTGTCGGCGTCGCTGATACCATTGCTGGCCTCGACCCCCTCCTTCATCACACATTCGACGTGAAGCGAGGCCGCGTCGATGCTGGCTTGCACCGCGCTAAACTGATCGTCCACCTGGATCGAAAAACGGGTCGCTCGGTGCTTTAGATCGTGCGCGATCTTGGAGAGCAGACCGTCTTTGAAGCTGTAGACCAGGCACTGAGCCGTTGAACCGTCGTATTGAGCCATGGCTTTAATCCTCCACTGCGCGAGACCGCCGTCACGCATCGCCGGACCTATGGCAACATGCGTGCCGCCTGGTCGACGGATCGTCCTAGGCCGATTTTACCCGTGATTTCCGTGCATTTGGAGGGACTGTTTAGCCCGCCCCAAGCAGTGCTCGCGCGTCCTTATGGGCGGAGCCAACAGGCACGGGTCACCGATTGACCGATACGCACCACGTGCTCGCATGTGCGCGGGAGCGAAGGTTCACTGCACTTCCTTGCTCGCTTCCTCCTCTTCGTCCTCATCGGCGTCGTCCTCTTCATCGAGCTCGTCCGCATCGTCCGTATCGGCGGAACCCGCAGTGTCCTCGCTCTCTTCCGTTTCCTCATCTTCGTCGTCTTCGTCTTCGTCATCATCATCAGCGCTACCGGCGGCTTCATCGCGCTCACCGGGCTTTGGCTCAAAGCCGAGGCGGCCATCGCCATTCAGGTCGGCCAAGGCCTGCGCAGTCGCTTCGTGTGCTGCGGGCGCAGCGCCGGTCGTCGCTCCTGCATCGAGCACACCGAGCTCCTGAGCGACCCATACGTCAAAGGGTACAAAGCCACCGATCCATGCAGGATCCTTTGTAGCCGTCAGCACGGCGTACTCCCCGGACTCGTCAGCCTCCCCGACATACAAGAAGCGCAACGCATCAGATGCTCCGCCCAGCACGATGCACTCACCGCCGAACAGATCGATAGCTTCGCCGAACGACGTCAGCGCCTCTTTGCCAAACTCGTCTTCGATCAGGTCCTCGAGCGATACCGATTCGATGTCGCCTTCCTCGTCGTCGAATTCGATGCCCAGCCAAAGCGAGTCAACCTTGAGCAACTCTTTCATCGAAGGCGAGATGGGCTCCCCATTCGGAAGAGTAAGCTTCTTGAGCAGCACCGCCGCGACGGGCTCCGGATCGGAAAGCGCCTCCGCGCGCCCAGCCTCGATCGCCTTCTTGATCAACTTTGGGCCGCGCAGCGATGCGACGGCTTCACCTGTTGTTTTTTTTGCCATGCCGAAGACGTGGAAGGGCGCGGGCTTCGCGTCAAGGCGCTCCGCCACGCTCCTCACGCGGACCCCTGTAGGTCTTGAATCGAGCAGCTTGATCGCGTAAGAGCGCCACCCGGAGTCGCCATGTCCGACAGCCCCACGAGCCAGCCAATCACCACGTCTTTTCCCAAGGAAAAGATCAAGGTTCTCCTGCTCGAGAACATTCACGACACCGCCCACGCGATGTTTGCGAGCGAATCGTATCAAGTCGAACGGCTTAGCGGCGCACTGCCCGAGGCCGAGCTCGCAAAACGCATCGCCGATGTGCACCTGCTTGGTATTCGCAGCAAGACGCGTGTCACCGCCGCAGCACTGGCCGATGCTAGGCGCTTGCTCGCCGTCGGCTGCTTTTGTATCGGCACGAACCAAGTCGAGCTCAACGCCGCCAACCTTCGGGGCGTGCCGGTGTTCAATGCCCCCTTCAGCAACACACGAAGCGTGGCCGAGATGATCATCGCGGAGATCATCATGCTCGCGCGACAGCTCGGTGACCGCTCGCACGAGGTGCACGTCGGCAAGTGGCGCAAGGTCGCCACGGGATCCTACGAAATCCGCGGCAAGACCGTGGGCATTGTCGGTTACGGACACATCGGCCGTCAGGTCGGCGTGATCGCCGAGATGCTGGGCATGCGCGTGATCTTCTACGACCGCTCGACCAGGCTGCCTATGGGTAACAACCGCCCGTGCGAAACCCTGGCAGAGCTGCTGCAGGAAGCCGATTTCGTGACGCTACACGTACCGGCCACGAGCGAGACGCACGAAATGATCGGTGCGGCTGAGCTCGCGCTCATGCATCCCGGCGCGTATCTGCTGAACTTGAGCCGCGGCACCGTGGTGCAGATTCCGGCGCTCGTTGCGGCGCTCAAAAGCGGACATCTCGCGGGCGCCGCGATTGACGTGTATCCAGAAGAGCCCGAGTCCAACCAGGACGGCTTCGTTAGCGAGCTGCAGAACTTACCCAACGTCGTCCTTACACCTCACATCGGCGGCTCCACGGGCGAAGCGCAGGCTTCGATCGGGCGGGAGGTTGCCACATCGTTGATTCGCTATGTGAACACGGGCGCGAGCGTCGGCGCGGTGAACTTTCCGCAGCTCGAGATGCCGCAGGTGTTCGGCAGGCACCGGATCTTGAATGTGCATCGCAACGTGCCGGGCGTGCTGCGCGACGTGAACCGCATCGTGTCCGATCGCAACGCCAACATCCAAGCGCAGATGCTCGCGACTGATGCGGACATCGGCTACCTGATCATGGACCTCGATCAAAGCGTGTCGAACGACGTGCGCGATGATATCGCGGCGCTCACCACGAGCATTCGCACCCGGATCTTGTACTAAGCGCGCTTGGCGCGCTCGCGCGTTTCGGCTCACACGTCGATGATCTTGCCGGGATTGAGGGTGTTATTCGGATCGAGGGCGCGCTTGACCGATTTGAGAAGCGCGATTTCTTCCGGGGTACGTGAGTAGTTGAGATAAGGCTTTTTGAGTAAGCCGATGCCATGTTCCGCCGAGATGCTGCCTGAGTGCTTCTGTACGAGCCTGAACATCGTATGGTCCGCCTCCGCTGTGCGCTTGAAGAACTCAGGCCTGTCGAGCGCCTCGGGCTTCATGATGTTGACGTGCAGATTACCGTCGCCGATATGACCGAAGAGCGCTATTTCCCAGTCGGGATAAGTCGTCTTGAATACCGCTTCGAGCTCTCCGCAGAAGGCTTCGAGCGCGGCGACCGGCAGCGCGATGTCGTTTTTGTGCGGTACACCGGTCGCGCTCAAGCTCTCGCTGATGCCCTCGCGCAAAGACCACAGCTCGGCCGCTTGTGAAGAGTTCTGCGCCAACGTGCCATCGAGAATGAGCTCGCGCTCGAAGAGCGAAGCAAGCCAGGTCTCAAGCGCGTCCTCTTCGGCGTTCTCGAGCTCGAGCAACACAAAGTAAGGATAGGCAGTGTCAAAGGGCGAGCGCAAACGGCGGTGGCGTTTTACGCGCTCCAGGCAGCGATCGCTGAAGAACTCGTAGGCTGCGATGGTGAACGGTGAGCGGCGCGCATCACGAAACAGCGTCAGCACGGCGCCGACATCGGGCACCGCGAACAACAACACCGATTGACGCTCCGGCATGCGCGTCAGCTTGAGAACAGCTTCGGTGACGACACCGAGAATGCCTTCGGAGCCGATGAACAGCTGTCTCAGGTCAAGCCCCGTGTTGTTCTTCTCAAGCGCTCCATTCAGCTCCAGGACCTGGCCCTCGGCGGTGACGACTTGCAGGCCCAAGACCCACTGGCGGGTTAGGCCATACCGAATCACTTTCACGCCGCCCGCGTTGGTCGCGATATTTCCGCCGACTTGGCTCGACCCTTTTGAGGCGAAGTCGACAGGCCAGGTAAGACCGTGCGGGGCACAGTGTTGGTGAACGGCCTCGGTGATTGCACCAGCCTGCACGCGCACGGTGGCGCCGAGCAGGTCGACCGCGTCCATGCGGCGCATGCGCGCAAGCGACAGCACGAGCTCGCCATTTTTTGCGACCGCACCACCCGCCAGGCCCGTGCGGCCGCCAGACGGCACGACGGCAACGCCGGCTTGATCGCACAGCTTGAGCAACCTCGCGACCTCGTCGGTGCTGCGCGGAAGCGCGATCGCGCAAGGAGCGGGCGCGTACACGCGAGTCCAGTCTCGACCATACTCTTCGAGGTCCTCGGCCTCGCGGCTGAGAAAGTCAGCGGGAAACTCGCGTTCGATTTGAGCGAGAACATTTGGCGTGAGCGCGTTGGACATGATGTTGATCGATCCACTTCGGCCAGGAGATGTATCTGAGCTACATGAATCTACGCTGTAAAGCGCGTGCGAGAAAGTGGGCGCCGGGGGCGCTGCGCTGGCTGCGACCCGACATCCCCGACGTGCACGGACCTTAGTCGCCTATCTTCAAAGGTGGCGTAGCTCGAGAGAAGCAGGGCGACCAAGGCGTCCGGGCAGCTGAAGAACGGCGAGTGGCCGCTGGCCAGCGACAGCACGCGATCGCAGGGTGAATCGCGAACCATGCGCTGTTGCAAGGCAAGGGTGACGGCGCGATCCTCCGTGCACGCGATGTACACCTTGGGCACGCGGCCGAAGGCACGCTCGGAGAGTCTAAGCGGCCGTGCAAGAAGATGAAAGTCGCCATCTGTGACCTCCGGTTGGCGCGCCACCACCTAAAGCGACGCGCGAGGCCACTGTGGGCGCCCGTGAGGCGCGACCTGACCAAACTTTACGGTCCGGCGCCGCAACCCCTGATAAACTGAAGTAGGGACGCGCGAAGGTGACAAGCCCGCTTGTCGGCTGACCGCGCCTACAGGCACGAAGCACGCGCGAAGCATATGGTGTTGAGCATCGCACAGCGACCACGGATAGTTCCTTCTCACTGAGTGGGCATCGGCCTCGTGCTGCTTGCGCTGGCTGTGCTCATCGGCTGGGGCGCTTCGATCGACACCCTCAAGTCGGTGCTTCCCGGCTACATCGCGATGAATCCGCTGACCGCCGTAAACTTCGCGGCGCTTGGGCTCGGGGTACTCGTGATCGATGGGCGTGCCACGAGTCTACGCATTACGCGCGTTGCGGGCGTGCTCGTATGCGTCGTCGCGATCGCACGGATGTCTGAGTATCTCTGGCATACGGACCTGCAAGTCGACCGCTTGCTCTTTACCGCGCAGCTTGACGTGAGTCCGCATTTTCCCCCCACCCGTATGGCTCCCAACACCGCGATTTGTCAGCTCGTGCTGGGCGCGGGGCTGGCACTATTCGGTGTACGGATTGGCAAGATCAGCCTTTCTGAAGCGCTGGCCGCACCCGCGATGCTGGTGGCTCTATTTGCCGTCGTGGGATACGCCTACGGCATCCGTACGCTCTATCGCGTCGGGCCCTTCGTACCGATGGCGGTGCATACCGCGGTGGCGCTATTCGCCATGAGCTTTTTGCAGCGCACGGACGAGCAAAGGCCACACGCTCAGGACGCGCTTGAGCTCGTTGTGGAGCGTCTTGCGCGCAGCAACGCGGAACTAGAGCGCCTTGCCACCACGGATGGCTTGACCGGAGCGCTCAACCGTCGGGCCTGGCTCGAGCGTTTCGAAGCGGAGATTGCGCGCGCCAAGCGCTACGACCTACCGCTGAGCGTGCTGATGATCGACGCCGATCACTTCAAGCGCGTCAATGATCAATACGGTCACCTCGTGGGCGATGACGTGCTTCGCGCACTGACCCAAGTGTTCATGCAGCGACTGCGACAGACGGATGTGCTCGGACGCTATGGCGGCGAAGAGTTCTGTATCCTGCTACCCAATACTTCCCTCGACGGCGCGACGGTGGTTGCAGAGCGTCTGAGTGGTCACGTGCGCGATATGGGGTTCACAACCGACTCGGGCGCTCGCATCCACCTGAGCTGCAGCATCGGCGTTGCAGACTTTGCAGCCTTCCGGCCCACGAGCGCCGAAGTGTTGGGCGCAGCGGACCTCGCTTTGTACGCCGCAAAGACGGAGCGCGGCTGTATTCGTGCCGCCGTAAGTCACTCCTGAGTAGCGAGCCTCAGGGGGCGTCACACACGCGCGGGCTCACAGCCATTTGTGCCAAGCCCGTAAAGGTCCGTCGGCAGAACGAGACTCCGATGCTGTGCTCGGCTGAGAACCGCAGGCATGCATGATCTCCATACGGGTCGCTGCACCGGCGGGAAGTCTGTAGTGGCGCCGAAGGAGAAACAGGGTCACGTCATGTCGATCATGGCGCGATGCTCGATGTCCGTGACACCTGCGCCTCGAGACTCATCGCGATCAGGTTCTTCCAGACGCTGCGCGGTGAGGGGCTGCCCCCATGGGAGACCCACGTGAACTCTCCGATCAAGGCGAGATAGAGGGCGCGCGCGCGGTCGCGTGCCTGGGGCCTACGAATGCCAGCCGAGACGAGGAGGTCGGTGACGTAGCCCTCACGCCTCGCGTCGACCGCCGTGAGGACCTCGCGTACCCGTGGGTCGTCCATGCCCCAGGCCCGCACGGCCGACTCAAATCGATCGGTCTCGGCGCGCGTGCAGATTGCGAGGAGTCGTTTGAGCCGCGCCTCGGGCGTGCCCCCTTTCGTCTCGACGCGCACGATCACCGCTTCGGTCGCGGCCCCTTGAAAAACAGCCAGAAGCTCGGAGAGCAGTTCGTTTCGGTCCCGAAAATGCCAGTAGAAGCTGCCCTTGGTGACACCGAGCTCGCGAGCCAACGCCTCCACACGTACCGCGGCGACACCCGCGCTGGAAAGAGCACGCGCTGCGGCCCTGACCCAGGTCTCGCGATCCAGCAAAGTCGCTTTATCCATACGCTAGCGTATTGACTTTCGCGAGGAGCGGCAACAGATCTTCAACCATACGCATGCGTATGGAGGTAACATGTCGACATTGCTGATCGGGGCCGCAGTTCTGCTCGTATTGATCGGTGCCATGCACTCGGTGCTCGGCGAAATCCTGTTCATCAGGCCACTGATTGCGCACGAGTCCTGGCCCGTTTTTGCAGAGGGGCGCACGTTCAACGAACGCACCCTGCGCTTTGCGTGGCATCTCACCACGCTGGCCTTCTGGGCGTTTGCTGCCTTGCTCGCACTCTACGATTTCCCCTCAGCGATATTCGACGTGGTGACAGGGACCATGCTGGCCATGGCAGTCCTCACGTATGGTGTGTCGCGGGGCACCCATTTTGCCTGGGCGGTTTTTCTGGCCATCGCTGCTTGCACGTTCGCCTTTGCTCACGGTTCCTTGCTCTCGAGCTCGGGTGCAAAGTCGACCATCGGGCTCGCGACCGCCGGTATCCTGGGAGCTCTGTCGGCCCTCCATGTCCACTGGGCCCTCTCTGCGGACGCAGTGCCGCGCGCCGCGCTGCCTGAGATCGCAGGAAGACCTGCGTTTCGACCGGGTCCGGCGATCACGTTGTTCGTGGCGGCCGGGCTGTTCCTTGCGAGCGCTCTCGTCCTCCTCGCCACCGGTGTGGTTGGCGAGGTGTCGCCGCCGAGCGCGACGACCGCGGTTTGGCTACTCGGCGCTGTGTTCGCCGCGCGCTGTGTCGGTGACTTCCGCTACGCAGGCCTCTTCAAGCGCGAGTTCCAGACCCCGTTTGCCCGCGCCGATAGCTTACTGTTTGCGCCCCTTTGCAGCCTGATCGCCCTCGGCTGCTTCATCGTCGCGGCCGCGCGCCCTTGAAGCGCTTCGACGTCGGTAGGAAGGGGGCCGAGCCCGAATTCGGACCGTGCGCGGCCACGGCTACTGCCTCGAGCTGGATTGACCGTCACAGTTTTCATCTTCCTTTCATGCAACCGCGAATGGGGCCGGCCATAGTCCCGGCATCACCACCCCGCCCATTTGAAAGGAAGACCCCATGAGCGAATCTCTCTTCGTGCGACTCGGCATCAGCGAGGCCGAGTTCATGGCCGTGGTGGATGATGTCATGGCCGCACTCGCATAAGAACGGGATTGGACAGCGCGAAAAAGAGGAAGTGCTGTTCACGTTCTACTCGTTGCGCCCTCAGGTCGTACACGTCTGAGCCCTGTCATGCCCACCCGACCCACCTTGAACTCGAGGTAGTCAGCAACGCTGTGGTAACGACCTATCGTCGCACTCATAGCTACCGCCCACGTGGACGGTGAGCTCTTGACCGCTGCGATCCGACAATACCCAGTTGCGTTCCGCTCCCGCGTTGAGGCAAACAGGCGGATCGAGGCGCTCACATGCGGCTCGTGGCCCCACTCTTGGACGACCTCCCGATGCGCGCGGCCTACCTCGCGAAGGGCGCCGCGGAGGGCCTCGCGAAGGGCTTCGCGACGGGGGTGGTCGCTGCCATGACGTTTGCGTCGCCCGGGCACGAAGCTTGCTGTTTCGAGCCTTCAGCACGGAAGCCACCCAGATCAGACCTCAACGAAGACAGGCCCGAGACGCCAGATGACTGCTCACGATCGAACCTCACAAAACTACGCTCTGTCACGTAGGCGCTACCTTCAGCTCAACTCCGCCGCATTGGCGGTAGCGTCGCTCTCTATTCCTCGCACCGGAAAGGCGGACATGCCTCGTGCTGGTGCGGTGGGAGAGTTGAACGCCAGCGCGCCAGGTGGCATCGACCTCGTATTGGAGCGAAGAGACATCCTCGTCGCTGGGAAAGTCGGCCGAGCGATCACCATCAATGGCTCCATCCCTGGGCCGGTCATTCGCATGAAGGAGGGTACCGACGTTGAGATTCGGGTACACAACCGGCTAGATGAGGCCACTTCGATTCACTGGCACGGGATCCTACTTCCATTCACGATGGACGGAGTCCCCGGCATTAGTTTCGCGGGAATCGCGCCTGGCGAGACCTTCACCTACCGGTACCGAGTGCGCCAGAACGGCACCTATTGGTATCACAGTCACTCAGGTTTTCAGGAGCAGTTAGGGCACATCGGGCAGCTCATCGTCGAGCCAAGCTCCCCCGATCCCGTCGCCTACGATGTAGAGCATTCCGTCGTCTTATCGGACTGGACGTTCGAACACCCGGAGACGATCTTCGCCAAGCTCAAGAAGTTCGAGGGGTACTTCAACTTCCAACGACCGACGACCGCCAACCTCCCTCAGCAAGTACGCAACACGAAGAAGTCGCTGGGCGAAGCGATTTGGAAGCGACTGCGGTGGGATTGGATGCGCATGGATCCGACCGATCTCTTGGACGTGACAGGTGTCACCTATACCTATTTGATCAATGGCCACAGCGCAGCAGAAAATCCAACGCTTCTAGCGCGCGCCGGCCAGAAGGTACGTCTGCGCATCGTGAACGCTTCGAGCATGACGTTCTTTGATGTGCGCATTCCCGGTCTACCGATGACGGTCGTACAGGCGGACGGACAGAATGTGAAGCCAGTGGAGACCGACGAGCTTCGGATCGGCGTCGCTGAGAGCTACGACGTGATCGTGAGCCTGCCCGATGACGAGCCGCGGACCTTCTTCGCCGAAACGATGGATCGCAGCGGGTTCGTACGGGCGACGCTCGCGCCGCGCGCCGGCATGTCGGCGCCTGTACCAGGTCGACGGCCGCGACCGATGTTGACCATGGCCGACATGGGAATGATGCACAGTATGAAATCGGCCGCGCAGATGGATCACGACTCTTCTGGTGCTCACGCTGAGATGGGAGGGGAGCCGGAGGCGGTGAGCTCGGCGCCCCAAGAAAGATCCGGAAGCGAGCTGCCCGTGCGCGACCTTCCGGAGCGCATCAAGCACGGTCCGAACAAGCACGGCCCTGCGAGCATCACGATGGCCAAGAGTGCGTATCGGCAGCTCGATGACCCGGGCGTCGGTCTCGGTGACGACGGATGGCGCGTGCTGAGCTACGGCAAGCTGCGCGCGCTCGAACCGCCGCCCGGACGGCGCCCGCCAACTCGGGAGATCAATCTGCACCTGACCGGCAACATGCAGAAGTACATCTGGGGATTCGACGGGAAGAAGTGGTCGGAGTCGGATCTCCTGCGCTTCGTCTTTGGCGAACGTGTGCGCCTCAACTTTCTCAACGATACGATGATGAGTCATCCCATTCACCTGCATGGTATGTGGATGGACCTTTACGCAGGACACGAATACTCCGAGAACCCACGCAAGCATACCGTCGTCGTGCAGCCCGCAGAGTTGCTTACCGTCGACGTGACAGTGGACGCGCCAGGCCAGTGGGCGTTCCATTGCCACCTTCTGTATCACATGGAAGCAGGGATGTTTCGCACGGTCGCCGTAGTGAAGTCACTCGAAGGTGAGGCCAACAGTGCTGAGAGTTGAGCTTACTGTCGGCGCGGCCCTGGCTACACTGCTTTCTCTCTACCTGTCTATGCCTGCCTCTGCGCAGGAGCCGTCGCCGGAAGCGCTGACGCCACCTTCGGCAGCCACTTTGCCCGACGGGGATGCCACGCCTGCGCCCACCCCTTCGGTGGGCGACTCCTATCGACCTACGGAACAGGAGCTTGACCCTGCGCTGCCGGCGGGGATGTCGCTCGACGAGGTGCTTGCCCGCGCGGCGGAAACACCTCCCCCTCGCTACCCGGACGCAATCAACGACGATCGCATGCTCTTCTTCTTTCTTTGGGATCAACTCGAGTATCGCATCGACGGCAAAGACGCCCCCGACCAGCTCGGTTGGGAGGCCAATGTATGGTTCGGTGGAGATTTCAATCGTCTCGTGATCAAGCCCGAAGGCGAGGCCGTGCTTGAAGACGGTCGCTCCGTCGAGAGCGAGACCGATGTGATGTACTCGCGCTTGGTCGCTCCCTTCTGGAGTCTGCAGGCGGGAGCGCAGTATGCAAATGAGTGGCAGCAGGGCGCCGACTACAGCGACTCCTGGTCGGCAGCGCTCGCAATTCAGGGCCTTGCACCCGGTAAGTTCGAGGTTGATGCGACTGGCTACGTTTCCGAGGATGGTGACTTTACCAGTCAGCTCGAGCTCGAGTACGACTGGCGAATCACGCAGCGTTTCGTGGCCCAGCCGCGAGCGGAGCTTACGGTGGCGTTTCAAGACATTGCGGAGCGCAACGTCGGAGCAGGTCTGAGCGAGGTTGTGACGGGCCTTCGCTTTCGCTACGAGTTCATGCGCGAGCTCGCGCCCTACCTTGGCGTGCGCTACGCAGCGCGGGTGTTCGAGTCTGCCGACCGCAGTCGTAGCGCAGGAGTAGATCCGACGCGATTCTTCGTCGTCGGAGGCCTGCGCGCGGCGTTCCTCTAGCGACCACGAGCCTACGTCTTTGTTTTGGATAACTTCATGGGCATGCCAGCGAGCCGTAGCGTCGGTACAGCGCGGGCACCACGAACATGTTGAGTGCCGTCGAGGTCAGCAGACCACACAGAATCACGACGGCCATCGGCGCCTGGATTTCGCTGCCAGGCTCTCCCGCAGACAGCGCGAGCGGCACGAGCCCCAGGCCCGCCGCGAGCGCGGTCATCAAGATGGGAACCAGGCGCTCTGTCGCACCCCGCCGCACGGCTTCGTCCACCTCGGTGACGCCTTCTTCTGCGACCAGGTGGCGGATGTGGGAGACCAGCATGATCCCGTTGCGTGTGGCGATGCCGAAGAGCGTGATGAAGCCGACGAGGGATGCGACAGACAGCACACCGCCCGTGGCAAAGACCCCTACCGCGCCACCGATCAGCGCGAGCGGCAAATTGAGCATGACCAGCAAGGCATCCCGTAGGGAGCCGAAAGCCGAGTACAACAGGCCAAGCACTCCGAGCACGCACAAGATGCCCAGAAACAGTAAGGTCTTGGAAGCCGCCTCCGCGCTTTCGAACTGGCCGCCGTACTCCACGCGATAGCCTCCGGGGAGCTTCACATCCCGCTCGATCGCAGTCTGAATATCTCGGACTAGGCTCACCACATCTCTGCCCGCGGCATTGCAGCTCACGACCAGCTTTCTCTGCACGTTCTCGCGACCGATCTCACTCGGCCCCCGATCGCGCTCCACGCTGGCTAGCGCACGCAGCGGCACTTCCGCACCAGAGGGAGCTTTGATGCGCACATCGCGCAACGTGTCGAGTGTGCTGGCTTTCGCGGGGTCGAAACGCACCACCAGGTCGAAGATGGCTTGGCCCTCGGTCACTTGCGACACGACGTGCACGCCGCTTGCGATCGTCAGCGCCTCTGCAACCTCGGCCACGTGCAGCCCGTAGCGCGCAATCGCGCTGCGATCGAAACGCACGCGGATGAACGGGATGTCCGACTGCTGCTCGCGCGAAAGGTCAGCGACGCCGGGAATACCACGCATGGTCGTTTCGATGGAGGAAGAAAGCCTGCGGAGCTCGGCCAGGTCATCGCCGAAGATCTTGACGGCGATGTTGGCGCGCGTGCCAGAGAGCATGTGATCGATGCGGTGACCTATCGGTTGTCCGATCGTGATGTTCATGCCGGGGATCATCGAAAACTCGCGGCGCAGAGCTTCGAGCAGCTCCTCGCGGCTGCGTTTTCCGCCGCGCAAGCTCACGTCGAGCTCCGCGGCATTCGTGCCTTGGGCGTGCTCGTCGAGCTCTGCGCGCCCCGTGCGGCGCGCGACCGAGACGACCTCCGGCTGCTTCAGCAAGACCTGTTCGATGCGACGTCCCAGCGCATCGGACTCTTTGAGTGACGTGCCGGGCAAGGTGACCGCGGCGACCGTCAACGTACCCTCCCGGAACTCCGGCAGGAAGGCTCGGCCTGAGAAGCTCAGGCCCACGAGGGACGCGATCAAGAGCGCGATCGCGACGGCGGCGACGCGGCCTGGATGCTGCAGCGCGCGTTCTAGGAAGGGCGCGTATCGCCGCTTGAGCCAGCGTGCGAAACGGGGTTCATGATCGGCTCTCTCCGCCTCGCGCGGCAAGAGGAACGAGCACAAGACCGGTGTCACCGTGACGGCGACCAGCAACGAGGCACCGAGCGCCACGATGTACGAAAGCCCCAGCGGCATCAACAGCCGCCCCTCGACACCCGAGAGCACGAACAACGGGGAGAACACGAGCACGACGACCAATGTGGCAAACACGATGGAGCTGCGGATCTCCCGACTTGCGGCGAGCACGACCTCCAGCGTGGGCATACGAAGTGCAGGTTCGCGCAGCGCATTCTGACGCAGCCGTCGCAGCACGTTTTCCACGTCGATGACGGCATCGTCAACGAGCTCACCGACGGCTATCGCCATGCCGCCCAGGGTCATGGTGTTGAGCGTGGCCCCGACCGCGGAGAGCACGAACGTCGCGGTGACGAGCGAAAGCGGAATCGCCACGATCGTGATCAGGCTGGCGCGGGCGCTGGCGAGAAAGAGTAAGACGACCAGAAACACCAAGAAGACGCCGTCGCGCAGCGCCGCCGTGACGTTGTGCACCGCGCGCTCGATGAAGTCGGCCTGCCGAAAGACGTTTGCGTGCACCTTCATGCCGGGGGGCAAAGTCTTCGTCATCGCCTGAAGCTCGGCGTCGATGCGGCGAGTCAGCGCGAGCGTATTGGCGCCGGGCTGCTTTTGGATCCCTACCACCACGGCCGGATGCGCGTTGTACGAGCCCTCCCCCCTGCGAATCGCGGCCCCAATGCGCACGCTGCCCAGGTGCCGGATGAGCACAGGAACGCCGTCACGCAGCGCAACCAGGGTTTCGGCCACGTCGTCCGGCGTGCGTACGCGGCCGATTCCGTGCACGAGGTACTCCTGCCCCCCCTCGTTCACAAAGCCCGCGGACACGTTGACGCTGGTCTGCTCGAGTGCCCGCACCACCTCAGAAACCGTCAGGTCGTAGGCGAGCAAGCGCTCTGGTTCGAGCACCACCTCGTACTGACGACGCTCGCCGCCCGTGACGATCACCTGCGACACGCCCGGGATGGCGAGTAGGCGCCTGCGCAGTGTGAAGTCCGCAAACGTCCGTACGGCCATGGGCGATTCGCGCTCGCTGTTCAGCGCAAGAAACAGAATCTCGCCCATGATCGAGGAGATGGGTGCGAGCACGGGTGGCTCGACCTCGGCTGGCAGCGCATCGCGTACGAGCTGCAGCTTCTCGCTCACGATCTGACGCGCACGAAAGATCTCAGCCCCCCACTCGAACTCCACGTACACGATGGAGATGCCCACGCCCGTGGCCGAGCGCACGCGTCGCACGCCCGGAGCGCCATTGAGCGCGGTCTCGATCGGAAAGGTGACACGCAACTCGAGCTCCTCGGGAGCCATGCCGTGTGCTTCGGTAATCACGGTGACCGTGGGCGCTGTCAGGTCTGGAAAGACATCGACGGGCATGTTGCGCGCCGTAACTGCGCCCCACGCGAGCAGCACGAGCGACAGCGTCAGCACGGCCGGGCGGTGCGTCAAAGACCAAGCGAGCATGCGATCGATCACGGGAGGTCCCTTCAGTGCGAGTGGCCGTGGGCCGGAAGCACGCCACTCGACGCGGCAAGCTTGACGGCGTAGGCGCCGCGGACCGCCACGCGCTCTCCAGGTTTGACTCCGCTCTCGATCACGACGTAACCCGCGTCGCGCAGGCCCGTTCGTACGATGCGGCGCTCGAACGCTTCGCCCTCGGCTTGCACGAACACCACCGAGGTTCCGCCGTCATCGATCACTGCGCCGTCCGGCACCGACAGCTTGGACGTCGCATCGCCTACGACGAGTGCAACCGTGGCCGCGGTCCCAGCGACGAACCGGCCGCTCGCGTTGTCGACCGCGAACCACACGGACAGGGTGCGGGTACGCTCGTCCAAGATGCGCCGCTGGGCCACGAGCATTTCCGCGCTGAGCTCCACGACGCTGGGGTCCGCGCCGACTGCGAACGAAGCGCCTCGCAGGTCGTGTACCTTACTCACGTCGATCTCGGAGACGCGCGCTTCAAGCCACAGCGTCGTGGTGTCGACCACTCGAAATAGCGGCGCGCCTGCCTCAACGAACGCTCCCGGTGCGACACGCACTTCTTCGACCCTACCCGTGAGCGGCGCCAGCAGCGGCACCGCGCCCTGTCCGCGACCGGTCGTGGTCTGCACGCGTCGGAACTGCTCGAAGCGCGCACGCGCGCTGCTGAGCGCCACAGTGGCCGTCTCTTCCTCGTGCACGGCCTCCACTACGCGTCGTTCGGGCACCGCCCCCTCGCTGCGCAGCCCTTCGAGGCGGGCGCGTTCGTTCTGCGCGTGTCGTAGGTCAAGCTCGCCACTCTGAATCGCAAGCTCCAGGGAGGCGATGTCCGCAGCATCCAGTCGAGGCGCGAGCACGCCCAGGGATTGTTGGATCACCACGCGATCCCCCACGCGCGGAAAACCGCTTTTCGCGCTGACCACACGCCCTGCCACGGGAGCCGACACCCACACGTCTGCGTCGGGCCGCGGAACCAGCTCGCCGGGCACGCGCAACAGCGGGCGCATCTCGCGCTCAGCCACACGCTCCGTGGAGAAGTCGATGGGCCACTGCTGCTCCTTCAAGAAGGTAATGCGGCCGCCGACTTCGGGTTCTTCAACGATGCCCACCTTGGCGGCTTCGACGTTGTCGAACACCGTGACCTCGCCCAGGTCGTGCAGTGCTTTCACATGCTCGGCTTCGATCTCTACGAGTAGCTGACGCTTTCCACGCGACGCGGGACGCGCCACGGGTCGAAAGATTCCGGCCACGCTCGGCTTGTCGGCAACGAAGCGCTCGTCACCGGAAGGCCCGCGTAGGATCACGGTCACCCGGCCGGCCGAAAGCGCTTCGAATCCCTCGAGCTTCGTCACGTGCGCGGCGCACGGCGACTCCTTGCCGCGCACCAACGCGCGCAGCTCCATGAAGAGCTCCGTCTGCTCGGTCCAATCGGTGAACGAAAGCGCCGGCCGCGGATCTGCCGCGCTCTGTGCGGGACCATGTGGATGACCGTGCTCGCCGTGCTCGTGACTGTCACAGGCGCAGCACAGTGCAGCTAGAAGAATGAAACGCTTCATGGTTATTCTAGCCCCGTCAAACGATCGAGATCGATGAGTGCGCGTCGAGACGCAAGCTCCATGTCGAGCGCGGCGAGCTCATCTTCAGCCGCACCGCGATACGCATCGAGCAGCTCGAGCAGGCCAAGCTCGCCACCCTCATATCCCACCGAGGCGATGTGCATGAGGTCGGCCGAAAGGCGCGCGGAAGTCTCGCGGAACTGCACGGCCGCCTCGCGCAGGAGCGACGTCTCGGCGCGCGCGCCGCTCAGCTCCCCGTCGAGCTCACTCTCAGTCAGACGCTTCTGGGCGGCGAGCGCACGCGCTTCGGCCTCGGCCGCCTGTCGCAACCCGGTGCCGCGATCCCAGAGCGGCAGCGTAAGATAGCCACCGGCCAGAAAACCATCCGTGCGCCCGCCGGCGTTCAGCCCGATGCCCTTGTAGCCGCCTTCCAAGCGCAGCTCGGGGATCCATGCCCGCCGCGCGGCCCGAGCATCGAGGGTTGCTCCTAGGCGCTCCTGCTCGAGCGAAACAAGGTCGGGTCGGACTCCGGCGGTCTTGCGGAGCGCATCGGCTGGCGCGAGCTCTCCTTCTGGCAGCAGCGAGCCCGACAAGGTCATCGCGTCGGCGTCGAGACCAACGAGCGCGCCGAGGCGGTGTCTTGCGCCCGACAAGTGCGCACGCTCGGCTTCGAGGCGAGCCAGTGTCGCCGCGCGCTCGCGCTCCAGCCGACGCTGGTAGTACCGCGCCGCATCGCCGCTTGCTGCTCGCCGCTGCACGATCTGAAGCGCGTGCTCCACCTGCCCGAGCAAGCTCACGAGCGCCGCAACGCGCTGCTCCCGATGCAGACACTCGTAAAAGCGCGAGCGAGCGTCTGCCGCCACGACAAGCCGCTGGCTCAGACCATCCTGTGCACGCGCACGCGCTCGCGCTTCAGCCGCTTGCCGCTGCAGTCGATAGCGCCCCCCGAGGTGAATGGTCTGGGCGACGGACACGTAGTCCTCGCCCGTACCACTCGCGTTATAGGTCTGCTCACGCATGTAGTTGAACTGCGGATTCGGGCGCGCCCCGGCGGCGACCGCGCGACCTTGTGCGGCTTCGACTCTCGCGCGCACGATCTGCACCATGTCCGGTCGCGCAAGGGCACGCTCCACGACTCCACGCTCGGTCAACATCTGCGCACGTGCGGAGCTCGCTACGAACAGCACCATCGCGCACAAAAGCCGACCGACGCTCGGTATTTTGAACGGCGAACACGCCACCCGAGCGAGCATCGATGTCCTCACTGCAACAATGGAGAGAGAATGGATTCGACCGCGTGGTGGAGGAAATCGCCCGCGGCGAACATCCCGATCAACATCACCGAGATGAGCAACAGCCAGCCGAGCGGAGCGCCTCGCTCCGCGTGCGGATGCACAAGTGAGTGCACGCGCTGCTCAATCGCGAGCTGGCCCATGCCGACCGCAACCAAACCAAGCTGCGAAAGGGGTGCGCCCGACATCATCCGCTCGATGCGAACAATGGCGTCGGCCACAGCGAGCCTGTCTCCGACCGCGCGCGCGGCAGCTTCATCGCAAGCTTGCTCCGCCGCGAGGTCCAGGGCCTGTGCGATGCGCAGCCCCGTGGATCTCGGATACAGTAAGATCGCGAGTCGGACGAGGCTACGCGCCAGCGCATCGTGGCGACGAGCGTGGCTCTGCTCATGGACGATTAGCGCACGCCGTTCTAGATCGGGCAGGCCTTCGAGAACCTGGCGAGACACGACGACCTTGGGCCGCAGCAAGCCGACCGTGGCGCAGAGCACCGCATCGCTCTCGAGCACGTGCACCCCTTCGTCGCTCTTGCTGCTCGTGCGCAAAAGTCCACGTGCGACCCGGGCGCTCGATGCGACACGCCATACTCTCTCAGCCGCTGCAAACGCGAGCAGCGTAAACAGGAAGGCCGAACACACCCAGATCGCAGGATGCGGTGCGTGATGCGGAAGGTGTGAGAAGCATAGGTGAGCGTGCCCGTCATCGTGCACCAGACAGTGATCGAGCGCCGGTGCGAAGAGCGCCACAATCGAAGGCGACAGGAGTGTCAGAAAGCACGCCGCCGTGAGTAGCGCCGGAGCCGCCGCGAGCAGCACGAGGGCGAGGTGACGGCGTGTCGGCTCCCAGTGACGTAGTGCCGCGACGGCTTTCGGCGCAACCAAGCCGCAGACCAGACACGACAAGAGCCCGCACCCGACGAGAGTGAGCAAGAACATCTCGGCCGCGGCGAGCTTTTCCATCAGCGCTTCGTCCCCGCGCGTTCACGCCGACGGTCAGCGATCATCGCCTCGAGCCTGTCGAGCGTCTCCGGTCCTGCGCGTTCCGCGACGTCGACGAAGGCCGACACTACGGAATCGGTGTGCTTTTCGAGCAGGCCTGAGACCAGGTCGCCGATCAAGATGCGGTGGAACTCCTCACGGGAAATACGCGCACGATAGACATGGGAGTGGCTCACCTTGTCGCGGGTTAGCAGGCCTTTTTCGTAGAGGCGCTTGAGGGTCGATTGGATGGTGTTCAGCGTAATTCCGCGGCGCCTGCCGAGCGTGGCGTGCACGGCTTTGGCCTCTCCATCGCGACCCGCCCAGACGTGGTTCATCACGGCGCTCTCAAGCTCCCCAAGCAACGGCGGATTGATCGGACCTCTGGACATGCGCAGGGAGCCTACGCTCCAAGAAACCGATGGTCAATCGGTGTTTGGGAATGACCGTCCCGCGGCCAACGCCCTCACCCAGAAAGCGCAGCACGAGCCCGTTGGGCGGACGAGAAGCGCTTATCCACGACCTCCCAACTCGCATTGACGAGGAAAGCGTCGATGTACTTCGCGGCGGCTGCGCCGTAATCCATCTGATAGGCGTGCTCGTACATGTCCATCACGAGCAGAGGCACGCTCAACGCAAGCGCTTGCGTGTGGTTGCCAGACCAGAACGTGCGAAGCGCTCCTGTGTCGAGCTCGTAGCCGAGAATCACCCAGCCGCTGCCACCGCCGAGCCCCATGCCCGTCAGGCGAAAGTGCTCCACCCAGCGCTCGCTCGATCCGTAGGCCTCGACGAGCGCCTTCTCGATACTGCCCGCGCGCTTTCCGTCACCGCCCAGGCTTCCGAAGTACTGCTCATGCAAGAGCTTAGATCCACGGAACATCAGCTCGCGTTCACGCAGTGCTGCCACCAGAAAAGGTGGAGTGTCCTTCGTGATGACCGCCAGCTCCCTCTCCACCGCGTTGAGGTTCTTGACAGCACCGGTGTAGTTGTTCTCGTGGTGCGAACGCATCATTCGCTCGGACAACCCGTGGAGCTTCGCTGGATCGAAGGGTAAGGGTCGAACGGCATTTTCGCCCCGTAGTGCGGAACCTGGCATGGGACCTTCCTTTCGCGCTGCTCCTGCGCTGGTCGGCGGCGCGAGCGGAACCTGCGGCGGAACCTGGGCATTGCGCGCGTCAAAAGCATGCGCCCGACATGCTCCGAGCGCACCCAGCGTGAGCGTCACGAGCGCTCCTCTGCGACCGATCTGGTTCGTAGTCATCGTCGCTTCACCCTGGCAGGAGGGTGGTCGACGGCGCACAGCGCGTCAAACAGCGTGACGGCGGCCTCGATGCGCGCTGCGTCGCGGGGCGTGCTGCGCCACAAGCCCCTCCATCAGGACACGCACTCGAGATCCCCATCGTTGAGCCCTCGACGGCACTGGCTGCGAACGTGCCAGGTCGTTGTGCCTGGAGGGGCGCGAGGGTACAGCTATCGCACCTGCATGGCTATTCAAGATACAGCTGAATCAGATGCACTTGTGAGCTGTACGTTGCGCGAGCTCGTCAGGTACTTCCTGCGGCTTGGAGCGCTCGGCTTCGGCGGGCCCATCGCACTCGCCGGAGCCATGCAGCGCGACCTCGTGGAGCAGCGGCGCTGGCTCAGTAAGCAAGACTATTCGGAAGGCCTCGCCCTCGCCCAACTCGCGCCAGGGCCCTTGGCCGCACAGCTCGCCATCTACTTGGGTTGGGTACGCGGCGGCGTGCTCGGTGCGAGCCTGGTGGGCTTTGCATTCGTGCTGCCTTCGTTCCTGATGGTGTTGTTGATCGCCGGTCTGTATGTGCGCTTCGGCGGTATCCCTTGGCTGCAAGCGGTGTTCTACGGCATCGGCGCCGCAGTCATCGCTCTGATCGCGCGGGGCGCGCACAAGCTGGCCAAGTCGACCCTCGGCAGAGACTGGCTCCTGTGGAGTGTTTGCACACTCAACGCGCTACTGACTGCCTGGACGGAGTCTGAAATCGTTTGGGTGTTCGTCTTGAGCGGCATGGTGGTCATGCTGGTGCGGGCATTCCCGAAGCCAAGTGCGAGCTCGGCGACCATGGCCGTCGTGCCGCTGTGGCTCCTCGAGGGCCTCCACGGGCCTGCCACGACAGACAAGCTCGCAACAATCGCGTGGTACTTTGCCGAAGCCGGAGCGTTCGTGTTCGGAAGCGGATTGGCGATCGTGCCATTCCTCCACGGCGGCGTCGTCACGGAGTTTCATTGGCTGACTGACCAGCAGTTCCTCGATGCGGTAGCCGTGGCCATGGTGACGCCCGGACCAGTCGTGATCACGGTCGCGTTCATCGGCTACTTGGTCGCAGGAGGAGCCGGCGCCGTGGTGGCCGGGTTCGCCACGTTCGCGCCCTGCTTTCTGTTCACTGTTTTGCCTGCACCGTACTTCAGAAAGTTCGCCAGAAACGCTCAGGTGAAGGGCTTCGTCGATGGTGTGACGGCGGCAGCAACGGGCGCGATTGCGGGTGCAGCTTTCGTGCTTGGGCGACGCTCGTTGATCGATGTGCCCACCGTGCTTATCGCCCTAGTCACGCTCGCGGTTCTCATCCGTTTCAAGAAGCTGCACGAACCGCTCATCATCGTCGCCGCGGGCCTCGTTGGGCTCCTGGTGCACACGGTACGATGAACGGCACCGGCTCGGTTCTTCATCGTCTGCTCGAATCTAATGCCGACACGCAACATCCGTCGTTTTCAGGGACTACCAAGTTTGAAGTGCTTCAGCTCCCTAAGTACAGGTCCCCAGAAGTAGGTGATCACTAGGGCTGCCAGGACGTTTTCTCCACGTGGGCGTGAGCGTTGTCCTGGTCGTGAGCCTTGACGGCGGCGGCGACGGCGACGGGAGCAACTTCGGTCGGCCTTGGCCGATACCTTGGTATGCTCAGTTTTCAGAAATTGGATGTGTATCGATGCT
>JBBSJC010000001.1:0-52781 GCA_038257655.1 Polyangiales bacterium | reverse complement strand
TTCGAGCTGCTGCGCCAGGTTGTCTACCTCACGCCGAAGCTGCACCACTTGCATCGCAGTGTTGGGCGGCTCGGCTCGCGCTGCCGTTGGCCCGGCCAGCGCGGCCAGCCCAGCCCACAGAGCCATGGCGAGCACCTGGCTTCCGGGTCTTCGTGTCACGCAACGTCTCCAGGCATGGTTGAGTAGATGCAACTTACTTGCAAGAGCGGTCCGCTGCAACCGCGGTGTTGTCCATCGGAGCGGGCGAATTTCAGGTCGATGCGCACAGGCAAGTGGGTACGCTTAGCCAGCGCAGATTACGCAGTGCAGCTCGCGCAAGGGGAGGCTGCTCAGCTCAGGCACAAGCGTCGCAAACGCCCCGCAGGTGCACCTCAAAAGCTCCTTTGCGTAGCGTGGCAGGGGCCGTCCGAGGAGCCTTGACGGTCACTGTCGCGCCCGCAATGCAGCTCACGGCAGCGCAGTTGCTACAGACAAAGTGCGGATGACGATCTCCCGGGTGAGCACCATGTCCTGAAGCCAACTCGTAGCGCCACACGTGATCGCCGAGATCCGTGCGTTTCAGCATCCCGACTTCGGCCAAGTCCTGAAGATTGCGAAAAACGGTAGCGCGATCGACTGCGGACTCCTCCAGCATGTCGGCCACCTGTGCGTGGCTCAACGGCGTGTTCGCCTCAGCCAAGATCGTCAGCACGGAAATGCGCGGCCCCGTCACACGCAAGCCCGCTTCTCGAATCTCGTCGCGAAACTTCTGCTGTTGTTTGATTGCCATAATGTTGTAGAGCTTGCAGCGCTTCGATTGCTTTTGCAACTGTTGTAGTAACTCCGTTGTGTGTAGCAGTTCGCCTGTTGTGATGGGTGGGAACACGTGCCAGCAAACTTCAGATTCGTACGTTCCGTGGGTATTCTCGCCCTGGCCTTGGCTCCCTGCATTTCTTCGGTGGCTTGGGCACAGGAGCCCGCACCGCCCTCCGCAGAGGAGTCGCCACCCCCCCCTGATGCCGACGCCGGTGCACCCGCGCCTACAGAGCCTGCGGGCAGCGCGGGTGACATCGCAACGGTTCCGCCTCAAGTACTCACGAGCGTGCCGCCTGTCTTTCCGCCGTCTAAGCTGGCAAGCGGAGAGCACCCGACGGTGGTGCTCAAGATCACAGTGTTTGCCGATGGTACCTTGGGAGACATCGTCATCGAGCACTCGGCCGGTCCTGAATTCGATGACGCCGCTACAAGGGCGCTGAAGCTGTGGACCTTCGTGCCAGCCCGCAGAGCAGAGACCGCAATTGCCAGTCGCGTCGGCGTCGCGGTGCACTTCGAGCTACCTGAGCTTGGCGTGCACGAGGTGACCGCCGTGACGAGCTCGCAAGAACCTGTGCCTCACGCGCATGTCGACCCCCCTGTTGGACCGCGCGCAGCGGCGCCCCCGGCCGGCGTCGAACCTCGGCTGGGTGCCAAGGCGCAGGTGAGAGGGGTGACCCGCAGCGAGCAGCGCGGCGTCAATGACGTACGCATCGCGGGCGAGTTGCTGCGTGCTGCGCCAAGCCAGGATGGCGGTGACCTCTTGAAACGGGCCCCTGGCATGGTGGTTGCGCGCATTGAGGGCGACGCCGTCGCCCAGCGTTTAATGCTGCGCGGTTTCGACGCAGACCACGGCCAGGACATCGAGCTCAACGTCGACGGTGTACCCGTCAATCAGCCGTCGCACATTCATGGTCAAGGTTATGCGGACCTTGGATTTATCATTCCGGAGACTGTTCGCAGCCTGCGTGTCACCGAGGGTGTCTATGATCCGAGACAGGGCGATTTCGCGGTCGCCGGCACGGTCGATTTCGAGCTTGGCGTGGAAAAGCGCGGCATACAGCTCTCGTCCGGATACGGGTCATTTCATACTTTTCGCGAGCTCGCGCTGTTCGCGCCAAAGGGGTACAGCACAGATACGTTCGGTGCCGTCGTGTTCAAAAAGACGGATGGATTTGGTCAGAATCGCGCGTCCACTTCGGGCGCTGCGGTGGCCCAGATGGGATGGGATTCAGGGCCGTTGCATCTTACGCTTCATGCGTCGGTGCACGCCGCCCGCGCGCTGACTGCCAACGTGTTGCGGCGCGATGACATCGCGGCAGGACGCGTAAGATTTCACGACGTCTATCCGCTCGCCACCGCGGAAAATCAGAACGCATCCACTCAGCGTGCCCAGCTCAGTGTGAACGCGCGCTATCACGGCAAGGGCGGCGAAAATGCGGAGTTGCTCGCTTACGTTTTGCTCAACTCCTTTCGCCTGCAAGCCAACTACACTGGCTTTACTGAGACCTCTCGCCGAAATCCAATGTGGACCGGTCGCGGGGACTTGATCGAGCAGCTGCACGAGTCACGTACGATAGGCTTCAAGAGTCGCTATCGCACCGAGGAAATCAGACCCTTCTCGTGGTCCCGCGTCTTTCTCGAAACGGGGGTGTCGGGTCGACTAGATCGCATCGAGCAAGACCAGAACATTATCCAGGCGCCTCAGAATACGACCTGGGACCAACGAGTCGATGCGTCCATCACCGGCGTCGACGTTGGAGGATACTTAGATCTGGATATCGCACTCGTCGAGCGTGTTCACTTAAGGGGCGGAGTGCGGGCCGATCTTCTCAACTACCAGATTGACGATCGTTTGCAGAACCTGATCCCCGCGTTCCGCAAGGAGGATTATATCCCTGGCTACAGGCGCAGCGCAGCTGGGATCGCGGCCGGTCCGCGTGTGGTTCTCGAAGTCGAGATTTTGCGTCAACTGTCCGCGATCGCAGCCTATGGAGAAGGCTACCGTTCGCCGATGGCTTTGCTGCTGGATGACGGAGAGCCGGCGCCCTTCACCAAGGTGCGCTCGGCGGATGTTGGCCTTAGGCACACGCTTGGAGTGCATGACGAGCTCGAGCTGCGCGCAAGCGTATATGCGACCCGCCTAGACAATGACATCGCCTTTGATCCGCGTGAAGGACGCCCGCATCCTGTCGGGCCTACCCGACGCAATGGATTCGTACTTTACGGAGTGACACATCCATGGCCCTGGCTGCTTGGCGCCCTGAGCCTAACCTATGTCAAAGCAACGCTCGACAAGCCGGCGTTTTCAACGGCAGAAGATCCCAATCCACCATTCAAGAAGGGACAGCTCTTACCTTATGTGCCTCCTGTGGTGATTCGCGCAGACCTGAGCGCGGAGAGGCGTCTATTCGATGTTACAGGGTACGGTGTCACAGGGCGCATGGGGGCGGGGTACTCCTATTGGTCTTCGCGGCCTCTTCCATTCGCCGAGCGTGCCGCTCCGGTCTCGCTCGTGGATGCCGAGGTGGCCTTTACCTATCGCATGTTCACGGGCGCCTTGTCTTGCTTCAATATGCTGGATGCCCAGTATGCCGCATTGGAGCTGAGCTACCCATCCAACTGGAACCCTGATGGCGTCTCCTCACGGCTCCCGGCTCGCCATATCATGGCTGGCGCACCGCGCTCTTTCTTTGCAACGCTCGGAGTCGCGCTATGACACTCAGGACACTTCCAGCTCACACACTTTTGTGTGTCTTCTCGGCCACGGCGTTGCTGTGTTGTGGCGATACCGGCCGCGCGCACCTGGAGATACCGGCTTTCGCTGTAGGAACCAAAGCTCGCGCCGTCGAGATCGAAGGTGCCCGCGTCCGACTCACCAAAGCAGTGATTGCTTTTGGTCCGTTGTATCTATGCGCTACTGAAAGTGCGGAAAGCGAGCTGTGTAGCACGGGGTTGGCCGAGCTTCTGACCACGGCGCTGGTTGACGGGCTGTCGACCCGCAAGCAGCCCTTGGGGGCGCTTGAAGCAACGTCGGGCAGTGTTCGCTCTGGCTTCTTTGACTACGGTATCAGCTGGGGGCTCACCAGGCAGACGCCCCGAGCCACCGACGGTGGCAATGGACACTCTGCGCGCCTGGAGGGCACGATCGAAATCGACGGTGGAGAGGTACTAAACTTTCATGCGGATATCGACATCACTCCGCTCTCGGCGGGAGACGCCGCGGTAAACGGGCTCAAGACGCGCCGCGACATTGGTCAAGATACTCGGACGTTACTTGTCGTCTTTGATCCCAACGCCTGGTTGGCGAACGTCAAGCTCGAGAGACTCCTAGAACTCGAGGATGAAGAGGGGGAGATCAAGCTTGTACGAGGCAGTCAACCCTACGAGGCGATCTTGCAAGGGATGACGGTGAACACTCCTCCTGCCTTGCTGTGGGAGTAAGTCCTAGTGGCTCAGAGCCATCCATCCTCGGGAGCTGTCCCGGTCGGAAGCTATCACCTCGGCCCGTTCTTCTTCGATGCCTTCCTGCACCGCATGGATGCGAGAGCCCCCGATGTACTAAGTCACGTGCTCGACGATACCTTCTCGGTGCAGCGCATGCCAGACGGTAAGCTTCTTTCCGCCTGGCGCATTCGCTTCGACGACAGCATCGATGCCGTAGATGTGGCTAACTTCATCGACGACAGCACCGGCATTCCTTACCGTGTCGGCGGCGACGGTCCCCAAGACCTATGGATCCTGCGCGAGCCCGACGACTCCTTAGACGGCGAGTTGCCCACTTTCACAAAGGCACCCGAAATCGACTTCGGTTTCAGCGCCCCTGAAGCGAGCGCGCGCGTTATCGACTGCGGTCACTGAGCAAGCGGCAACCGATCGGGCGACGATAAGCCCTTACCATACGTAGTCGAGGCGGTATGGGAAGTCCATTCGCACGATCCGCTGTTTTGCGCTCGCGAGCGCACAGTGCTCTCGGTTGCTCGGATCGACCACGCTCACGACCACGCTCACAACCACAGAGATGGTGCAGGCCGTTGGGTGGAAGCTGCTAGCGCCTGTGCCCCTATGAGAGGGGAGTCGACTCCTCGACCGGCAGCACCCATCGAGATCATCGACCAACGGTAACCAAGTCGAGCAACGAGATCTACAGCAGGGGGCCGGTGCGCCAAGGTCCTACGTCCGGAGCTACTGGCACACGCCCTTACCTAAAAGCCGCGTTTTAGTCATCTACCTACCGGCGGTGCAGCAGATACAATCCTGTGCTGGATGTTCGTGTTCGACACTCAATATGACCCCATGCATCTTCAGGTCATCCCCGGTGACTTTACCTATGCCGAGGCAGACGCGCACTTCAGCGCGGTCGAGCGCTACTACATGCGGGAGTCACGCAGCGATGCGCCCGTGGCATTGCTCGCCGATGCGCGCGCGCTTTCTACAGCGGACGCGCTTTCGCGCAAGCGCGTTGCAGACTGCTTCGTCAGGTTGTCTCCGGTCTTAGAACGTCGGATTGTCGGGCACGCCGTCGTCATGACCAGCCCCGTGATCCGCGGCGCTTTGACGGCGATTTTTTGGATCAAGCAGCCGCCGTGGCAAATCGTCACCTTTGCCGAGATGACTGAGGCGGACGCATGGCTCCGGCGCATGTTTGGCGAGCACGGGCGCGCTGCACCGTTCGTACCACCACGCTGGTGGGAAGCCGCTCTGCAGCGCAGCGGTTGAACACCCGGTGTTATGGTTTCCATTGGTGCATAAGAACCACGTGGAGTGAGAAGGTAAGCTTGGGCCGCCATGACATGCGGCAACGAGCGCTTAGAACAGCGCCGTGAAAGTCTGCACGAAAGCGCCAGCGAGTGCGTCCGGCGTGACTTGGCAGAAGTCGTTGCGACCCCGGCAGTACACGTTGCCAGCGCGCCGTGCGCACAAGGCGTGATTGCCGACCGAGACGAGCTCGAAGTCGCTCTCAGTGGCTAACGCCACGGGAGTGCTTTCAAACCCTCCACTCGTACTGCCCACGCTGCTATTGGAGCCCCAGCACAACACCCGCCCAGCTTCTATGCCGCAGCTTGACGAAAAGTCGACGTCGATGCCGGTCCAGCCCAACGCGGCGCCCACGCGTGTCGGCACGAACGTCGAGGCGGTGCTTCCTGCGCCGAGCTTGCCGGACTGGCCATCTCCCCAACAGTATAGTGCGCCTACCGTATCGATCGCGCACGTGTGCTGATGAGTTGCGACAGCGCGGAAGCGACGCTGCGTTGTCACTAGCGCCCGCGGGCTCACCACATTTACGGCCTCCTGACCTGCTTGGCCGAACGCATTGGCTCCCCAGCACCAGAGACCTTGATCGAGATCGATCGCGCACGTTGTATCTCGGCCAGCACTGACACTAAGGAACCTTAGTCCCTCGCTCACGTTTACCGGCAGGTCGTCGTAGGCTTGGGTGCCCGAGTTGACAGCCTTTTGCGCGTTCGATCCCCAACACCACAACGTGTAATCGCTACCAATGGCACAGGTATGAGACACGCCGGCAGAGACTTGCCGAAAGCGATCCGTAGGCAAGACTGCCACGGGATCGACGTGGGGAGCGATATCGCCCACTCCCAGTTGGCCGACATTGTTCCCTCCCCAACAGTAAAGCCGTCCGTCGCTGCGCAGTCCGCATACGTGGTTATCCGTCTGCGTAACACTTAGCCAGTCACTGTCTGCTCCGACGCGCGCGCGTGCGAAGGGGGCATCACAACTTCCCGCGCCGCTGTTGGCAGACACCTCACCCCAACACCACAGCTCTCCATTGCGCACGGCACAGCTCTCGGAGAAACCCGCTCCCAGAGGTTCGGCAACCATGGGCAGATCTGGAAGCGGGCCCGCGTCGCTGCCGGCATCGCTTGGTAAGGTTGACGAATCTGCGGTACTCGCTCCAGCGTCATCCAGCGCGCCTGCGCCGCCGTCGTCCCAAGGGCCGAGGCCTGCGTCAGAGGACGCGCCCACGTCAGCATCTTGCGAAGGGCCAAGGCTGGAATCGTCCTTCTCTCCAGCGCCGCCTGCCGCATTCTTCTCAGGAAGAGGAAGCTCGCGAAAGCCAAAACGTCCACATCCGATCAGCAGCGCGAACAGCAACACCGTCGTTCGTATCCGCAGATTGCCCGAAGCTTCGACCATCGTCCTCGAGGTCTCGCACCAACGCACGAGCCTTATTCAAGCCAAACACGACTCATCCGGAGCCAGCAAGCGTGATTGGCGGAGCTGCCAAACATCGAGGCCGCAAAAGACACCTCATGCGCTCGGCCAGTTAGCCACGCTGCAAACCATGTGCGCTGATCTGCGTCGCGATCCCGAATCGTGGTTGTGAGCCGCCCGGGCAGCCAAAACCTTACAGGCGGATCTCAATCACGGCCCATTAACGCCGACAGCGCCGGCCGACCCTAGAGTCGAGCGGCGCTGCAGCGAGCGACCTTCCTGTCCACGAAGTAGCGTCAACCCTGACGGGCTTACTCTTGGGCCTTACTTGCGGCGTGCTTCTTCGCGCGCCTTGGCGGCGGCGATCACGGTCTCGGTGACCGAACGTGAGCACGGTGCGTAGTGGCTGAACTCCATGGAGTACTGACCGCGACCAGAGGTCGACGACCGAAGGTCGCCGATGTAGCCGAACATTTCGCTCAAAGGACAGTCGGCCTTGACGCGCACGCCGGTGGGCGTGGCTTCCTGGCTCTTGATCATGCCGCGACGACGATTGAGGTCGCCTATCACGTCGCCGACGTTGGCTTCGGGCACGTAGACGTCGACCTTCATGATCGGCTCGAGCAGCTGCGGGCCGCACTTGGGCACGGTCTGCCGGTAAGCCGCCTTGGAAGCGACCTCGAAGGCGATCGCCGACGAATCGACGGCGTGGAAGCCGCCGTCCGTGAGCGTGACTTTGACGTCGATCATCGGGTAGCCAGCGAGTACGCCCTTGATCACCGACAGCTTGAAGCCCTTTTCGACCGCGGGGATGTATTCCTTCGGCACGTTGCCGCCGACGACGGCCGACACGAACACAAAGCCTGTGCCCGGCTCGCCCGGCTCGATCGTGTATTCGATCTTGGCGAACTGGCCCGAGCCACCCGTCTGCTTCTTATGTGTGTAAGCATCTTCGATGCCGCGCGTGATCGTCTCACGGTAGGCGACCTGAGGCTTGCCGACATCGACCTCGACGCCGTGGGTACGACGCAGGATGTCGACCTTGATGTCGAGATGCAGCTCGCCCATGCCCATCAAGATCGTCTCGCCAGACTCCTGATCCACTTCGACGTGGAACGAGGGATCTTCGGACACGAGCTTACCGAGCGCGGTGCTCATCTTTTCGGAGTTGGCCTTGTCCTTGGCAGACACGGCGAGGTTGATTACCGGCGCTGGGAACACCATGGGCTCGAGCGTGGCCGGGTGATCCTCGTCGCAAAGCGTATGACCGGTCTGCACGTTCTTGAGGCCGACGAGCGCGACGATGTCGCCCGCCTGAGCTTCGTCGATCAAGTTGCGGTCATTGGCGTGCATCTCGACCATGCGGCCGATGCGCTCGGTCTTGCCCGTGAACGTGTTGAGCAGCGACATGCCCTTCTTGAGCGTGCCGGAGTAGATGCGCGTAAAGGTAAGGCTGCCGAAGCGGTCGTCCATGATCTTGAAGGCGAGCGCGCGCACCGGCAGCGTGGGATCGACGATGGCGAAGTTGCCGGTCGGCGTGCCGTCGAGGTCGACCTCGGGCTGGGGCTGCACTTCCATCGGGTTGGGCAGGTAGTCGACAACGGCGTCGAGCACGTTCTGCACGCCCTTGTTTTTGAACGAGGAGCCTGCGTAGGTCGGGAAGAAGGCAAGCGCGATCGTACCCTTACGAATGCACTTCTTGAGCGTGTCGACGTCGGGCTCGACGCCTTCCAGGTACTTCTCGAGTACTTCGTCGTCCTGCTCGACCGCGGTCTCGATCAACTCCGCGCGATACTTCTCGACCAGGTCGACCATGTCCGCCGGCACGGCTTCGATCTTGAAGTTCTCGGGGTTGCCCGAGTCGTCCCAAACGTAAGCCTGGCGCGTAAGCAGATCGACGATGCCCGAAAAATTACCTTCGGTGCCGATCGGCAACACCATCACGAGCGCTTTGGCACCCAGGATTTCGCGGACCTGCTTGACGACGCGATAATAATCGGCGCCCAAGCGGTCAAGCTTGTTGACGTATACGATGCGCGCGACCTTCGAGTCGTTCGCGTAGCGCCAGTTGGTCTCCGACTGGGGCTCGACGCCGCCTGAGCCGCAGAACACACCGATGCCGCCATCGAGCACCTTCAACGAACGATATACCTCGATCGTGAAATCGACGTGTCCGGGTGTATCGATGATGTTGAAGCGGTGACCCTTCCAGAAACAGGTCGTGGCGGCCGACTGAATCGTGATGCCGCGCTCCTGCTCCTGCACCATGAAGTCGGTGGTCGCAGCACCGTCATGCACCTCGCCGATCTTGTGGATCTTGCCGGTGAGCTTGAGAATGCGCTCGGTGGTGGTGGTCTTACCGGCATCCACGTGCGCGAAAATGCCGATGTTCCGTTGCTTGGTGAGGTCGTGCATACGTTGCCTTGATCCGTTCTAGAGCCGCTGCGCGCTGGATACGGGACGATCGAGGATCGTTCAACCGCTCTTCGTCACTTGGCGCACGGAAGTGCACGTTAAACGACGAAAAATCGCGATGCGATGATGTGACGAGGGCGGATTTTAGCAGGCCTTTGTCCCGCCGCCACTCGCTACAGGGGCCAGGGGGCCGTCCTAAGGCTTCGCCTAGGCCTCGTAGCCCTCAAGCAAGTCAGACAGCTGGCCGGCGATAGCGGGTTCGCGTTCACGCACAGAACGTGCGCGGCTCTCGCACGGCTTATCGTGCAGTTGCGCTCGGTAGTTGCTCGGCGAGCGTCCGCGAGTAGAAAACCCCGATGCGCGATCTCGGACTCACCTTCGCCGGCGGCGGCAATCGTTCTTTTTATCAACAGGGGTTGGTCGAAGCCTGGGGCGAGCGCATCTGGCCGCGCGTGGCTGCGGTTTCGGGCTGCAGCGCAGGCTCTGCGATCGTGGTCTTACTATTGTCGGGGCGGCGCGATGAGGCGCGTACGCACTGGGATGGCTTGCGCAAGGGCATCACGAGAAACGTCGATCTGCGGCGCGCCCTGCGCGGTGAGCCGATAGCCCCCCATGGGCCGATTTATCGAAGCACGGTGCGACATGCGCTGCTCGATGGTGGGCTTGAACGCATCCGCGCGCTGCCGTTCCCGATTTACGTGTTGTGTACGATTGCGCCCTCGTATGTACCGATCGGCGCCGCGGTGTGGCTTGGTTTTGGGGCTTACGCCTATGAAAAGCAGCGCTCGCCAGAGCTTTTGCACCCACGGGCTGGCATGCAGCTCGGCTATCGCGAGTTCGTCTTTGACGCGCGCGATTGCGAGACGCCCGACGAGCTAGCGGACCTGGTGTTGGCCTCGTCTGCTACCCCGCCTTTTACCCCGGTGGGCAACTTCCGTGGCCAGGTGCTGCTCGATGGCGGCATCGTCGACAATGCGCCTGCCTACCTGGTCGAGCGTCATCCTGATGTGAAGCAAAACCTGGTGCTGCTATCGCGACCTTACCCTCAGGGAGCCACTGGCGAGCGCGGCACGCGGCTTTATATTGCGCCGAGTGAGCGGGTGCCGATCGAGCGTTGGGATTACACGGAGCGCGCGCCTGTCGTCGAGACGCTTGCGCTAGGGGCACGCGACGCGCAGCTTTTCGAGCCTGCGCTCACACGCTGGCTCTCACGCAACCCGCCGGCTATCCCCGTGCCTTCGCAGAGTGAGCTAGCACCCGACGCGGATTAGTGGGCCGCGAAAACGACGTTAGCGCAACTTGATCCCGCTAGCGCAGCTTGATGCCGCTCAATGTGCGCGGAAATGACAGCGCTTGCGTTTTGTGAACGCGAAAGGCAGAAGCGGCCATTTCGTAGCTCCACGTCGCATGCACCCTCGATAGCTTTTGCACAGTAAGGTACGCGCTCTCCGTGTCCTTGCTGTTCGCATCGCGGATGGCGTCCAGGGCCTGGCGAAAGCCGATTTCGCCCCCCGGCAGATCGCGATCGATCAAGCCCCAGCGACGCGCGTCGACTTCGATGAAAGGCTCGCGGCCCACCAGGCCGTGCAGCAACTCGGACTCACCCGCCTCCAGGGCGAGCGCTGTGCGCAACTCGCTGCGGCTAAGCGGCAGACCTGCGCTTCGCAGCGCGGCTTCTACTTGCCGATACTGCTCGTGCCGACGCTCTGAGGCTGAGCTTGGCTCCGCGCCCGCCGCGTCAGCAATAGCCGCGTCTGCGATCGTCGCGTCTGCGTTTGGTTTGAGGGGAGTATTCAAAGTCGCCTGGGTGGAGTGGGGCTTCAGCGGGAGAGAGCCTGCAAACACGCACGTCGGTCACACACGCACATGACCATGCCTGTGAGCGTGAGGCGCGTCGAACATGATCGGCGCGAGCTCTTGGACGCCAGGCTAAGTGGGGGCTCGGCCTGGAGGGAGGTGGGTGAGTCCGTCCTTAGATCGTCCCTCAATTCCAATCATTCGTGCAAGTAGCTTTGCTATGGGTGACAAAAAAGACGCAGGCGATCGTGGCCCACGCACAAAAAATAGGCCTAAGTACGCGACCTGTTCCGCCTAAGAACGAAAGCCTGCCCAGGGTGGAAACTAAGGTTTGCGTGCGATCGCACAGTTAAGCATCCATCGGCTGTCGGAGCGGTTTGCCAGCGTGCCGAAGCGCGTGCACCAAAGTCCCTGCGCAAGCGGCATGCGCACGCTTCCTGACTCGGTCAGCTTAGGCCATACCTCATCCTGCAATGTAGGGATATCTAAGGTGACGCAGGACTAGGCTGCGGGGACGGCCGGGAACGCCATCATCGGCTGCCATGAAGCGCATCCCTCCGCCTTCGCACGACGAGGATGTCGATGCAGTGCGCGCCAATGAACAGCAGACGAGCGCTGTGCAGGACGCGCGCAGGACGCGCGCCTTGTCCGCATGGGCGACTGGCGCCGCTGTCTCGGTGAAGGTCATCGGCGCTCACGAGCAATCGAAGTAGCAGCGTGTGACGGTTTTCTGCTATCGCTCTGCGGCCCATGAAGAATCCCATCAGCGCTACACTGTCAGGCCTTTTTGACATCTCACGGGGGGCGCGCAATGTCATGTCACTCCAGATTGACGAACGCATCGACGGTAAGGTCGCGCTCGTCACCGGCGCCAATCGTGGGCTTGGTAAAGCGATCGCGGTGCAGCTTGCCGCGCGCGGCGCCAAGGTGATCATGGCCTGTCGCAGCGGCATTCCAGAGGCTGGCGAAGAGGTCAAACGCGAAACTGGGTCCCAAGAGGTGGAGATGCGCGCGCTCGAGCTTGCCGACTTGCGATCGATCACGACGTTTTGTGATGGGCTTGCGCGCGACGGGGTGCGCCTTGATTTGGTGGTGCTGAACGCGGGGGTGGTACCCCGTGAGGCCCGGCCGACAGAGCAGGGCTTTGAGCTGATGTTCGGCGTGAACTACTTGGCCAATGTGCTGTTGATCGAGCGGCTGCTGGCAAAGGGTCTGATTGCAACTAGCCGCAGCACCCAGCCTCGCATCGTATTCGTGTCGAGCGAGTCCCATCGCGATGCGGGGCCTATCGACCTGGTCAAGCTCGGACGCTTTGAGCCGTTCGGAGCCATGGCCGGCATGAAGGTTTACGGTTATTCGAAGCTGCTGCTCAATACCTACGCGGCGGAGCTCGCGCGGCGTCTGGAGACTAAGGTTTCCGTTTTTTCCTGTTGTCCGGGCGCGGTCAATACGGACATCGCGCGCGAGGCGCCCGACTGGGTAAAGCCCCTGCTAGGCAGGGTGATGGATCGCTTTTTTCGCGCGCCCGAGACGGCTGCGGAGCCGGTGCTTTACCTGTGCTGTGCGCGTACCCTGGAAGGCACGACGGGCAAGTATTTGCACGTGATGCAGGAGAAGCCGGCGGCGACCGAATCTCTCGATCCCAAGCTTAGTGCGCTGTTGTTTCGCGAGAGCGAGGCTTTGATCGTGCGCGCCTTGGGCGAGAGCCTGCGAGGCGCGACGTGACTGACGACAAAGCCACGCAGCGCATTGTCGATGGCACGAGCTGGCGTGAGTTCTGCGAGCGCCTGAAAAGCGCCGGCGATCCGATCTTTGGTAAGGACGCGCCCAGTGATGCGTTGAGCCGGGCCGAAGGCACGCGCTATCTCACGCGACTGACCCGCGCTGCGCTCGAAACGTTCGTGGAGTTTGCCGACCCGATGGCTCCCGTGCTGCGGCGCACCGTGCACGAGACGATCAAGATGGGGGCCGACAACCCGGACAACTGGTATGAAAATGCGCCGGTTCATGGCGACTACGAATACCGCTTGCACGGTACCCGCGGCAGCGTTCCGTACCTAAGCTTAGCCACCCAGCAGGGACATTACGGTCAGGGTCGCGGCATGCCCCCGGCGGGCTTCATCGAAGCCAAGGACCTTACTGTCGATGCTGACGGTCGCGTCGAGCTTGTGCTGAGCAAACACGAAAAGCCTGGCAACTGGCTCAAGCTACCCGACGCGGATGGCACGTTGATCGTGCGCCAGACGTTTTTGGATCGTAGCCGAGAGATGCGCGCGGAGCTGACGCTGGAACGCATCGGAGCTGCGACAAAACCCGCCCCGCTGCCCATTGTGGCAGCCGAGCTCGATCGCGGTCTGCAGAGCGCGGCAAGCCTGGTCAGTGCCTGCGCGATGATCTTTCCAAGCTGGGCCCACGGTTTCAAAAAGCATGCAAACCAGCTACCCCAATTTGACCCCAACCTGTCGCGCATGTTCGGAGGGGATCCGAACATTGCTTACTATCACAGTTACTGGGAGCTTGCGCCCGATGAGGCGCTGCTGATCCACGCGACTCCACCTGACTGCGAGTACTGGAATTTCCAGCTCAATAACTATTGGATGGAGTCCCTCGACTATCGCCATTACGAAGTCTGCATCAACAAGGCGGGAGCTGAGCTTAACGAGGACGGCAGCGTGCGCGTGGTGATTGCCCATCAAAATCCAGGCTTGGCCAACTGGTTGAGTACGGCCGGGCACGCCTTTGGCACGATGTGTTGGCGCTGGGTGCGCGCCGACCATCATCCACAACCGAGCACCCGCGTGGTGAAGGTTGCCGAGCTCGCGGAGCTTGCACCATGAGCCCTATGCAGACTGAGGATGAGCTGCCGTATCGGCCGCGGGCGGTCGCGGCCGTCAATCGTCTCGGCGCGGCGCTTGCGCGTTTAGGCGTGGGCAGCGGGCCCATCCACGAGGCGGAGCTGTTCCGCGCAGCACGCAGTAAGACGGGGCTGCAGGATTTTGGTGACGAGTCCTTTCGCATTCCCCTGGACGTGCTGCTGCGCGCGATCGAAAGCGAAGCGCAGCTGCATACGGTCGGCAGACTGATCACCAAGGTGCGCCTGGTGGCAGCGTTGAGCACGCGCTTGCGCGTCACGAACTTGTTGAAGCGACAGCCGGAGATTGCCAGGCGCAGCTTGCCAGCGCCGATCGTGATCGCCGGTTTGCAGCGCACGGGCACGACCATGCTGCACCGTTTGCTCGCCAGCGATCCGCGTTTGCGCGCCTTGATCTCGTGGGAGGCGCTCGCTCCGGTGTCCCCTGTCGCGCCACTGTTTGGCGGCCTTGAGCCGCGTCTGTGGCAGGCCAAGCTCAGCGAACGCGCACTGGCTTACATGGCGCCCGACTTTTTCGCGATTCATCCAGTCGAAGCAGACGCGCCAGAAGAAGATGTGTTGCTGCTCGACTACGCATTCTTGAGCACGGTGCCCGAAGCAACCTTGAACGTGCCAAGTTATGCCCGCTGGCTCGAGGCTCAAGACAACACCCCCGCCTACGAGTACATGGCGACGCTACTCAAAATCTTGAGCCAGGCGCGCGGTCCGGATCGCTGGATCCTCAAGACCCCCCACCATCTCGAGCATCTCGACGTCCTGTGCAAGGTGTTTCCGGGTGTACAGGTGATCCATACCCATCGTGACCCCGTCCGTACCTTAGCTTCGTTTTGCAGCATGATTAAGCACGGTCGCGGCGTCTTCAGCGATCGCGTGGCCGCAGGCGAGATTGGTCGCGACTGGTCGCGTAAGCTCGGACGCATGCTTGAGCGCGCCCTTGCGGCACGGGACGAGGTGCACGATCAAGGCTTTGTCGACGTATCCTACTACGACCTGATTTCTGATCCGGTGGCCTGTGCCAAGCAGGTGTATGCGACGTTGAAGCTGCCGTTTGATGCCGAGCTCGAAACGCGCATGCGCGAGACACGGGCGCATAACCCACAGCATAAGTACGGCAGGCATCGCTATCAGCTCTCGGACTTTGGACTAACTGCAAAGGGGGTCGAGCCGCTATTTGCGGCGTACCGCGCGCGCTTTTCTGTGCGCTTCGAAAACTAAGTAAAGCGCGTATTGTCTCGGTGCGTGCGCTGCCTTAGGCTTGGCCACGTGATGACGATGTTGGTCTACAGCGCTGTGTCGTGTGCATCGTGAGCTTTGCGCCCTCTAGTCGCTCCGTGCTGTCATTGCGTGATCTCCCGCGTTTTACCGAAGACACGTTGTTTCATCGCGTGGCGCGCGTCGTGTGCGAAGCGGACTGTTTGCCGCGCAAGGAGCTCTATGAATCCTGGGAGGTTGCGCGGCGTGTGCGTCGGCGCTTTCGCGGCGGGCGTGTGGTCGACTTGGCCTGTGGGCACGGGCTGACTGCGCAGCTGCTGTTGATCCTCGATGCCACGAGTGAGTACGCGCTTGCGATCGATACGCGCCTGCCGCCTAGCGCTCAGCGCCTGCAGGACGTGCTCCATGCCCATTGGCCGCGGCTGTGGGAGCGGGTGACATTGCAGCAGGCTGATTTGGCGTCGATCCCGCTTGCGACGACGGACCTCGTGGTCTCGATTCACGCCTGCGGCTCGCTGACGGATCAGGTACTCGAGCGCGCGATCGGGGCGCGGGCACGCGTGGCACTCTTACCATGTTGTCACGACGCTCAGACCTCGGACACAGGCGGACTTGAGGGCTGGGTCGATGCCGCACTCGCGATTGATATGATGCGCGTCGCCCGCTTGCAGGCGGCGGGCTACCGCGTGCACACACAGACGATTCCGGAGCGCATCACGCCCAAAAATCGTCTGCTGCTCGCTGAGCCAGCGAAGACTTGATCGGGTCACGGCCGCGCCGCAGCAGCCTTACGGAAAAGCCTTGAGACGCTCGCGCGCCGTGCGACTACCAAGCGCTGCGGCCCGCTGCCATGCGCTGCGCGCCTCCGGCATCAGCGCGTTGAGCCTGTAAGCGTCGCCCAAAAGACGATGGTCATCTGCAAAACGCGGTCGACGTTGTACCACTGCGCGCGCCGCCGCGAGCGCACCTTCCTTGTCACCGAGCCCCAGGCACGCCTCGGCAATGCCCGCCAGGGCGCGTGGGTAATGGGGATAGACACGCGCGGACTCGGCATACTGTGCGCGAGCCGCCTCGTACTCCTGAGCGCGCCGTAGCTGATGGCCGCGCGCGACCAGGCGACTCGCTAAGCGGCGCTGGGCGGGGCTGACAGGCGCAGATTCGCCTCCGAATTCGGGGGCGCCGTCTACGACTTCCTGGACATCGTTCCTGACTTCGGGGCCGGTCTGCTCGGCGTCGCCCGCGCCTGCTGCCATGGGCAGGGATGGAGCGGGCGCGTCGGAAGGGAGCGGCTGCAAGGCGGCAATCATCCGCGCGGGTTCGGTTGCCGCGTTAAGCGGGCTGGGGACAGAGGGCGCATGCACGCTCGGAGACTCGGTGTGGTGCAGGACCGCGATGCTCAGGGCCACGATGCTCAGGGCCACGATGCTCAGCCCCACTATGATCCCCGGGGCGCGTCGCGATCGACGTGCCGGTCTGACGGAAACCACATCGGTATTGATCTCGAGCGCAGATGCCGACTTCGGCTTGGCCGGCTCCGCGCGCAGCGGACCAGCAGCGGCGGGCGCCACGGCTTGAACGCTTGCTCGAGTAGGCAGTGGCGCCGGAATGCGCGGTGGCAACGTTAGCGGAGGTGGCGGCGTCAGCGGAGGTGGCGGCGTCAGCCGTGACGCAGAAGGGGGAGGGGCCGCTGCCAGCACTACCGGCGCTGCTGGGCTCGGTGTAGGGGGCGGCGCTGTGCGCATTCGCGGTGCGGTAGCTGTCGGTGCGACTGGCGCTGCGGGGCTCTCAGGCGCGTGCGGCGCCGCCGCTGGCATGGGTCTGAGCACGACGAACGAAGGAGCAGGCAGCGTGGTCCTGCTGCCTTGCATGCTGCCACTTGGCTCCTTCGTGTTTTCGATGCGGCGCGTCATGCTCGGACGCGCGGTGCTACTGGCTTGCAACCCGGCGCTGAGATTCTCATTGGCAGCGGATGCCCGTACTTGTGCTGGCAGCGAGCGTTGATTGGTTGGGCTGTCGAACCAGTCGTCTGCTTCGGGCGCTGCGGCTGGCGGCATATTGACCGAGGAGACCCGCAAGATGCTGGTATCTGTCAAAGCCGGCGCAGTGTGGGAGCTTAGTAGCATCGCTTCCAGCGGCGCCATAATATTAGTCACTGCTGGGTAGGCGACCGGCCAGGCGGACACCGTGCCCACAAGCTGCGCTTGCAGCGCTGCGACCGCGTGCACTCCGAGCAGGCTTTGCTGATCCTGGCTTTCGCGCGCACCACCCTGGGCACCAATAATCAGACCCTCGCCTAGGTCGACCTCAATCGTCAGGTCTGGGGTTTCAAAACGAGCGCGCAGCACGCCTGTGCTTTCGAGCAAGGCGCGCATGGTGCGCATGGGGCCAAGCTCTTCCAGGCGTAACTCGAATGGTTCGCTGCGGCAGGCGCGACGCACTAAGGATTCGTAGTCGCTGCACAGCAGATTGACGCCGATCACGAGCTCTCGCACGTTTGGCGCGCTTGCGCCTGCAACCCCGAGCCGTGCGTGAGGGACCAGTAAGATCGGCGTCCAGCGTAGCCGCTCGTGTCGCCAGAGCGATCCCACCACTTCGATGCCAGTACCGTCCAGGTGATCCGGCTGCATGACGATGACTTCGGGATCGAGCGCTTCGGCTCGGTCCAGACCTGCTTCGCCGAGGCTGAGGACGACCACTTGCGCGCCGCTTGCGCGCAACGCTTCTGCAAGCGCATCGGAGGCCCCGGGATCTGGGTGCACGACGGCGATCCGGCGCCCGCGCAAGGAGCGATGGACGCGCGCGGCAGCTGACACTTGGGCCAACCATGCGATGCGCTGCGGAGGCCAGAGATTGTCGTGGCGCTCGCAGATTACCCAGCCCGCGTCAGTCAGGATTTGGGCGACCCCCGGGGGAGGGCCCTCGCGCCCCAACCACATGACCCGGGTGCTAGTTAGATTGCAGCTCGGCGCACTGACGTCACTCGTAGGGCGCGACGCAGTCGGGGTCTCGCGGGGGTTGAATGAGCCCGCCATCATCTTCTCCCTGGGCCGCGGCAGCGTGCGCTCTTACCTTGTCTCCTCAGACTACACTCAACAGTCCGCCGAGCGGAACCGTCGGCTGCGTTTTTAGGCGCGCGGCTTCTTCTTTCTGTTGCATGCGGTCGGTAATCATCTTGCATGCAGGGAACTGCAAACGGGATGGCAGCGTCGGGAAGGTATGGCGCCGTCGGAAAAGGTATGGTTGCCTGAGCTCGATGAGGTAGGGGTAGGCCCCTCAGGCTCGGGGCGCGGGCACTTGGCGTAGCTTCGCAAGCTCGGTGACCATCTGGTTGCGCACGAGCTCGCCCAGTGCGCGCGCATCCTCCGCGGCCTCGGGCAGCACCGCTGGCAGCACGCGTACACGTATGTGCAGCACACTCTCTTGTCGTAACACCAAACCATGTTTGGGCAGCGCGTCGCGTGTGCCATCCACGACGATGGGGATGATCGGCAGACCGAGCTCCTTGGCGAGTGAGAAGGCGCCGCGCTTGAAGTCTTTCATCTCACCATCCTCGGAGCGGGTGCCCTCGGGGAAGATCATGATCGAGGAGCCGAGCTTGAGATGCCTGCGACACTCGTTGAGCATGCGTTCGATACTGGCGGCATCACCGCGCACGAGGCCGACGTAGTCGTTCATGCGCATGTTCCAGCCGATGAACGGTACGCGAAAGATTTCGCGTTTGGATACCCACTTGAAATGTCTAAACAAACCGAACAGGACGAGGATGTCGCCTAACGATTGATGATTGGCCACGAGCACGTAGGTCTGGTCACGGCGGATGTGCGAAAGCCCTTCGAAGCGCGGCGACCACAGGGGCAAGAGCTTCACGTAGTGAAAGGCCCAGGCACACGTGTACAGGTGCAGGATGCGTCGCTTGCGATCAAAAGGTGCAGTCAGCACGAAGATCAGCACAGCCAGCGCCCAGAGCACGGGATTGGTGAGCAACATGTACGACCAAAACAAAATCGAGATAACCCGCATGCGCGGGGTCGGCGACGTATGCCGCGTCGCCTGCGACGACTGCGGCGACGATGTTGCTCGTGTTGACGCTGCGGGCCGGGGGGGCTCAGGAGGTAGGCTCACTCAGCCAAGGCTACTACGTTGGCGGCGTGGCAGCGACATGCCCCGCCACAGGTACTGCCAACCGGTGCTGCGGCAGAGGGCGCAAGCACCCTCGTGTAACCCTCGAGCGCGAGCTGCAGACAATGCTTCACCAGCGTCACAACGCCGCTGCACATCAGGTCGAGGTCAGCATGAGCCAGAATGCCGTATTGACTGTGAAGCCGCTCGGTTTCGTCTGGGAGACGGCCGATCCGTTTCTCTTTTGCGTTCATCACAACGATGCCTACCCGGCTGGCAACGAAGCGCTAGGGCCTGCCACCTCGCTCGCCGGCCGCGACATCGGTCAAGACTTCGCGGGTAAGGACGGCTTTCGCATGTACCACGGTCACGTGGTGCCCGGTTTTCCGCAGCATCCCCACCGCGGCTTTGAGACCGTGACCTTGGCGCGCCGCGGCCTTATCGATCATGCGGATTCCACGGGCGCAACCGCACGCTTTGGGCACGGCGATGTGCAGTGGATGACCGCCGGCAAGGGCGTTGTGCACTCGGAGATGTTTCCGCTGCTCGATCAGAAGGGTAAGAATCCCGTCGAGTTGTTCCAGATTTGGCTCAACCTGCCCAGGGCGAACAAGCTCGTCGAGCCGCACTTTGCGATGTTGTGGGATCAGACGATCCCGCGGCATGTCGCGCGTGATGCGGCGGGCCGTAGGACGGAGGTTACCGTCGTCGCGGGCCGCCTCGGCGATCTTGGCGCGCCGCCACCACCGCCGAAATCCTGGGCTGCACAGACGGATTCCGATGTCGCGATCTGGACGATCAAGATGGAGCCTTACGCTGAGTGGACGCTGTCTGCCGCCGCTGCGGGCAGCAATCGCACCCTGTACTTTTTTCGCGGCAGCTCCTTGCGTATTGCCGAGCGCGCGCTTTCTTCAGCGGTGGGCGTGGCCCTGCGCCCCGAGCTGCCGGTGAGCCTCCAAAACGGGCCCGATGAAAGTGAGCTTGTGCTGCTGCAGGGGCGACCGATAGGCGAACCCGTGGCGCAGCACGGCCCCTTTGTGATGAACACGGTCGCCGAGATTCAACAGGCTTTCACGGATTACCGGCGTACCCAGTTCGGCGGCTGGCCCTGGCCGAGCGATGCGCCGGTGCATGCGCGCGAGGAAGGTCGCTTTGCCAGACACTCAGATGGGCGCATCGAAAGAGTTGGCTGAAGGCCAGGCGCAATTGAGGGTTATGGAGGGCCCTTGAGGTTGTTGCGCGCTACCAGGAAAGCTCCACGTCGCAGTCGCACTTGCTCAATAGACGGACACGGACCTGCGGTTTGACGCCGTAGGCCTGCACGCCTGCTGCGAGCACACCGGCTTGATAACAGTCTGGGTACTCCCAGAAGTTGCGCAGCGCAAAGACGGCGCGCTGTTCGCTGTGTTCTAGGACTTTGACGCTGCTCGGGGAGTTCACCGCTTGGTAAGCGCGTTCAGTGAGCCGGATCGCCGCGTGGACGTCGCGTCCGGCGACGCTCATGACGACGCGTCCCACGGTCGACTCGCTGAACGTTCGATAGATGTGAAAGCCCGTTTCGAACAGGGCGGAGCGGATGGGCAAGCGCGGAAACGCGACGCGGGCGCACTCTGGAAGCAATTCGAGCCACTCGCGAATCGGATAGCTCTTAAATCCCGTGTAGCTCTCGCGACCGGGCACGCTGCTCGACTTGGCACGCGCGAGCGTGGTCACGCACGTAAAGAACATGCCCTTGACGGTTCCGTGCCCGGGGGCGCCGCTCAGGTAGGGTTCTAGGGAAAGCGGCGCATGCCAACGTGGCTCCTCGAAGCTTTCGATGAAATCGGCGACGGCTGAACGAGACATCCGTACTCAGAGTATCCCCCCGCGCTCTGCCGTACGATAAAAAACGCGCAGATCTGAGGGTTGTGCCGTCGCTTCAGTAGTAGCTGCGAGGATCCTTGGCGCCCGGGATCGAAAAGGTCATGTCGCGGGGGTCGCGTACACCCGGAATAGGGAAGGGCTCAGGCCCATTCCAGCCTGATGGCATGCAGGTTCCGCCAATACAGCCACCGCCTGGGCTTACTACAGGCCCCACGTAGACGGGCGGGAACATACGCCAGAGATCCTCAGGGTTCGGTTCCTGTCGCGGGCGCGCGGCGTGCTCCGCTTCGAGGCGCTTTTGGGCAAGCGCGAGCTTCTGGATCTCAAGCTCAAGCTCCGCTTTGTCGCGGGCGATCTTGGCGAGCCTGGCTTCCGCTTCGCGCTGTTCGAGCTCGAGGCGCTGCGCCGGTGTCAGCCAGCTGCCAGCGTAAAGCACGAGTCCCTGTGCGCGGCGTTGTTCGTCGCGCGTAAGCCAGTGCCCTTCTGCACCTTTGACATAGCCCAGGCGCGCGCGCGCTTCTGGATGGTCGGGTGCGACGGCGATCACCTTTTGCAAAAGCTCGCGCTCGCGGCCACGCATGTCGTGGTCACGACAGAAACTCGCAAGCGCCAACAAGCCGTTGACATCGTCGGGCCTGAGCTTGTCGAGACGTTTCTGCACGCGCTCAACATCGGTCTCGCTCTCTTCGATGCGTACGACACTGGCCACTGGTAAAGTAAGTTGACCTGACTGCACCTCGAGCAAGACCTTTTCGCCCACGCGAGTCGCATCGCCTTCGATCACGGCGCCACCGACCAGGTGCACGCGATCGGCGCGCGCCTGCAAGGGCAAAGAACAAACCGCCAAAGCGAGCCAAAGCGAACAGCGCATTTGTATAGTGTGCTGCAGGGCGCGGCCGAGATCGAGCGCGACCGCCCATGCGGTTGCCCTGTTGGCCCTCTTACGAAATGCTTCGCCCCGTCCCGGCTTATCGGGTCGCGCGAGACCAGCGAGGAAACGTGTCCGCTCCCATGCCTAGTGGTGTCTCCCGGCGCGCGCCATCGCCGGCCCGTTCAGGCTGGCTGGGCTGGCTGGGCTCGCTGGCACGCTTGGCATCGCCGGCGTGGCTGTCCTTGGGGGCTGTGGGAGCTGTGGCTGTGTGCGCGGCTTGCGTTCAGCTGCCGCTACCGAAGCTGCCTGTGCCCGCCTTAGTCGAACGCAGGGATAAGACCCCACCTTTGCCCGTATCCACGTTCGCGCTGGCACTCGGGATGGACCTAAGTCTGCTCGAGCCGCTCTTGACCGAGCTGTTGAACAGCGAGTTGCCCCTGCGCCAAGCGGACTGGACGCGCGTCACCGGGGATGGTGCCAACCCTCAGGTCGATACGCGAATGCAAGCGCGCGTGGCCAAGCTCAAGCTCGGCATGAAAGATGGCGTTCTGCGCATCCAAGCGCGGGTCGCGTACTGGGGCAAAGCGCGCGCGCAACTCGCCACACCCTTCGGCAAAGCCTGGCTGAGCCGAGGCACCGCGTGGGGTACGGAAACGAGCCCCGGTAGTGTTTTGGTCACGCTGGCGCTCACGCCCACGTTATCGCCCACGTTTGCGCTGACCACGCGCATCACGCTCGAGCAGGTAAGCTTTACAGCGCCAGCGGGCGACGCTTTGTGCGGCCGGATCGTGATCAAGGTCTGCGTGCCGCGCGCGCAAGCGGCCACGGAAGTGCACGCCCAGCTGAAGCGAGCGATCGAAGCCACTTCGCCGCAGCTGCTCGCTGAGCTTGATCGGCGCGTGGCGCGTGCCACGGATGTCCGCTCGTTGCTTGCACGGACCCTGCGCGCGCTTGCGCACGCTACGCCATCGATCGAGGGCAGCTCACTCAGGCTCGCGGTCGAGGAGGTCGCGATGGGCGCGCTCGGCGGCCAAGGCGCACGTGCTAGCCTGCCGCTGGAATTGCAGCTGCGTGTACTGTTCGACGGCGCTGAACCGGACGTCGCGCGGGAGCTGCCCACGCGCCGCGACCCGCAGGGCCTATCGACCGACCTTACCTTTGACATGGCGGTGAGCTTTGATCGCCTCGCCCGCGACCTGAGTAAGGCGCTGACAGGCTTCACGCAAGATGACTTTCGCGTGAACAAACTCGACGTGCTTGGTGTCGACAAACTGTCTGGCCGCTTGGTGCTCGCTCTGAGCTTGGCGCGTGAGCAAGGGGAGCTTACGGTTTACCTCGAAGCCGAGCCCAAGCTGCGGGGCGACAGACTCGTGCTCTCGTCGGGCGTGCGATTCACCACGGGCTCTCGTGCGGCGTTGCGTCAAGTTCAGCTCGATGAAAGCGCGCTGCTCGCGGAGTTTGCCAAGGATCAAGGCCTGGCGCTCCGCACGCTCGGAGACGAATATCTCGAGGCCGTGCGCGTGAAGCTGCAGGCGCCGCTGGTGCTATTTGGCTCGCTCAGCCTGCGCTCTGAGGGTGTGCCTACGTTTAGCGATCTTCGCCATGCCCGTCAGGGTCTGGTGGTGCGTATGCACGCACGCGCGCACAGCGAGCTTCGGTAACGGCCTGCTGCCGCCTGCTGCTGCCCCCTGTTCTGGCATGTTCCTCATTGCGGCGTTGTGAGGCGCGCCGACAGACCCTTGCCTGAGCACATCGCCGTGGGCTGTGCTTCGCGGTAGGCTCGCAAGCATGAGTTCCTCCCTTGATCACGATGTGCTCAAAGCCGATCTCGACGCTGCCGCGCACGCGCTCGGGGTTACCATCGAAGCTGGACAACGCAGTGAGGTCGGCGACGACGACAAAATCATACGCTCGCGCGTGCTTGAGGTGCGTTTACCCAAGCCGACTAATATCAGTGCGCGATTTGTGCGCGAGGGCCTGATCGCCCGCGCCAAAAAGCTGTTCATCGAAGAAGTGGAAGTGGGCTCCAGCTGGTTTGATGACCATGTGTTCGTGATCACAAGCACCAAAGAAGCCACCGGGCGCTTGCTCGGGGAACGTCGCGTGCAGCTCGCATTGATCCTGCTCGTCGATAAGACGCGCAGCGTCGAAATCGAAGGCGATGTGGTGCGCGTGTGCGATCAGAATGCGCTCGATGACGGCCGCGATGCGAGCGCGGAGCTACTCGCTTTGGCGGCGCACCTTATGTGAGAAGCTTGTCGGCCGCGCGTAGTCCCGAGCGCAGGGCGCCGTCTACTGTGGCCGCGGTCAAGTAGTCGCCGGCAAACACCACCGGTGAAGGCGTGAGCTCGTCTAGGGCGGCGGCGCGGCGGAAGCGGCCCACACTGTGCACAGGGATGGCTTCGCTGCGCGCGATCGAGCGAAAAGGTATGGCCTGCGCGGGCAGCTCGGGACAGAAGTCTCGCGCCAGACTCCAGCAGCGCTCGTAGATCTCGGCCTCACTCGCAGCGAGCAAGGAGCGGCTCTCGTCGGCGGTGAGAAATACGCACACGAGCTCCTTGTCGGCACTCAACGCATCGCCGCATTGACGCTTGAAGCTGTTGAAGCTCAGGGCCGCCACGCGCTTTTGCGCAGGCCCGCAGGGGAACATCGAGCTTGTGCCGGGCGGGCAAGCATCGCGCTCGACGATGAAGGTGGCATGCACGTTGGGCACGTAGCTTTGGCTTGCTAGAAACTCGCGCATCGCCGGCGGCACGACTTCGCCGAGCTCGGCGCTAAGCTTGTGGGCGACCGAGGCGGTGGTTGCCATCACCAATTCATCGAAGCGCTCCTCAAACAGCTGCCCGTCGCGCGAAAAGCGCACTAAAAAGCGGCCGTCTGTTTCGCAGATGAGCGGCTGTACCTCGGCAGATGTCTGAGTCTCGATGCCGGCGGCGAGCGCGCGACAGATACTATCCATCCCCTCGCGAAACGCAAAGAAGCGCGCTGTGGCGGCGCGAGCTTGCAAGGCGATAGCGAGCGCGCGCGACACCTCCTCACACGAGAAATACCAAAACGGCTCGATGCCTGAACGCACCACGACTTGGTATGCGTTCTCACCGACACGCTCGCGCGCGTCCTGCGCGATGGAGCGATCGTCAAGCTCGCTCAGACTGTGTGGTGAGGTAATATCGAGGCCTGAGTAGCGCATGGTAAGCCACGCGGTCGCGCTCGCCATGCGCAGCTTGTCGCGCGCGCCCAGGAACGGAAAGCGCACGAACGAACCCACCGAGCCTAGGGTCAGCTCACCGCGCTTACCGTCTTGCACCAGCACGCTATGTCGCGAAAGCACGTTGACTTGATCGCGGATGCCGAGCTTGGGCATCAGCGCTTCGAGGGTGGGATAGAAATTGGTGAAAAACCCTGCTCCGGAGTCGATCTGCAGACCATCCTTACGCCAGGTGGTAGTGCGCCCGCCAATTTCGGCGGCACGCTCGAACAACACCACGCGCCTTCCCTTTTGCGCGAGCGCATGGGCGGCGGCACAACCTGCGGCGCCCGCTCCGATCACAGCAGTGCTACGACTCATGGCCGTCCATGTAGCGCGAGTTGTGTCTGCTTGCCTGCGCAAAACCATGCGCGAATTCGTGTAGGTAGGCGGAACGACCCGAAACGAAAGTTAACCTTCTATCCCGAATAACTCTTGGACGCTCTGCTGGTGATATAAGCTGCCGCGGAAGCCGGAGACCCGCTCAAGCTCCTTACCGTTCTTGAAGTAGAGCACGGTGGGTGTCGATTGGATTTGCAAGCGCGCCATGGTGCGCGGCGCAGTCTCCGCGCTGATTTCGCAAACCTTGACTCGGCCTTCGTAGAGCGCGGTGAGCTCCATCATGATCGGCTCAAGCCGCTTGCACGGTGCGCAGCGGGCGCCCCAGACATCGACCAGCACGGGATCTTTGGCTTTCAGTACTTCTGCTTCGAAGTTGCTGTCGTCGAGATGCAGCGGTTGCTTCTTGGGAACCAGGCCGATCAGTTTGGAAAAAAAGCCCATGCCGAAACTCGCAAAAAATGAAGGGACTGGCGCGAGTGTAGGGCATGGCCACGCCGCCAGCACTGCGGAAGGCACGCGGGGCGAGACGTTGGCGAAACCGTGCGGGACGTGCGCAACGGTAGGCGAGACCTACGCCTTTTGCAGCCCTCGCAGGCCCACGGTGGCGGTGTAGCCCAACGCTGCCGCCAACACTACCCCGGCCACGTGAAATGCAAAAAGATGGGGCGTGGCATGGTCAGGGCAACGAGATTGCAAGATCACTTGGCCTGCCAGCGCACCGGCCATGCTGACGGTGGCGAGGTTGAGCGGCTGCAAAGCGATCTTGCCGCGCATACCCAAATAGGCCGCGACGGCGAACGGAGCGACTGCGGTCATGGTTTCGAACATCACGCAGTGCAGACCTTGTGCGGGCGCGAGTGCGCCGGGTTCGGAGCTCAGCCAAGCCAACAGCGCCGACGACAATACACCCAGCGCCAGCAGCCACTTCGATACGATGCGGGAACCCTTGGCTGAGTCGAAGCGCGTGGCTTGTACCTGAGTGCTGAGCACGGCGTTTTGGATGCGCGCCTTCAACGCCGGATTGACGACTGGCATCGGCGCATAAGCGTCGACCCAGCTGAGCATCAGTGCAGCTTCGTCGAGGGTGGACCGGCACGCACTGCAGCCTTGGGCGTGTTGCTCGGCTTGCAGACGCTCCGGATCGTCCGCTGCGAGCGCGACCAATGCCATGGACTGCTCGGCCTTGATGTGCTCGCTCATGGCTCAACCTCCGCCTGTACGAGGGGACGCAAACGCTCGCGCAGCGCTTCGTAAGCGCGAAATGCGCGCACGCGCACGGCGCCCTCTTTGAGATTCAATGCGGTTGCGATCTGCGCAAAGGTAAGGCCCTCGAAGCGATGAAGATGGACGACCATGCGCTGGGATTCGGGCAGCGCTTCGACCGCTTCGCGCACCAGACGAGCGCGATCATCCCGGTCTTGGGCAGGCTCGGCCATCTCAGCGCCCTCTGTTGTCGGTATGCGGTCGAGCTCTTCGTCGCTTGCCATCGCTGGCACGCGATAGCGTCTGCGCAGCTCGTCGATCCGCACGCGCGCTGCGATCGTGAACAGCCAGGGGCGCACCGGCGCACCGGTGCGATAGCTCGCCCGGGAGGCATGAACGCGCTGAAAGGTCACCTGCAACAAATCCTCGGCGATCGACCCGTCGGCAAACCCTCGCCGCAGAAAGCCGAGCAGCCGGGGCGCAAAGGCATCGAACAGGGCATCGAACGCCCGATCGTCGCCCGCGGCGTAGGCAGCCATCACCGCTTGCTCGTCGATACCCGTCATGCGCTGTCTTGCTCTTAGCTCGTGAAGTGCGCGCCACCGTACCAGCTCACTTCACGAGGATCCACGCGTGTTAGCACCTGCCAAAGCCGGCCAGAAGCTGGCAGAGACTCGCCACGATAGGTGAAAGGCAGGTGCATGTCTGCTCTTCGTGTCAGGCCTCGAGATTGTTACAGTTCGGGCGCGCTTTTCGCGGATGTCCTCCGCCGCTCGACCCAGCCAACCGCGTCGCGCCGCTTCGGTCGAGAGAGGAACTCGACCGATATCGGGTGCGTGCGTGCTTCCGCGCACCGAAAAGGCTCGCGCATCTCGCGATTTCCTAGGCCATGCCGTGCGTTGTTCTGCATGTCTTCGCCGGTGGGAAAGATCCTCGAAGACGCCAGAAGGCTGCCTAAAGAGGACCGTGTTCTGTTCGCGCCGAGCTGGAGCAGCTCGAGCCACCTTTGCTGCTCGAGGCTCTGGCACGTCGGGCAGTGCCGATTGCGGCACGAGTTGTACATGGGCAGCTCATGGCCACAGCTGCGTTCACGTGTGGGGTCTATCGCGTCTTCTTTGAAGTCTTCCCCTATCATGAAATTGGACCACAGTTTCGTGCAATCGATCTACACGCGCGATCCCAATGGCAACAGCGTCGAGTGGTGTGCCGACATCGCGCCCTACAGCGACGAAGACCGCGCCGACGCGTTGCGCGACATGCGCGCAGAGAAGCCCGAAGTCGGGCCGTCCTATCCGCTCAAGGGACTGTGGAAACCCGAGCAGTACCATCCCAAGGCCGTTCGCCTGTACGCGTGACCCGGGCGGGGCAACCCATACCCCCCGGCGTCGCGGCTGAAAAGCACGCTGATCTGCGCGCCATGCTGCAACGTATTGCTCTGACGACGCGAACGCTCCTGCCGTGGCTAGCGGCACTCTTACTATGCTGCGCTCGTACCTCCCCTCCCGTTGCCACGGTGGAAGCCGTGGAACCGCATTGGGAGGCCTGGTCCAAGACCGCCTTCGAGCGTGCGCAGCGCGAACGCAAGCTCTTGCTCGTCAGCGTGCAGGCCGGCTGGTGTCATTGGTGTCACGTAATGAACGCGACCACCTATCGCGATGCGCGGGTGGTGGCGCTTTTGCGCGAGCGCTTCGTGACGATTCGCGTCGATCAAGACAATCGGCCCGATCTCGCTGAACGCTACGCGGACTGGGGCTGGCCCGCGACTGGACTGCTCACGCCGGAAGCACGCACCATCGTCAACCTGCGGGGCCATCAGCCCGTCGAGCGCTTTTTGGCTCTGCTGCACGAGCTAGTCAACGACCTTGACCATGGCGGGGGTCTCGCCACAAGGCAGGCACCCCTTCCCCCACCTGCACCGCGCTCGGATCTAGACGCGGCGCGAGACGACGCGCTATCGCAACTCGATGAGGCCTACGATCCCGCGCAAGGGGGTTGGGGCTCCCCTCAAAAGTACCCATTGGCTGCGCCGGTCGAGCACGCGCTGTTTCGGGCGCACGTCTGGGGCGAACGCGCGCGCTTGCCGAAGGTCACGCGGACGCTCGTCGGTTACAGGCAGCTCATCGACCCAGTCCAGGGCGGCGCGTTCCAGTATTCCTTGCGTGGCGTGTGGACGGCACCGCACTTCGAAAAGATCGCACCCATCCAGGCGGGAGTGATGCGAGCACTCAGCCAGGGCTATCGCGCCTCAGGCGACGTTGCTTTGCGCGAGGCCTCCGAACGTGTGGGCAGCTACGTCACCAGGTGCAAGCGCGTTCTTTCGCATGACCGACTGCGTGCCATCACGACCGTAAGGTTCGTAAGCCTGGCGCGACGCGTGCACACCGCTATCACGGACGGCTACGGGGTGGCTGTACGTGCGCTCGTGCGGTGCACGCGTCGTGACGGACGCGCTTGCGGAGGACGGCTGGCTCGGGATGGATAGCCCTTTTTTACCGGCCGAAAGGACCGTTCGTGTTGGCCCGCACGCATCTCTTGCCATCAGTCCGTGAAATGCGCGGTGAAATGCGGTATTTGTTCTTGATGACCCTCTCCACACGAGCCCTCAAACTCATCGACGAGTTTCGCTCTCTGCCCACGGAGGAGCGAGAGCTTACCCTTGTCGAGCTGGCCGAGCTCACAGAGCAGGAGTCCCCCGCGCAGACGCTACATCCTGATTGGCATGAGGAGCTTGTGCAGCGCGTTCGCAGCGTAAAAGACGGCACCGCTGTACTGCACGATTGGCAAGACGTAGAGCGCGAGCTTGACGAGATCATCAAACGCTGATGCTCCGACCACGTTTCACCGACCCTGCCCGCACCGAGCTGGCGCACGCGATTGTCTGGTACCGCACTGAGGCTGGTCCCGAGCGGGCCACCGATTTTCGCAATGCCATCAAGCGGGTTTTGATTCGAGCCTGCCGCTTTCCTCTGAGCGCCCGAGTCATCGATCAAGCAGATGGCCTCGACCTTGACGGTAAGGTACAGAGTAGAGTCGACGCGTCGATCCACAAGTGTGAAAATGAAGAACCTGCTCTTAGCCTGACCCTGTAACCACCCTTGATCGCCGGAGTTCGGCGTGGAGCAATAAAGGGGCCTCGGAAACCTTCTGGTTCGTCTTACAACAACGGATTACTTTCGCGACGCTCTATGTACTTCAGTACATCGCGGGTCCACTGGTTGTTAAAAGGAACCTTAGAGTCCATTACGCACGTAAGATCAGCCATTTTTCGGGATTCTTCGGTCCCGTGATTAACCCTGGTGTGTTGTAGACCGTGGATGCCCAGAACAGAACGGCGTAGACCCCTAGTCTGCACGGCTGCACCGATTTAAGTGAGCGAACGCGATCTTCCAAGCAGCTCAGCGCGGCAGTTCGGAACATAGTGCGCTCGCGACAAATCAGGAGTCGACGGCGGTGACTCATCGCGCTGGGCCAGTTTCAGCGCGGCCCCAGAGCACCGACGATCGAATCTTGCTGTGCTCGCTGACGGAGGTTTGATCCATGTCGTTGAGAAGAATGGTCGGCTTGAGCACAGCGCTCACGCTCAGCGTAGGGCTCGGAGCAGGGTGTGGCCCAGAAGGCTCGGCGGCACCGGGACATGTAGCAACGCAAGACGGCAGCGACTCCTCGCCCGACAGCACGAGCAGCAATCCGCTCGCTTCGGGTCTCCCGTTCGTTGCGATCGCGCGCGATGTACAGACTGCCGAGCAAAGTGCCCGTCAAGATGCGCTCAACAAAATTGGTCTGCGCACCGACGCCCTGCGTCTGCCCAAGACCGATTTTTACGTGGCCGTACACAAGAGCGCGCTCAACAAGAAGTGGTTCTTGAACGCGTTTCTGAACAATCAGATTTCGACCGACTCGCTCGCGTCCCAGGGGGCACAGTCGCTCGGCACCGATGTCGTCGAGCTCAAGGTTCAGAATGGTAAGCTGTATGTGTTCAGCGCCGACGACCGCAAGAAATGGAGCGACTCGTTCGATCCCGAGGTCATCATCGAGGCCTACCCCATCGTCGAAACCGCCGCGGCATTCGGCAGGCTTGGCGGCTCGGACCAGTACATTCTGGTCGATCCAACGCGCGGCTTGAACAACTTCGCCTTGACCTGGGACTACGCGACCAACGACTACCCAGACGGCACGGCAACGGGCAGGCTCAAGGTCGACCTTGCCTATTCGCAAAACTTCACCCAGCTCAAGGACGGCGTAGCGTTCGAGATGGTCATCGCGGGCTCAAGCGAGGCGGTCAGCCAGAACGACCTCTCGATCACCAATGCGGGCGTGGCGATGACCATGACCCTGTCGTTCCGCGAGTACAGCGAGGGCGAGGGCTTCGTGTCCATGCCCGCGCCCGAAGCCGAGCACTACTTCTTGGCACCACGCCGCGTCATCACCGACCAGTCCACGGTAGCGTCGCCCTACGCGCTCAAGTGGAACGTGCATGCGGGTATGAAGCCCATCGAGTGGCTGATCACACCCAACGCGGTCGATCTCGCTGCCAAGTACGGCAACCTCGATCTGGTCGGTGCCCTCACGCGCGGCATCGAAAGCTGGAACAAGGTGTTCGGCTTCACCGTGTTCAAGGCGCGCCTGGCTGCCCCGAACGAGAAGCTCGGCCGCGATGACCTCAACTTCATGGTGGTCGATAGCGACGTCGGCGCCGGTGCTGCGTTCGCCAGTCCACGCGCAAACCCGCAGACTGGCGAGATCCGCGGCGCAAGCGTGTATTTCCCCGCCGCCTTTTTTGCAGACAACAGTTACGAGGATGATGCGCAGCCCGCGCCAGACGCGCCCTTGGCCGACAACAGTAAGCACAAGCCGAGCCTGCGCGTTTCGTTCGCGGCCATGCCGCGTCAGACGCCCAACTGCGCACTCACCCCAGGCGGTCTCAAGGGCCAGCTTCGCCCGAAGGGGACCCTCGACCAAGACAATGAGCGCACCAAAGAGGAAAAGCTGCTCGCAGCCGTGCAGGAAACGGTCGCCCACGAGGTGGGCCACACGCTCGGTCTGCGTCACAACTTCAAAGGCTCGTTGCTACCGCCCAGCAGCACGGTCATGGACTACAACCGCGGCTTTGTCTCGATCGAGGCCTACGAGCCCGGGCCCTACGACTACGAAGCTATCCACTACCTCTACGGCATCTCGGATGTACCGCCTGCCTCGCCGTTCTGCACCGACAACGACCTCGGCGTCGACCCGACCTGCATGCAGTTCGACTTCGGGGCCGATCCGCTCGTCGAAGCGTGGGCTCCGAGCTATGCGCAGCTCGTCAGCATCGGCGCGCAGATCGGTACAGTCGCTCCGCTCGCGGAGAGCCTAGACGTTTTCGCTACGCCCATGCTGAGCTTCCTGCGCGCTGGCGAGTCGGACAAAGCGAATCAAGCGTTCGACCTGTTGACGCAAGCTATCGCGGCGCCGCTCGACCCCGCTCTGGCTGCGGATCCCGGCTACGCCGGCATGGCCGACAGCCTCACGCAGTGGCTGCTCACGCGCATCTACCTGCTGCCACCCGAGCAGCGTGGCGGAGCCGTCTGGCGGCTCGTGCCCATCAACGATCCGAGTGATCCCGCGGTGGTAAACCGTATCACCGAGCAGCTCTCGCTGATGCTCATCAACGAAGACAGCGTACGTAGCTTCCAGACGCGACGCATGATCATCGACGTACTTCGCTCGCTGCAGTCGACGCCTGCCCTGAGGGCGCTGCTCTCGGCGCGCGCCGTGCTAGAGGCCGCCGTCGAAGCCGGCACGCTGGAAGCCGACGCTGCCTTGTTGACCGACGACTTGGTCCGCCGCATCGATGCGGCGACGTCGCCCTACTTCGACTGATCCGCACACGCAGGTCACCTGGCTCGGTCGCTTTCCCGTGAAGCGCCGGGCTTTTTCGTGACCGCGCCAAGCTCAACTACTCGTCATCTGGCGCGATGCCGTAAATGGGTATACCCCCGCCCGCGTCCTCTGCATGATCGCGCTCACGGGACTCGACGTCTTGCGCTGCCCTCGCTGCACCCACGGCCGGCTGCGGCGTATCGCCTTGGAACTCACAGTGGCATGCCCCAGTTTCCGGATGCATTCACTTCAGTCGAGGTCATCGGAGACCTTCAGGTGCGGCGCCTTCTGAGCACCGCATTTCCCTTCGCGTCATCACGACCGAAGGGAGCGGACAGCTCGTTGTGATCGCCGTATCCCACAAGCGCCGCGAGTCTTACTATTGGCGACCGCCCCCCTCGCCAAATGAAGCGCTGACTAGCCCTCGCTCTCGTCCGCCGCATCTCGCTCGTCTTCAGATTCAGCAGCTAAAAGGGTAAATAGAGCCTCTGGCGTCGCTGTGACCTTACTATTCACCTCGCCCTGCTCCCGTTCAGCCCGCACGGGCACAAGATCTACGATGTGAGTGCGGCCGTCAACAGTTACAGCTCGCGCGCGCTTTTCGCGGCGGGGCCAAAGCGCTGCGCGAGGTAGGCGCGCAACGTAGCGCCGGTGAGTAGCCTCTGGTCGCGCTCGCTTCGTGGCGCACGAAACTCCACGCGGGGATACTGATCGCTATTGAGTAAAGCGTGCTGACGAGTCGGAAAAGCGCCGAGCCAGCGAGCAGCGCCGAGCTGGGTCGGCACGCTCGCAGGTTGTCGATGACCCACGATCGCGAGCAACGCACGCGCGGGGTCGCTGTCGTCGAGCCAGACCGACGTGTGTGCGAATGCGGCGACCAAGCTCTCTCCGATCAGCTCAAGCTCGTCGCTGCCCAGCTGCCAGAGCGGAAGCCATTGGGCGAAGATGCCAGAGGCGCGCAAGCCCCGACGCACCGCGCGATAGTGCTCGACCGTGTAGAGATAACCCGCATGGCTGTGCCAGGGCACGAACAGATCGGCCACGATCACATCGAAGGGTAAGCTTGTGCGCTGCACGTAGGTGCGACCGTCTTCGATCACGACTTGAACGCGTGCATCATCGAGTAGGTGCGCGTTGTGGTCGCTGAAGCGCCGGGCCAGCTCTACTACCTCGGGGATAAGTTCGACGACTTCGATCTGCTCGACAGATGGCACGGTAAGGGCTGCGCTGGCCGTCATGCCGGTGGCAAGGCCGATGAACAGCACGCGCTTGGGGTCAGGGTGCAGGGCGAGGGGCAGGCTTCCCATGGCGACATGGCGCTCGCGGTCGGCGCTCGATCCTAACTGATAATGTAAGTCGAGCCGGGCACTCAGTGCCCCGTGCTTTTGATCGTGCGAGCGCAGTAAGTCGACCCAACCGTAAGGTGTCTGCCAGCGTTCGAGGAGTGCGTACCCAGGCGGCGAGCCGGGCTCATAGCCTTGGCCCCAGACTGCGAGCAAGAGCAGCGCAGCGAGCAGCGGCGCGCTAAAGCGGTTCCAACCTGACAACGTCAGACTCAACGCGGCGTAGGCGATCGACACGCAGCTGAGGGCGCCCAGGAGTCCGAGCCCTTCCAGTAGTACGAAGGAGGCAAGCAGTGCACCTGCGGCTGCGCCGATACTGTTGGCGGCACTCAGGGTACCGACCGTGTGCCCTGCGCTGCCGCGGGCTCGGCTCCACAGCGCCGGCAGCAGGGAGCCTGCGGCTGCCACAGGCAGTGCAAGCACGCTTACCACCAAGCCCGCCGCGAGCAGCATGTAGCTGACAAAGCCCGCTGCGCGCAGCTCGCCAAAGCGAGTCACGAGCGCGAATAGCGGCACGATGCACAACACACCCAAGGCTGCGAGCGCGGCCCCTCGTGCCGGCATGTTGGAGCCCGTGTGCTGGCCCGTACTCTCACGTTTGGCAACCCAGCGGCTACCCAGCGCCAAAAAAACGATAAACACGCTGAGGGTGAGGCCGAAGGTATAAGTGGAATTGTGAAAGGTAAGGGCGAATAAGCGCAGTACTAAGACTTGGAGCGCAAGCGTCGCTGCCCCCGCCCACGCGGCCGCGAGCTGGAAGCGGAAAGCGGGCGCAGGCTGAGCTGGCGCAGGCTGCACATGGGATGACGTTGGCTCTGGAGCCGCCAAAAACCAGGCGCTGGCGCCGCAGCTCGCCGACACAGCGGCCGCCAAGTAAGTGGTATGCCACAGGCCAAGCTGCTCGATCAGCACGAAGGTAGTAACCAAGCTGCCCAGGGTCGCCCCGAGCAAGTGGATCGCATAAGCACGGGCTAAGCTCGCGCCAGTGCCGGCTTGCCCGACAGCTTGCATGATGAACGGCAGACTCGCGCCCATGGCGAACGTGGGCGGCAATAGCGCAAGCCACAACAGGGCATGCCAACTTGGATACTGATGGAGCCAGGGCACGCACAGCGCGCAGGCGGCGATCGCAAGCTCGCAAAGTGCATACGCGCGCATGGCACGTAGGGGCCTTTGCGAGGCTCGCGCCGCGAAGGCATAGCCTCCTGCCATGCCCAGGAAAAACAGGGCGAGGGTGAGCGCCGTGGCTCGCTCTGAGTGCCCCACCCATACGCCGAGCTGTCGCGACCAGCAGATCTCGTAGGCAAGACCCGCCGCGCCCGAGCTGAACAGCAGCGCGTAGAGAGCCTGCCTCAAGTACGTTCGAGCTCTGCCAGGCGCAGCTCACGCACGAGCAGAAACAACGGGAACGCGGCCGCAAAGGCGACCATGGACGCGACTACGAGATAGAGCCAGACGTGGCGCATGCCAAGCTTGCGCGCTTCTGCGACCATCCAAAACATGCCGACCATGGCGGCCACCAAGATATCGGCGGAGAGCGAGCCCGAGGCATCGCTGACGAAGGCCTCTTCGATAAACGAGCTGACCGAGAACGCGCCCTCGTGCTTGGCCATGTAGCGCAGGTTGAAGTACCAGGTGCTGACCGTGCCCAACGCCAAGCTGCACGTATAGAAAAGCAGGCGCAGGTTGCGTGCGAGAGAGAATCGAGTCCAAGGCATGGCGCTCAAACTAGGCAAGCGAGGCCGAGGATGTCAAATGACATCTGGCCTCGCTCGCTAGTTGCGTCCGGCTGGGTGCTCGCTTCAGGGCAGCAGCGCTTCCTCGCACAGGTCACGCACGCGCTCGAGCGCAGAGGCGGGCACGCGCTCTTTGACGCATTCGTTGATTTGGGTTTGGCACACGCCCTGGAACGCACCGGAGACGGCTTCTTTGACGCAGCTCTTGAGCTCGCCGATGCAGGCTCGCCTATCGGCATTGTCGGCGCCGATGCAGGTGCGCAAGTCAGCGAGGCACACGCCTACGTCTTCGATAAGCTTCCCTTTGTTCGGGTCCTCAGCCTTACCGTCGTCATCCTCGTCACCAGCGTCGACATCCACGTCGTCCGCGTCGCCCGCGTCGGCATCGTCGTCGTTAGCGTCGCCCGCGTCGGCATCGTCGTCATCTCCCAGATCGACGCCGGCGTCCGCTTCGTCGACCTTACCGTCGTCGTCCTGATCATCGTCGGCTGCACCGCCGTCGACCGCATCATCGTCGCCATCGTCTTTCAGGCCGCCGCGCACACAGGCGTCGAGGGCAACCTGGCAGGCGCTGGTTTCGTCGGCCGAGATCGAACCGCGTTCGCACTGCTCGAAGGCGGTGAAACAGACCTGACAGTCGTCGAAATAGCCCTTCAACCACTCGCGTTTCTGAGAAACCAGCTCGGCTTGTTTCCCCTGCGGCTCCGGTGGGGCATCCATCGAACCTGCACACGAGACCGAGAGCATGAGGGCGCCAGTGGCTGACGCGGCCCTCAGGATTGATTTGACATGCATAAGATCCTCCTCCGAACGACGACGTGTGCCGCTCCCAGCGCTCCGTAGAGCAGCAGGCGTGCCAGTCGGAAAGCAGGGCGAAAAGGCGTTCAAATCCGCATGATCAGCGCAGACGTCCACTTACTTTTTGCAAAAGCAGCGCGCTGCGCTGGTGAGTTTGTTGGCCGCTGCCAACGGCCCCGACTCGTCAGTGACCCGAACAACGGCCCTCCCGCTACGGCGGGGCTCCGAAAGGCTGCGAGGTTGTCGTGTAGGTGTACTGCGGGTGTAGCTTGGGTATATCTTGGGTGTATTGGGTGTAGCGGCGTTCACGCGCCTTGGGGGCTGATAAAATGAGCAGCGACGAACCGGAAGCCGAGCTGCGCACGGGACGTGCCGCGGAGCCTGACCGCTTCGATTATCGCGGTGAAATTGGCTGCGGGGGCATGGGTACGATCTACGATGTGGTCGACCGCACCTTGAATCGAAGGCTCGCCATGAAGGTGCTGCACCCGCTGCTCGCCGGCAGCGAAACGGAGCTGCGCACGTTCGTCCGTGAAGCGCGGCGCACCGCCAAGCTCGAGCACCCGTGCATCGTGCCGGTGCATGACGTGTTCACCGACATCGCCAACGAGAGCGCTTCGTTCTTGATGAAATTCGTCGAGGGCGAAACGTTGTCTGCTTGGATCAAGCGTGAGATGACGGCGGGGGGCATCGGCGGCCGCACCCTCGAGCGCGCCCTGCAGGTCCTGCTCAAGATTTGCGATGCGGTGGCCTTCGCGCACAGCCACGATGTGCTGCATCTCGACCTCAAGCCAGAAAACGTGATGATCGGTGCACACGGCGAGGTGTACCTGATGGACTGGGGCATCGCGGTCGATTGTGAGCGCAACGGCGAAGGCAGGCTGCGGCCGCGCCTCGAGAAGCTTGCCGCTCGCGGCACGCTCAGTCACATGGCCCCTGAGCAACTCGACATGAATCTGACCCACGTCGACGAACGCTCCGACATCTACGGGCTAGGCGGCCTGGTTTACGAGCTGCTGACGGGCAGGGCGCCGTTTGAGCCCACGGGCGCACCGGACGATCTCTTACGCTTGCGCGAGCATCGCGTGCCTCCGCCGCAGCAGGTCGTCACGGGTCGCACGTTACCGCCCGGTTTGTGCGCGCTGGCGATGAAAGCGCTCGCCTTTGAACCCAAGGATCGCTTCAGCAGCGTCGAAGCCTTCCAGGCCGAACTCGAAGGCTTCTTGCGTGGCGGTGGCTGGTTTCAAACGCGCATTTTCCAGGCGGGCGAGGCCATTGTGCGCGAGGGCGATCAGGGCGATGCCGCCTACATTCTCGTCGCCGGTGAATGCGACATCGTCAAGGGCCACGGCGAGAACGCGACCGTGGTGCGGCGGATCGGCGCTGGCGAAATCACCGGCGAAACCGCACTACTTTCGACCGGTATTCGCATGGCCACGGTGGTTGCGGTCACTCAGGTGACAGCGCTCGTGGTCACACGCGACACGCTGGAGCGGGAGCTTGAAGGCCGCGGTTGGCTCGAAACCTTGGTGCGCGCACTGGCCCGTCGCTTCGTTGAAGCCGACCAGGAGCGCACCTCGCTACGCGAGCAGCTGAAGCGAAAGTCCACACCCGGTGAGGCACCGTAAGGTTTCGCGCGACCCAAAAAAGTAAGATTGGCTAGCCGCGCTCTAGGGCCCATGGAGCCCGTGACGCCGCAGACGGTAACCAAAGATGCGCGGGGTGGTGCCTAGCACGCGTGCAGCCTGGGATTGGTTGCCATTGGCGTTGCGCATGGCTTCGACCAGAATCTCGCGCTCGAACGCCATCATCTGCTCTTCAAGGGTGCCGGGGCGGGTGGTGCCCGACGAGGCACCGGTCTGCAAGGTCGGGGGCAGATGGTGCTCGCGTACCACCCCATCTGAGCTGAGCAGCACGGCGCGTGCGATGCAGTTCTCAAGCTCGCGCACGTTACCGGGCCAGTGATAGGCCATCATCAGATCGATCGCGGGCGTACTGATGCGCACCACGCTGCGTCCGTGCTCGCGCGCGTATTTTTCAAGGAAGTGGTCCGCGAGCAGGGTGATGTCGGTCTTACGTTCACGCAGGGCCGGCACGTAGATGGGAAACACGTTGATGCGATAGAAGAGATCCTCGCGAAAGCGTCCCTCTTGGATCGCCTTTTCCAAGTTGACGTGGGTGGCTGCGATCACGCGCACATCGACCGGCCTCGGCCGGGTGTCACCGACGCGATCGATCTCGCGGGTCTGCAGCGCACGCAAAAGCTTCACCTGGCTTGGCAGCGAAAGCTCCCCCACTTCGTCGAGAAACAGCGTACCGCCGTGCGCGGCCTCGAAGCGGCCGACCCGATTGCTTTGCGCGCCGGTGAAGGCCCCACGTACGTGCCCGAAGAGCTCGCTTTCGACCAGCTGTTCCGGAATCGAGCCGCAGTTGACGGCTACAAACGGCCCGGCGCGTCTGAGACTGTCCGCGTGCACGGCGCTCGCTACGAGCTCCTTGCCGGTGCCGCTTTCACCGCGGATCAGCACCGTCGCCTCGGATTTGGCGACCTGCGTGATCAGCTCTACCGCCGTGCGCATCGCCCGCGAGGTGCCGATCAGATCGGGCACGCTGTGTTGCGGCTTTTCCTCAAGCTGCTTTTGTTCGCGTTTGAGACTCTCCAAATCTTCGATCTGATCCTTACGCTGGCGTACGGCCTGACCGATCATGGTGGCGATGATCGTCAACAGACGCAGGTCTTCTTCGAGACTCACGTCGCGTTCGTAGATGCGGTCGACGCTCAAGGCACCGATCACTTGGCCATCGTTGGTGACCGGCACGCATAGAAAGGCGATCTTCGAGCGATCGAGATGGGCGCGCGACTCGGTGCGATCGAGAAACAGCGGATCGCGACCGATGTTCGGAACCACGCAGGGCTCGCCGCGGTCGAGCACGCGGCCGATCACGCCTTCGCCGAGTTGATATTGACCGCGCGACTGTTGCTCCGCGGACAAGCCATGGGACACGTCGACGCGCGCCAGATCCCGCGAAGGCTCGATCACCGTGATCATGCCGCGCTCCATGCCGGCAAAGCCCGCCATGTGGGTCAGGATGCCCTTGAGCATCGGGCCGAGATGGCGTTTCGAGGAGAGAAGCTCGGTGCTGATCTGGTGAAGGAGGTGGACCTCGCGACGCGTGTCTATGGACCCGGGCAGTAGGGGAGGTTCTGTCAGCTCCGACGCAAGCTCGGGCGACGCTTCCAGACGGCTTCGTTCAGGCACGCCTTTCACTTAGCAACTCAGGATTTCGAGCGCGTAACTTGTGCATTGCGGCTGTTCGCACGAGCACGCGACCTGCTTGCACGCGCACGGGATGGATGTCGAGAGCGACTTCGGGATCGTCGAAACATACGCCCGTTTGCAGGCAAAATGACTGTTTGTACATAGGGGAGGCCACCTTGGGCTTGCCGCCGCGGCAACCGACGATGCCGCGCGCCATCACGTTCGTTTTGCTGAATGGATCGTAGTTATCGATACCAAAGACCTGAGCGCCCACGCGAAACAGCGCGACCTGACGGCCTTGAACCAGACAGGCTACGCCCGCGCTCGGCAGGATCTCATCGAGCTCGCATACGTCGACCCACGTCGCATCGCGGGTTGCGTCCGACGGCGCATCGCACGAGCCATCCACCATGGCTTGCTCGAACGCCGATACATTTGCGTCTGTTTGCATCACACCACCTTCAGATGCCGGCGCTCTTCTTTGCGCACGGGACGGATTTGGCCACGTTCTTCCACGAAGACGACGTTGTCGTCTGGAACCTTACTGTTGACGAAAGGCTTGAAGCGCGCGCGTTTCTCCGGGCTCTCGAGCGTGGCCTGCCACTCGCAGCGGTAGGATGCGACAAGCTCCGCCATCTCGCGCTCGAGCTCCGCACAGACGCCGAGCGAGTCGTCGATCACCACGCGCTTCAAGTACTCGACGCCGCCGTCGAGCTGGTCAAGCCAGGTCGCGGTGCGCTGCAAGCGATCTGCCGTGCGGATGTAGAACATCAAAAAGCGGTCGGTAAGCCGGATCAACATCTCGTCATCGAGATCTTGCGCGAGCAGGTCGGCGTGGCGCGGCCGCATGCCGCCGTTGCCGCCCACGTATAGGTTCCAGCCGTTCTCGGTCGCGATCACGCCAAAGTCTTTGCTCTGCGCTTCAGCGCACTCACGCGTACAACCAGACACGGCAGACTTGAGCTTGTGTGGGGCGCGCAAACCGCGGTAACGCAGCTCGACACGGATCGCCATCGACACTGAATCCTGAACACCATATCGACACCAACTGTTGCCGACGCAGGATTTCACCGTGCGCAAGGCTTTACCGTAGGCGTGCCCGGACTCGAAGCCGGCCGCGATAAGCTCGGTCCAGATTGGCGGCAGTTGATCGACGCGGGCTCCAAACAGATCGATGCGCTGGCCGCCCGTAATCTTCGTGTACAAACCATACTGTTTGGCGATGCGTCCGATCGCGAGCAAGCCATCCGGCGTAATCTCGCCGGCGGGCACGCGCGGCACAATCGAATAGGTGCCGTCGCGTTGGATGTTCGCGAGGAATCTGTCGTTTGAGTCCTGAAGCCCGGCCTGCTCGGGGGCGAGCACGTGGTCGTTCCAGGTCGACGCGAAAATCGACGCGGCGACCGGCTTACACACCTCGCAGCCTAGCCCTTGACCGTGGGCTGCGAGCAGTGCCTCAAAGGTGCGGATCTGCCCGACGCGCACCAGGTGAAACAGCTCTTGGCGCGTGTGCTCGAAGTGCTCACACAGCGCGCGCGACACCTTTTGCCCCATCGCCACCAGCTCGGACTTCATCACTTGAGTGACGAGTTGTGTGCAGCCGCCGCAGCCCGTGGCCGCCTTGGTCGCGCGCTTGAGCTCGGAAAGCTCGCAGGCGCCTGCGCGCACCGCCGAACAGACAGCGGCTTTCGAGACGTTGTTACACGAGCAGACGAGCGCAGTCTCAGACAGGCTCGCGCGCAGCTCCGACGCGCCGTCGCCCGCCGCGGCCACGAGCAGCGTTTCGGGCTGAGCGGGTACGGCTGAGGCATCGCGCGCCATGGCGCTCAAAAAGCCGTAATCGCTGGCATCGCCCACGAGCATGCCGCCGAGCACGCGCTTACCGTCTGCGCTGATGACCAGACGCTTGTAGACGCCGGCGTGCTCGTTATCCACACAGACCGAACGGGCGCCTTCGGTTTTGGCGAAGGCATCGCCAAAGCTTGCGACATCGACGCCCAGGAGCTTGAGCTTGGTCGACAGATCAGCGCCTTCAAAACGGACTGTTTGACCAGTGATCGTTTGCGCCGCCACGTTGGCCAAGGCGTAACCGGGGCCGACCAAGCCGAATACCTGAGTATTCCAGCTGGCGCATTCGCCGATCGCAAACACCGCGGGATCGCTGGTGCGGCACTGATCGTCGATCGCGATGCCGCCCCGTGCGCCGCGATCCAAACCGGACGCTATCGCAAGCTCATCGCGCGGCCGGATGCCGGCCGAGAACACCACCATGTCGACATCGAGTCGTGCGTCGTTCGAAAAGCGCAGGCCCGAGACCGCCCCATTTGGACCGCGCAGTACCTCGGTGGTGCTCGCATCGGTCAGCACAGTAAGGCCCAGCTTTTCAATGTGGGAGCGTAAGGTTTGGCCACCGCGTGCATCGAGCTGCATGGGCATCAAGCGCGGGGCGAACTCGACCACGGTGGTCTTTAGACCGAGTTGATGCAGCGCACGCGCGGCCTCGAGTCCGAGCAGGCCGCCTCCGATCACGGCCGCACGTCGAGCGCCGCGAGCCGCGCCTTCGATCGCAAACAGATCGTCGAGCGTGCGGTATACAAAAGAACCAGGGCCCTCGGAGCCTGCGATCGGCGGCACGAAGGGGCGCGAGCCCGTGGCGAGCACGAGCACATCGTAAGGTGCATCGCGCCAAGCGCTGGTACGCACGACCTTGGCTGCACGATCGATGCGATCGACGCGCACGCCAAGGTGGGCACTCACCCCCCAGGCTGCATAGTCTTCCTTGCGCCCGACCGCGAGGTCTTCGGGCGTGCGCCCCTCGAAGTAGGCACTGAGCTGCACCCGATCGTAGGCAAGGCGCGGCTCTTCGCCGAACACCGTGATCGCGATCTTACGGTCTTGATCGAGCGCCACGAGCGACTCGACAAAACGATGGCCGACCAGGCCGTTGCCGATCACCACGACGCGCTGGGTCGTGGCAGAGCTCCGTGGAGCAGGCTTTGTTCCCATGCCTGTTTCTCGCGTGTTTCGGCAGCGTAATGCTGCGTTTTCCCGCGGCGTAGTGCCGCGTTTTCGATTGACGAAGGGTTGCTGCAACAGCCCCTGCCGCTTGAGTAGACCTGAGTAGACCTGAGTGGACTAAGTAGACCTAAGTAGACAGATAGCAACGCGCATGCCGTAGGCGCTGCCAGGTTCAGCGCCGCGCGGCACGCTGGAATTGCCGTCAATCGCGGCGCAAGGACTCGCTTGCGGCGACAAGTTTGTCGAAGAGCCGACGAAAATGTCGTTTCGCCAGGATGTCGAGCCGCGCGGCTGAGGATGCTAGTGCGCGGCTATCCGTCGTTTTCAGCGACAGCTCTAGCGAAAGCTGCCGACCGCTCGCCGCATCGAGGCGATGCAAACGCATTGGTCATTCTCTTGCAGTACGTCGGGCTGTGGTAACTCAGGTCACCCTTACACAATTTTTGGAGCGCGCCGAAAGCGCGGGCTCATCCCATGAGCCCGCTGTGAGCAACGCCCGGCCCGTCATGGACCGACTCAAGGCGCTCGATACGCCTGAGCGTCAGGCACTTTCCGATCAGATGTCGTTGCCGACGCTGCTGCCGGGCGAGCAGTACCGCTTTCACTTCGACATGACGCGCTGCATCGGTTGCCGCTGCTGCGAAGTGGCGTGTAATGAGCAAAACGGCAACCCCGCCGAGGTGACCTGGCGGCGCGTGGGCGAGATCGAAGGCGGCAGCTATCCCCATGTGAAGCGCTTTCATTTATCGATGGCCTGCAATCACTGCCTCGATCCCGCGTGCCTCGAGGGCTGTCCGACCGAAGCCTACGAGAAGCTTGCGAACGGTATCGTCAAGCATCACGCGGACCTGTGCATCGGCTGTCAGTACTGCACCTGGAACTGTCCTTACGGTGTCCCGCAGTACAACCCAGAGCGGCGTATCGTCACCAAGTGTCACATGTGCGTCGACCGGATCGGTGGTGGCAATCTGCCGGCGTGCGTGGAGGCCTGCCCTGTGCAGGCGATTCAGATCGAAAAGATTAGGCCTGAGGTATGGCGCGAAGCTATCGACTCGGCCAATGCGCCTGGCGTCCCGCCTGCAGACCTTACTTTGTCGACCACCCGGATCACGCTGCCCAAGGACTTGCCAGAGGGCTTTGGCGAGCAGGCGGCCCATAAGCTCACACCCGAGCCTGCCCACTTTTCCCTCGTCTTCTTTCTGACCTTCAGCCAAGCGAGCGTCGGCCTGTTTGCGTTCGCGCTCGCTGCGCTGTTGCTCGGTGCAAGCGCAGCTTCAGGCTTTTCAAGCCTTGCCGCGATCTCGCTCGGCCACGCCGCGCTGACGGGCACGCTGTTTCACCTAGGAAGACCTGCGCGTGCCATGCGCGCGATGGCCGCGTTCCGGCGCAGCTGGCTCAGCCGAGAGGTGGTCGCGTTCAGTGCCTTTGCGGGCTTCGGTGTCGTGCCGCCCGCGTTGTTTTTTCTCGACCGGTTTGCGCTTTTTGACGGTCTGCGCTTTCAAGCGTGCGCCTTGGCCATCACCACCGTGATCGGCATCGTTGCGATCTACACCAGCGTGCGCATCTACCGGATTGCAGCCCGTCCCGCCTGGGATAGCGCGCGTACCAATGTGCAGTTCTTCCTCACTTCCATCGTGCTCGGCTGTGCAGCAGGCCTACTCGTGCAGTTGACGTTTTCAGGCCCCGTGTTGCTCACGCAAGCGGCCGCCCTCGGTCTGGGCGGATCGATCACGTTGTCTGCTCTGATGCCTTTCCTGCTGGAGGTCGAAGCTGGACGCGGCGAGGCTTCTGTGCAGGCTTCCGCACGCCTGATGACGCAGAACTTTGGGCGCCTTCTGCTCGCGCGCACGCTGCTTGCGCTGGGTGTCGCGCTGGGCGCGCTGCTGGCCGTCTATCCTGGGCAGTCTATGTCCGAAGCGCTGCACCCCGCGTATGGCGCGGTGTTACTGCTCGCTGCGTTCGCCGTCGAGGGTCTGGGGCGCTACCTGTTTTTCCGCTGCGTGGTGCCACGCAACATGCCTCTTGGTTTCTTTGCCGTGAAGCCTGTGCACTGAGGAGTTGGCCATGAGCACTTACCAGAACATCGTGCATCGTCTCGGCCTGTTTACAGACGACACGGCCTACGAGTACGCGACCGATCCGCGCTTTGGCGTGATGAACGCGCGTTCGGTCCCTGAGCAATGGGTCAAGACCACCTGCGGCTACTGCTCGGTGGGCTGCGGCATGTTGATCGGCGTACGTGATGGTAAGGCCGTTTCTGTGCGCGGCGATCCGGACCATCCTGTCAACGAAGGTAAGCTGTGCCCAAAGGGTCTGTCCGAGCATCACACGATAGCTGCCGAGGGCAGGGCGCTCTATCCCCTCGTGCGCACCTGGCGTGGCTTCAAACGCGTGGGCTGGGAGGAAGCGATCGATCTGTTTGCCTCGCGCGTCAGCGACGTTCAAGCCAAACATGGTCAAGAAGCTTTCGCTATCCTGTCGACCGGGCAGCTGGTCTCCGAGGAGCTGTACGCCCTGGGTAAGCTGGCGCGGTTAGGCCTGCGTGTTCCGCACTACGACGGCAACACCACCCTGTGCATGGCGAGCGCCGTCTCGGGCTACAAGCGCAGCTTTGGCAGCGACGGCCCGCCCGGTTGCTACGACGATTTGGAGCGCGCCGACACGGTGGTGCTGATCGGCGCCAACATCGCCGACAATCATCCAATCCTGGCCTATCGCCTGTTCAAAAACCGAGATCGCAGGCCCGATTCCAAGCTTATCGTGATCGACCCGCGGGCGACGAAGACAGCCATGTTGGCCGACCTGTTCCTGCCGCTAAGGCCGCGCACCGACGTGCACTTGCTGAATGGCGTCGCGCGCATCCTGATCGAGGAAGGATGGATCGACCGCGAGTACATCGACAAGCACACGCAGGGCTTCGAGGCGCTGCGCAGCTACTTAGAGCGTTACGACCTGGCCTATACCGCCAAAGTAACGAACCTGAGCGAAGCCTCTGTGTACGAGTTCGCGCGCAGTATCGCCGCCTCCAAGCGCACCTTTTTTGCCTGGACCATGGGCGTCAATCACAGCACGCAAGGAACGGAGACCGTCAACGCCATCTGCAACCTCGCCATGCTCACGGGCAATGTAGGGCGCGTGGGTGGAGCGCCTTTTTCCATCACGGGCCAATGCAATGCCATGGGCTCGCGCGAGATGTCTTTCACATCGAGCCTGCCTGGGTATCGCAAGTTCGAAAGCGAAACGGACCGTCAGGAGCTTTCTGCGCTGTGGGGCGTCGACCCCGAAGAGCTGCCAAAGCAGCGGGGCCTCGCCTACCCAGACATCATCAAGGCGGTGCTCGACGGTCAGATCAAAGGCTTGTGGATCATTGCAACCAACCCCTTGGTGTCCTATCCAGACCAGGCACGCCTGCGTAAGGCGCTCGCCAACTTGGATTTCCTCGTGGTGCAGGATGGTTATCATCCCACTCCGACCAGCGACCTTGCCCACCTTATGCTGCCCGCAGCTATCTGGGGCGAGAAAGAGGGTACTTATACCAACTCCGAGCGTCGCGTATCTAGGGTCGGCCGCGCCGTAGCGCCGCCAGGAGAAGCAAAAACTGATTTCGAGATTTTTCTCGCGATTGCCGAACGCCTCGGTGTGCGGGAACGCTTGTTTGCAGGTATTTCCACGCCCGCCGATGCCTTTGAAGAGTGGCGTAAGGTGTCCAAGGGCAGACTCTGCGACTACTCGGGCGTGAGTCACGAGCTACTCGACGACCATAGTGTGCAATGGCCTTACCCTGAGGGCACGGTGCGCGCGCCTCGCGAATACGTGCGGCTCTACCAAGACGGGTCGTGCGAAACTGAAGACAGTAAGGCTCGATTCTTCGTGATCAAAAACGAGCTGCCTCCGGAAGAGCCCTGTGGCGAGTACCCATTCATGCTCAACACGGGCCGCACGGTAGAGCATTGGCATACGCGCACGAAAACGGCGCGTGTTGCCATCCTCAATCGTGCGGCGCCCGAGGCCTGGGTCGAGCTCAACCCAGAAGACGCAGGGGAGTTGGGCGTTGCCAATCACGACTGGGTGATGGTCGAAAGCCGGCGCGGTCGCATCGACCGCGTGCGTGTACGCGTCACCTCGATCGTCGCGCCTGGGCAGATCTTCATCCCCTTCCACTTTTCCGAGGCCAACGCCAATAACCTGACGATCGACGCCTGCGACCCGATCTCGCGGGAACCGAACTACAAACAGGCCGCCGTCCGCATCGCACGCGTGCGCGTCTAGGAATTCAGAGCGCAGCTGGGTCCGGAACGGCCAAGGTCGGGGGTAGCTTCCCGCTGATCCGAGCATGCGAAGCGTGGTGTGGGCCGCTCGTTCATGCGGATTTTGTGCGCTTTTGGTCAATCGCCTGCTCAGGGCGCTACTTTGTCGTTACCCTTAGGCCCGATGGTCGAAGAGCTCGCTCCCTTGTCCAAAGCAATCGGTACGTTTTTTGTGCTGCTTTTGGCCGTGCTCGCGTCGACCCATGTGCTCTTGCACAAGCGGGATGTGCGCTCTGCTGCGGGCTGGGTCGGGCTGATTTGGCTCGTGCCGGTGGTCGGCGGGGCGCTCTATCTGCTGCTCGGCATCAACCGCATCCGGCGCAGTGCCGCCGAGCTACGCGGACGCAAGGCGCGCAGTCATCCTATTTTAGAGCGCGCCGTGATCGATCCCGACTGGGCGCTTGAACGCTTGGCCCTGTCCGGGGGCCACCTTACAGACTTGATCGAGCTCGTCGGTCGCGTTACCCAAACGGAGTTGCTGGAGGGCAACCGCGTCACGCCACTTGTCAACGGCGATGCCGCTTACCCTGCGATGCTGGAGGCTATTGCGGGCGCCCAGCATTCGATCGCGCTATCGAGCTACATCTTTGAAACGTCCCCGCTAGGTCGGCGCTTCATCGATGCGCTGGCACACGCGGTAGAGCGCGGCGTGCAAGTGCGGGTGCTGCTCGATGACATGGGCGCGCGCTACTCGTTTCCCACCGCCGACCGTCTGCTGCGCAAGCGCGGCGTACCCAGCGGGCGCTTCATGCCGATCCTTCCCGTGTGGCGCGCGGCCTACCTCAACCTGCGCAGCCACCGTAAGCTGCTGATCGTCGACGGTAAGATCGGCTTCACCGGTGGCATCAATATCAGGGCCGGGCATGTGCTTGCGGACCGGCCACGCTCGCCCGTGCACGATGTGCATTTTCGCCTGCTAGGCCCAGTCGTCGTGCAGTTGCAAGCAGCCTTTGCCGAAGATTGGCAGTTTGCGACACGCGAGGCCCTGAGCGGCGAAGCCTGGTTTCCGCTGCTCGAGCCGGCGGGCACGAGCCGCGCGCGCGCCATTGTCGATGGTCCGGACGAGGAGCTCGATAAAATCGCCTGGACGTTGCACGGCGCCGCCGCCTGCGCGCGCCGCTCGATTCTGGTGGTCACACCTTACTTTCTACCCGACGCCACCTTGGCGGCCGCACTGAGCACAGCAGCGCTGCGCGGCGTCGAGGTGCACGTGATCGTCCCCGAGCGCAGCAACCTGCGCGTCGTCGAGTGGGCCATGTGGCGCAACTTTCGCGAGGTGCTGGGTGAGGGCGTGCGGCTGTGGCTACGCCCGCCACCCTTTGACCACACCAAGCTGATGTTGGTCGATGACGAGTGGGTGTTATTTGGTTCGGCCAACTGGGATGCCAGGAGTCTGCGCCTGAACTTCGAGCTCAACGTCGAGTGCTACGACCACGAGCTTGCGCGCTCGCTGCGGCGCCAGGTGCAAACTGGCATGACGCACGCCAAGGAGCTGACCTTGGCGATGCTCGACGCCCGCCCGTTATGGAAGCGCTTGCGGGACGGCGCCGCGCGCTTGTTTATGCCGTATCTGTGAAGGGTCGCGTGCCCAGCTACCGAGCCGCGTCCGCGCGCATGGCGATGGGCGCTACTGCGCAAGTTCGTCGGCGATAAAGCTCGCGTGGATGCCTGAGGGTACGGCACAGGGCAACAGCACGCGTGCCACCGGACCGGGCGTGATGTCGCGTGCGTCAAAGATCACAAACTCGCTCTGGTCCTTGTCGCTGTCGTAGACGAAACCGACCAAATACCCGGCGTCTTCCGCTCCGTTGCCCTGGGGATCGGGCGCAAACACAAGCTCGCCTACGAAGCGTCCCGGCCCATGGAAATAGCTCTGGCTCGTGCCGCGTGTCAGATCGTAGCGAAGCGTGGTGTCGTAATCTGCCATGCGCTTCGCACCCGAGTAGGTCGCCCCATAACCGATGGTGTGTTTGACCCCCATCATCGCGTCGTTGATCCGCGGAAACTCCATCGGCCGGGGGTCGAGCACGCGCGTCTTGACCTTACCTTGCTCAAGATCGATGCTGAAGCGCGAAAGGGTGCTCGGTGGGTCCGTCGTCTCGTCGGTCATGCCAAAACTGTTGAGTCTGTCGAGGCGTCCCGCATCGATGTGCAGCAGGCCGTCTTCCTCGTAGGCGTTCATGAAGTGGTAGACGAAACAAGGCTCGATCTCGAACCAGCGCACGTCCGCATTCTTACCGTTGCGGGGCATGACCCCGAAGCGACAACCGTGCTCAGGTTTCCACTGGATGATCGGACCCTTTTTTTGGATCGCGTCGTTGATCTCGAAGGTCGCAGGCGCATCGAAGAAGATCACGTAATTCTGACTGACTGCGAAGTCGTGCATCATGACCGCGCGTGGAATCTCGATCACTTCCTGCTTCGTCAGCCCGCCGTCTGCGCCGAGCACGAGGTAAGTCAGAAAGGGCGGAAACGCGTTGTAACCAAAGGCGACCATTTCCCCTGTGCGCGGGTCGAGCCGGGGATGCGCGGTAAACGGCCCGCTGTACTTACCATCGAGCGCGTGCAACCCGCGCGTGTCCAGCTGAAGGTCGACCTCGGTCGGCAGGCCACCTTCCCACAAGGCAAGCAGCTTGCCGGCGTGTTTGACGACGCTGGTGTTCGCGACGTTTTTGAACGGGCCCACGCGCTTCATCGCCTCGGCAGAGGGCATGCGGATCTCCGAGAAGCCGCCGTACGCGCTCTTGCCGAGCTCCGCTTCGTACAGGTAACCCGCACTTTTGATGTAGCGGTTTTTGTAACGGGCCTGACCCTGCTCGAGATACACCGCGTGCAGCATGCCATCGCCATCGAATGGATGGTATTTGCCAAGCGGCGCAAACACTTGATTGGGACCGTTGCGCAGGAAGGCGCCGCGGAGCGCGCCAGGGATGTCGCCGATCACCGTGAGAGATGCGTCTTCGCGCTCTTCGCGCACGGGTCGGTAGTAACCCATTAGATACGGATCGGTTGCGTCGTCTGTCCAGTGCTTCATCGGTTTGCCTCGCGCTAAGAGCGGCAGTCTACGCGCAGCTCAGCGGTTGCCGAGGCCAATGTCGATGACCGCGCTGGCCAAGTCGTCTTTGCCACTAAGCTTAGCGCGGGCCCTTAGTTGCTAGCGCCCACGTGCGCGCGGCGGGACTATTTGTCCATGCTGCGCGAGCTGTTCAAGACAGTAAGCCTCGGCCTTTTCCCAGCTGGCGCAGACCGCGTGCGGGTAAGGCATGCCCTGCAGCCACAACACAGCTGTCATCGCGCCGCGCACCAGCGCCGATTGGATCACAAAACCCATGCCCACGCACGCGACGCGCAAGCCATGACTGTGCTCCTGCAACCACTCCGCCTGCAGCTTGCGCATGCGCGGTGACAGGGCGACCGGGGCTTGCGTTGTATCGAGGATCACCGCCGTCTTCTCCGAGCGGGCGAGCGCGTAACGCATATTAACGGCCATTGTGTTCAGGTACTCGATGAATTGCTGCTCGTTGGGCAGCCCGATCATCGTCGCGACCACCAGGGGCCGCCGTTCGAAGTCCACTACAATTTGTCCGGTTGTGGGAGGCGCCACCGCGCCATTGTACGCCTCGGGGGGCTCGATCCAAAGCGCCGAGATCGTGAGCATGCCGCGCCCGGCTCAGCAACACCTTCGGCTTTGGCGGACAGAACGCTGCGATCGTGTTGCGACGGGTCGATTGAGCCGCTCAAGCGATCAAGTCTAGACGGGCATCACGATCGTTAGCAGCAAGTCACTCTCGTCGTACGCCTCGACGCTGTGCGGCAGCCCGCGCTCCATGGTCACGATGTGACCGGCGAGCAACTCCATCTCCTGATCGCGCGTATGGACGCGGACCCGCCCTGACAAACACTGCAACGAGAGGCGGCCTTCGCTCTGATGCTCAGGTAGGCGCGCGCCGGCTTTCAGCCCGATCAACACGGCACGAAGATCGGGATACTTGAACAGCGTGGTGGCGGCGTGACCGTGCTCTTCCCAGCCGGCCTGCGCACGTACCCGCTTACGCTCGGTACTGAGGTTGATCAGCGCCGTCTCAGGCGCTTCCAGGCGCTCACGTCGCTCGGGGGGCGCTTCTCGATTGGTCGTATCCATCTCATGCTCCTGGTCGGTGCTCGATTGCGCTGCGCGCTTCGGTGCTTTCCCGCTTGGGTACCGCGGCCGTTCGCCGAAGCTATCAACCGATGTCGACTTCAGTCTCCGCCTGGGCTGCCGTGCACGCAACTAGTGCCTGCGCGACTGAGGGCTTTTCGTACAGACCGATCGCCACGGCGAACGCGAGCAATACACCGCCTGCAGCCTGCAGCGAGGTGATCGAGGCGCCAAATAGCAGCGCACCCAGGCCAATGGCGATCGGCGGCTCGAGCACGATTACCAAATTGAGCGTGAATAAAGAAACATCGCGTGCTGCCAGGTTCATCAGCCCATGCCCACCCAGGGTGGTTACCAGCACGATCGCCCCAAGCCAGTACCAGCTTTCCGCGCTGAAGCCCGTTAGGGGTACACCCGCAAAATAGGCGACGGGCAGCGCGAGCACGGCTGCAACCAACATCGTCACGCCCATGAACGCATCCATGGACAACGCGCGCCGCGCATCGCGTGCAACCACATAGAACAAGGCGATAAGACCGCCTGCGATGATGCACAGACCATCCCCGAGCAGTGCTCGCGGGCCAAGCGTCAGGTCCGCGCCTGCGATCAACAACATGCCTGCGCTGGCTGTGCCGATCGCAAGCCACGCTAGACGTGGGGCAGGCTCACCGAGCGCGGCGCCGAGCATCGTGGCGATCACCGGCTGGGCGACGAGCAACAACATGTTCGAGGCGAAATCCGTCAGATCAAAGGCTTTGATCCAGAGCAGAAAATGCGCGCCCATCAACAGCCCACCCAAGATAAGGCCGCGCGCGTGCAGACGCATGACAGGCCACGAGAGCGCGCCGCGCGCGTAAGCGAGCCCAAGGCCGAGCCCGCCCGCAAACAGCGTTCGATAGAACACGGCCGCATAGGCATCGAGCTTGGACATCACGAAAAATGGCCCCGCCGTCGACACGAACACGAGCCCAACCATCAGGATTGCAAAGCTCTTGTTCATGGTGGGCGTACGTCGCCTTCGATCATGGCGCGCAGCCTAACCCATGGCCGCAGTCTTTCGCAGGCAGTCCCTGCAGATTCGGCGCGTTTGCTTCGGGATCATGAGACGTCTTTGATGCGCGATGCTGAGACGCGTCTGGTTCGGGATGTTGAGATTGGAGCGACGTGGGCTACGAACGGGCCTGGAGGAAGCTTTCTTATGGAGAATTACATCGGCACGCGGGCCAAGATCGGCGTGATCATTCCCGCCACCAACACCGCCGTAGAGTACGACCTGCAGAAGCTCAACTTCGACGGCGTCACTTGGCACCCGTCACGCTTCTGGGTCGAGCTGCGCAACTGGCAAGATGCGGCCGACAAGGGCACGCCGATCAACAACGTGTTCGAGAACTTTCTCGAGCTGATTCGTCCTGAGA